>JANWKL010000061.1 GCA_025451375.1 Steroidobacteraceae bacterium
CGCGAAAGTGCCGCCCTCCCAGCGTCCCACGAGGTCCCCGCCACGCCGATACGAACCCCCGACCACGCGCGCTACGCGGCGGATGCACGCATCGCCGGCCGCGCGGTCGAATTTCTCGTTGTAGGCGCCAAGATCGTCGATATCAAACAGAGCAAGCCCGATTTCGTGCGAGTCACGCTGCGCCACCGACCAGTCGCGGTGCAGGAGTTCCTCGAAATACGCCCGTGAATGCAATCCCGTGAGGCGGTCCTCGCGCAGCCACGAGGGCAGTCCGGCCGGCGCGCGCTCGGCGGACTTCATCCGTCCGCCCGCGTCACGGTGGTAACCGATGAAATGCGTGAGCGTGCCGGCGGCGTCGCGCACCGGCTGGATGAGCGTTTCGTTCCAGAACAGTGAGCCGTCGGGACGGTAGTTGCGCACCAGCACGCGCGCCGGTTCGCCCTTTGCCACCGCTTCACGCAGCCGCGCGCGCGCGTCCTGGTCGCGGTCACTGCCCTGCAGGATGCGCAGGTTGGAACCCAGGAGCGCGGCGACCGGATAACCGCACATCTGCGCAAAGGCGGCGTTTGCGAACAACGCCGGGCAATCGGCCGCCGTGGCATCGCAGATCACGATGCCTTCGGGAGCACTCTCAACCAGACTCCGCCAGGCTTCCGCCGACCAGTTGTTCACGTGTGGATTTCCGCATCCAGTGTCAGCGCCGGCGGCGCTGCGCTTTGCGCGAGCAGTTCGCGCGCCCGCAGCCATTCGCCGCTGGCCTCGAGCTGGGCGCGATCGGGGCTGGCGCGTCCGTGCAGCCGCACCAGGCGCATGCTGGAGGCCGGCTGCGGCTCGACGTCCAGGTGCTCGAGCAGCTCGATGACGCTCGCGCGATTGTTGCAGACCGGCAGCATGTCGCAGCCCGCCGACAGGGCCTGGCGCGCACGGGTGACCACGTCCCCGTAGGCTGCGGCGGCTCCTCCCATGGACAGATCATCCGCAAACACTACCCCCTGGAACATAAGGTCTCCGCGCAGCACGTCTCGAATCCAGCGCCCGGAGAGGCTTGCCGGGGCCGGATCCACGGCCGGAAACAACACATGGGCGGCCATTATGGCCGGCAGGCCGTTGGCGATGAGCCGGCGGTAGGGGCCCAGGTCAGGGGCGAGGTCGGCCAGGAAGCGGCGGTCGACCGGTAGCGTCAGGTGCGAATCAGCCACCACAGCGCCGTGGCCCGGGAAGTGTTTGGCAGTCGCCGCCATGCCGGCATCGCGCATGCCATGCATCCAGGCTACGGCCAGCTGACCGACGGCATCGGATGCCGCATGAAACGCCCGATCGCCGACTACTTCGCTCAGACCGTAGTCAAGATCCACGCAGGGCGCGAACGAGATGTCTACCCCGTGGGCGCGCAGCTCGGCGGCCATCAGCCACCCGAGCACACGTGCGAGGTTAAGTCCCGCGCGGGAGTTGAGATCGAACTCATGGCCGATGCGGCGCGCGGGTGGCAGCGCCGAGAACCCCGGGCGAAAGCGCTGCACGCGGCCGCCCTCCTGGTCCACGGCGACGATGAGCGCGGGTGTACGGGCGGCGTGAATGGCGCGCACCAGCGCCGTGAGTTCATCCGGACCTGCGTAGTTGCGGGTGAAGAGGATTACCCCGCCGACCAGGGGATGCGCCAGCAGCTCGCGTTCCTCGGCAGTGACCGTCGGTCCCGCGAGGTCGATCATCAAAGGCCCGAGACTCATGCACCAGCTGCCGGGTGTGCCGGGCCCGACAACAGCGCCAGCGACTCCATGTGCGCGGTATGTGGAAACATGTCGACCGCGCCGGCCGCCTCCAGAGTAAAGCCATACTCGTGCACCAACACCCCCAGGTCCCGGGCCAGGCTCCCCGGGTGACACGAAATATACAACAGCCGCTGCGGCGCGAGGGCCGCCACTGCCGCCAACACCTCGCGGGCGCCGGTACGCGGCGGGTCAAGCAGCACATGGCTGTAAGACTGCCTCAACCACGCGGGGCCCGACGGCGCCGGCGCCACGGCGAGGTTGCCGACATGGAACTCGGTGTTGGCGAGGCCGTTGCGCTGGGCGTTGCCGCGGGCACGCTCGATGAGTGTTGCCTCACCCTCAACGCCGACAACGTGCGCGGCCCGCCGCGCCAGCGCCAGTGTGAAGTTGCCCAGACCGCAGAAAAGATCGAGCACCCGCGAATGCGCGTCAGGTTCGAGCAACTCAATCGCCCGGGCAACGAGCGCCTCGTTGATGGCACCGTTGACCTGGATGAAATCGGTCGGCTCGAATTCGATCTGCAGGTCAAAACGCGGCAGCCCGTAGCGCAGCGGCTCCCCCGGCGGGCCCAGCACCTGCACCGAATCCAGGCCGCCTGGCTGCAGGTAGAGGCGCACGCGCTGCGCCGCGGCAAATGCCGCCAGCTGCTCAAGGTCCTCAAGGGGCGGTGTCTTCAGGACACGCAGCACCAGCGCGGTCACGTTGTCGGCGACCGCGACCTCGATCTGCGGCACATGCTCGCGGATGCTGAGGCCAGTCAGCATCGACGCCAGCGGGGCGATCAGCTCCCCGGCGGGCGGTTTGAGCACCTCGCAGCCGCGCAGCTGCGCGACGTACGGTGCGGCGCGCTCCCGAAATCCCACCACCACGCAATCCTTCTTGCGCACGAACTTCGCACCCAGCCGCGCGCGCCGGCGGTAGCCCCACGACGGGCCCGCGAGCGGCGGCAGCCAGCGACGCGGTGTGACCTTCGCGACGCGCTCGAGGGTGTCCTTGAGTTCCTGCTCCTTCGCGGCCAGCTGCGCCTCGGGCGCGAGATGCTGCAGCACGCAGCCGCCGCACAGCCCGTAGTGCACGCACCGTGGGACGACTCGCACGGACGAGGGCTCCAGTACCTCAAGGAGCACACCGTCATCGTGCTGCCGGTGGCGGCGGGTGCGCCGCAGGCGAATGCGCTCACCCGGCAGTGCCCCGGCGACGAACACCGTCTTGCCCCCGTGCACTACGCCCTCACCCTCATGCGTGAGGCCGTCCACGGTGGCAAGTTCCCCCGCGGCATCCGCAGCCGCGGCGGCGTTCACGAGGGGCGCTCCCAGGCGGCAAGAAATTGCGCGTAGTGCGGCTCCTTGCCAGCGCGCAGCAGAGTCGTCACCAGCTCGAGTTCCTCGGTGTGCTCGGCCTGCGACATCCGTCCGCGCAACAGTTCAAACCGCAGGTAGATGAGCCAGGTGTTGAGTACGTCGGTCTCGCAGTAGCGCCGAATGCCCTCGATCTCACCCGCCTGAAACGCATCCCAGACCTGGCTGCCGTCGAAGCCGAGCTTGCCGGGCAGCCCCAGGAGGCACGCCATGTTCGCCAGCGACACGCGTCCGCGGCTCTGAAACCCCGACAAAACGTCCATGAGATCTGTATGTCGCGCGTGGTAGCGGTTGAGGTAGTTGTTGAAGCGGAAAGCGGTGTCCTCGTCCCCGGTCTCCCAGAAGCGCGGCGCCCGCACGCCGGCACGCAGCGCACGATAGGTCAGCGTCGGCAGGTCAAATCCGGAGCCGTTCCAGGACACCAGGTCCGGAGAAAATTTCTCGATGCCGTCAAAGAATCGCTGCACCAGATCCCCTTCCGGGGTGCCCGGGTCGCCCAGGCTCCACAGCGTCAGGCCCTCGCGGCTGCGCAGTGCACAGGAAATGGCGACCACGCGGTGCTGCTCCACCGGCAGGAAATCCCCGCCGGTATCCTGGCGGCGCAGGGCGAACATGGCTTTCGCAACCTGTGCGTCGCTAAGCCCCTCGAGCCCGTACAGGCGCCGGCCGAACTCCACGTCCGGCACCGTTTCGATATCAAACACGAGGGTGTTCATTGCGCCTTCATGAGCACCGCGACTGCAACCACGAGCCCCGCCTCATCGGTCAGTGTCACGTGCCCGTCGCCCACCCCCAGGCCCGCGCGCACGCGCTCACCGCGCTCGGAATACACCACTTCGGGCTTGCCCCAGGAGTTTTGCACCACGCCCACGTCGCGAATCCATACGCCGTGCGAAAACCCGGTCCCCATGGCCTTGACGATCGCCTCCTTGGCGGCGAAGCGCATGGCGACGAAACGCTCGGGGCGCGCCGTTTTTTTCAGCTGCTCCTGCTCCGCCGGCAGCAGCAGGTGCTCGATGAAGCGGGCGCCGAAGCGCTCGAGGGTCGCGGCGATGCGCCGTGTCTCCAGCACATCCACACCGATACCGAAGATCATGCGCGCGCCGCGCGCATCAGCGCCTGCATTTCGCGCACCGCATTGGGGAGGCCCACGAACAGCGCGTGGGAAATCAGGGCGTGTCCAATATTGAGTTCGACGATCTCGCCGATGGCGGCCACCGGCTGCACGTTGTGATAGTTCAGCCCGTGGCCGGCGTGCACGACCAGCCCCAGACCCGAGGCCAGGCGCGCACAGCTGCGCAGCCGTTCAAGTTCGCCCGCCCGGTGCGTGCCCAGGGCCTCAGCCCAGGCGCCGGTGTGCAGTTCGACCACGGGCGCGCCCGCGCGCGCTGCCGCCTCGATCTGTCCCGGGTCAGGATCAACAAAGAGCGCGACGCGGATAGCCTGCGACTTCAGCCTCGTCACCGCATCGCGTACGCGCGCTGTCTGACCGGCGACATCCAGACCACCCTCAGTGGTGATCTCCTGGCGGTGCTCGGGCACCAGGCAACAGTCCGCCGGCCGCACCTCAGTAGCAATGGCCAGCATCTCCTCGGTCAACGCCAGCTCAAGATTCATCCGCGTCTGCAACCGATCCCGCAGCGCACGCACATCGTGATCCTGGATGTGACGGCGATCCTCGCGCAGGTGCAGGGTGATGCTGTCGGCGCCGGCGGTCTCCACCGCGAGCGCCGCGTGCACCGGATCCGGGAGACGCCCGCCGCGCGCCTGGCGCAGGGTCGCTACGTGATCGATGTTCACCCCGAGAGCGATACCCGCACTCATCATCGTGCCGCCTTTCGCAGTACTGATTTTGCCACCGCGCGCGTGCTTAAGGGCCGCCCCTCAAGGCATACCCCGAGTGCCGCCTGCAACACGCGCCGCGCATCCTCGAGGACGCGCGCACCGCTCAAGTTTTCCTGCGCGAGGTTCACGAGGGAATCTCCGGCGAGCGCGCCGGCGGTTTCCCTGGGGACCGCCACGAAGCCGAGTGCGGGGCGAAACTGGTACCAGCCGTGGGGTGCAAGGGGCGCGCCCGAGTGCGCCTCGGTGGCGAGATTCAAGGCGTAGCCGAGCAGCTCCAGCAGGCGTTTCTCGAACACCCGCAGCGCCGGCGCGAGCGGCGCGCCGCCGCGCAGTGCCTCGAGCGTCGCATGATAGTTGTCGAACAGCTCCGGCAGCGGATCGTGCCGCGTCGTCAGCCGCATGAGCAGCTCATTCAGGTAGAAGCACGCCAGCAGGCACTCACGCGGCAAAACCGCGCAAGTGTGGGCACGCTCAGCGCCGGTGAGCTGCGGCGCCTCGCCGCGGCCGCTCCATGACAAGAGCAGCAGCTGAAAGGACTGCAGCACGGGTGCGAGTCGCGCGGAAGGTCCGCGCACGCCGCGTGCAAATACCGTCAGCCGTCCATGCTCGCGGGTGAAGACCTCCAGAATCCGGCTGCTGTCGCGCCAGGGATGATGATGCAGGAGGTAGCCCGTGGTGAGCTGTACACGGTGCGGGCTGCGCGTCATTCGAGTCCCAGCTCCTGCAGGGCCCGGGCGTTGTCCGCCCAGTTCTCGCGCACCTTGACCCACAGGTTCAGGTGCAGGCGCTTGCCGAGGATTCCGTTGAGTGCCAGCCGCGCCGAGCGACCGACGCGCTTCAGGCGCTCGCCCTTGGGCCCGATCACGATCGGCTTTTGGCCCTCGCGGTCGACCCATATCGCGGCGTCCACGGTGAGCTGTCCGTCCACCTCGGCCATTTGCTCCACCTCCACGGCGATACCGTAGGGCACCTCCTGATTCAGCTCCAGGGTGAGCTTCTCGCGGATCATCTCCGCGATCCGGAACGACAGGCCGCGGTCGGTGAGTTCGCCATCCGGGAACAGGGCCGGGGAAACCGGCAGCTCCGCGGCGATGGTGCGCCGCAAGGCGCCGATGTTGTCTTCCTTCAGCGCTGACACCGGCACGATGGCGCGAAACGGGTGGCGCGCCGCGAGCTCAGCCAGGTACGGCAGCAGGTTCTCGCGCGGCCGCACCCGATCGATCTTGTTCGCCACCGCGATGGCCGCGTGTCCGGTGCGCGCGATGCGCTCGAGGACCAGCTCATCCTCGGCCGTCCAGTGACCGGCCTCCACCACCAGTACCACCACGTCTGCCGCATCGAGCGCGGCGGCGGCGGTGCGGTTCATGGCCTTGTTGAGCGCCCGGCTCGCCGCCCGGTGCAGCCCCGGGGTATCGACAAACGCGATCTGGGCGTCGGCCTCGGTCAGCACCCCGAGGATGCGGTGGCGCGTGGTCTGTGGCCGCGGAGTCACGATGGAGAGTTTCTGGCCGACGAGCGCGTTCAGGAGCGTGGACTTGCCCACGTTCGGTCGTCCGACGAGTGCGGCAAATCCGCTGCGAAATTGTGGCGCCGGTGTCGCGGTCAAAATGATCTGTCCTGCTGGGCCTTAGGTCTTGATCTTCGTGAGCATACGCTCGGCGGCCTGTTGCTCGGCGCGGCGGCGGCTGGAACCACGGCCACGCACGATCAGCGCAAGTGCCGGGACTTCGCAACTCACCTCAAAGGTCTGCGCATGATCCTCACCCTCGACGCCAAGCACAGCGTAATGCGGCACGGTGAGGCTGCGCGACTGCAGGTATTCCTGCAAGCGGGTCTTCGGGTCCTTGAGCGCCTCCGGCTCCGGCAGCGCGGCAATGCGCGCGCTGAACAACTGCACGATCACGCCTGCTGCCGCCTCGAACCCGCCGTCGAGGTAGATCGCCCCGAACACCGCTTCCAGCGCGTCCGCCAGGATCGACTGGCGCCGGAACCCTCCGCTTTTGAGCTCCCCGGTCCCCAGCTGCAGGATGTCGCCGACATCCAGGGAGGCGGCGACCTCGGCGAGGGGCTCGCGGCTCACCACCCGCGAGCGCAAGCGGCTCAAATCCCCTTCCGCGGCGTCCGGAAAGCACCCGTACAGGTGCCGGGCAACCACGAGGTTGAGGACCGCATCGCCGAGGAACTCGAGCCGCTCATTGTTGGGACCCGAGGCGCTGCGATGGGTCAGCGCGGCACGAAACAGCGCCGGGTCGCGCGGCGCATAGCCCAGGCGCTCGCTTAGCCAGCGCGCTGGCCAGTCGGCGCTCGTCAAGGCGGCCCCGAGGGGCTAACCGCCGCCGCCGGCACCACCCGTGCGCACCGTCTTGTCGAAGCTCACGTGCAGCGAAATGTTGGAAAACAGGGGCGCCTCGTCATCGTAGGCCATCTCCACCAGCCAGCCCGCTCCGTCACGCGTGATTTTCAGGTCCTTGATGGTCGGGTAATCCACCATGTCGATCTCGAAGTGCTTGTCGACCGTGGTACGGATGGACGTTGGATCGCCGCCGCCGTCCTTGTAGTCACTCGCAACCTGGTCGAGCGCCCGCGTGATCTTCATGTAGTTCAGGTACAGGGGCGCGAGGCGGACGCCCGCATATCCCAGAATCGCGATTGGCGTCAGCAGAAACAGCCAGCCGATCGCCGTGACACCGCGTTGTCTGTTACGCATTGACTTGCAACCCCTTGGCGTTGGTGAGCCGTACTTTCTAGGGAATGGCGGTGCCGATCCGCTTCCAGAGCGGACCGCCCGAACGGTGCAGGTCCCAATTGAACCAGATCCGGGTCGCCTTGCCGACCAGGTTTTCCTCCGGAACATAACCCCACGACCGGCCGTCGTCGCTGTTGTCGCGGTTGTCGCCCATCATCAGATATTGCCCCGCCGGCACGTCGCCGACAAACAAAGGCACGCGGCGCTCCCCCGGAGCATCTTCATCGCCGCACACAAAGCCGCGCACGCCGCTGCGGTTGCACCCCTGCAGCACCGGCTGGTGGTCGATCGCGACCGGGCAAAACATGGCCTGGTGGTCGTGGTTGCCGAGGCGTTCTGTGGCGAGCGCAAAGTTCACGTAACAGCCGTCGTTGAACTTGCCGGCATCGACGTCGGCCACCGGCTTGCCGTTGACGGTGATGTGGTTGTCGCGCACCTCGACATGATCCCCCGGCAGCCCGACCAGGCGCTTGATGAAGTTCACGGATGGGTCGACCGGCCAGCGAAATACCACCACATCGCCGCGCTGCGGCTCCCCGACCGCGATGATCTTGCGGTTGATCACCGGCAGCCGCAGGCCGTAGTCGTACTTGTTCACTATGATGAAGTCCCCATCCAGGAGCGTGGGCATCATGGAGTCGGACGGGATCCGGAATGGCTCGAATATGAAGCAGCGCAGCACCAGTACCACCAGCGCCACGGGGAAGAAGCTGCGTGCATAGTCGACCGTACCCGGCTCGCTCACCAGCGCCGGATCCCGGCCCGCGGCGCGCGCGGCGGCGGCGCGCTGTGGCGCGAGCAACAGGATGTCCAGTCCCCACACGACACCGGTGATGAGCGTGATCAACAGCAGCACGGCGCTGAAATCGAGTTTCTCTGCGAGCAGGAGGCGCAGCACCGCGGCGCCAATCAGCACCACGAGACTCGCGTACAGCGCCTTCATGAGCGGTGTGTCCTGCACATCCCCGGCAACGGATCGCAGCGCCCGCCGCGGGCGCAGGAACCAGTCATCGACGACGCAGACAAGCGTCACCGGCAGCGCGAGCCAGGACAGAAGAACAATGATGGGCATCAGGGTCTGCAACATGGGGGGCCTTCGTGACTTTCGCCGCTAGTGTTTTCGTCCGACCTGCAGGACGGCCAGAAACGCCTCCTGCGGAATTTCCACATGCCCGAGCTGTTTCATGCGCTTCTTGCCCTCCTTTTGCTTCTCGAGGAGCTTGCGCTTGCGGCTGATGTCGCCGCCATAGCACTTGGCGAGCACGTTCTTGCGCAAGGCCTTCACCGAGGCGCGCGCGATCACCGCGCTGCCGATGGCTGCCTGCACCGCCACTTCAAACATCTGGCGCGGAATCAGCTCCTGCATCTTGTCGACCAGTTCGCGGCCGTGCTGGTAGGCATTTTCGCGGTGCACGATGCTTGACAGCGCGTCCACCGGATCGTCGTTGATGAGGATGTCGAGTTTAACGAGTGGGGCTGCGGAAAAGTGGCTGAATTCGTAATCGAAGGAGGCATAACCGCGACTCGAGGATTTCAGCCGGTCGAAGAAGTCGAGCACGACTTCCGCGAGCGGCAGCTCGTACTGCAGCGACACCTGGTTGCCGAGGTAGAGCATTTTTTTCTGGGTGCCGCGCTTGTCGTTGCACAGCTTCAGCACCGCGCCGACGTGTTCGGGCGGCACCAGGATGTTGGCGATGATGATCGGCTCGCGGATCTCGTCGATGTCGTTCACCGCCGGCAGCTTCGCCGGGTTATCAACGTACTCGACCTTGCCGTCGGTGCGCAGCACCTCGTAAACCACCGTGGGGGCGCCGGTGACGAGGGTGAGCTGGTACTCGCGCTCGAGCCGCTCCTGCACTATGTCCATGTGCAGGAGACCGAGGAAGCCGCAGCGGAAACCGAAGCCGAGCGCCGCCGAGACTTCCGGTTCGTAGTGCAGGGCCGAATCGTTGAGACGCAGTTTCGCCAGCGCGTCGCGAAACTTCTCGTAGTCGTCGGTGTTGACCGGAAACAGGCCCGCGAACACGCGCGGCTTGATCTGCTTGAATCCCGGCAACGAGGGCGCGGGGCGGTTCTCAAGGGTAATGGTGTCGCCCACCGGGGCGCCGTCGATCTCCTTGATGCCGGCCACCACGAAGCCGACATCGCCGGCGGCAAGTTCCCGCTCCACGATCGGCTTGGGGGTAAAGCGACCGAGCCGGTCGATCACGTGACTCCTGCCGGTGGACACCACGCGGATTTTCTCGCCGGTCTTCAGGCTGCCGTTCATCACCCGCACCAGCGACACGACCCCGACATAGTTGTCGAACCAGGAATCGATGATGAGCGCCTGCAGCGGACCTTCCGGATCACCGCGCGGCGCCGGAATGCGCCTGATGAGCTGCTCGAGGAGGTCTGGAACGCCCTCCCCGGTCTTGGCGCTCACCTTGGTGGCATCACTCGCCTCGATGCCGATGATCTCCTCGATCTGGTGGATGACCCGGTCCGGGTCCGCGGACGGCAGATCGATCTTGTTGATCACCGGCAGCACTTCCAGCCCCTGCTCGATGGCGGTGTTGCAGTTGGCGACGCTTTGCGCCTCAACGCCCTGGGAAGCGTCCACCACCAGCAGGGCGCCGTCGCAGGCGGCCAGGGAGCGTGAGACCTCGTAGGAGAAGTCCACGTGCCCCGGCGTGTCGATCATGTTGAGCTGGTAGCGCTGCCCATCGTGCGCGTTGTAGTAGAGCGTAACGCTCTGCGCCTTGATGGTGATCCCGCGCTCGCGCTCGAGCGCCATGGAATCGAGCACCTGCGCCTGCATCTCCCGGTCAGCAAGCCCCCCGCACAGCTGAATGAGCCGGTCGGCGAGGGTCGATTTGCCGTGGTCGACGTGCGCGATAATGGAAAAGTTACGTATGAGCCGCATGAACCGGGGTAAGACCTGTCGCTTTTCTGCCGCGCCAGGGGTCAAGCGGCGGGCGAATTATAGGGAAATTTCTGTTTTAAGCGACCGAAGAGTGGCGTAACAGCCGCCGCAGCTCGCTTTCGTCGAGCCGGTGACGGCAAACGACCGTGCCATCGAGCAGCAGGACCGGCACGTCGAGGCCGTGCCGGCGCCGGAGGTCCGGATCCCCGTCCACATCGACGACCGCGATGGCAGGCAGCTGCAGGGTCGTTTTCAGCCGCGCCAGTGCCGCCAGCATCTCATCACACAGCTCGCAGTCGCGACGGTGCACGACTGTCAGCTGCGCCGCTACCGACGACATCCCTAGCGGCCCGTCGGACTCGCCGACCCAACAATCCGCCAATGAGCAGCCGGCAAAAGTCGCGCCTTTTGCCGGCGGAACCGCAGCCGAGCTCCGAAAAAGCGCCGCCGGCGACTTTTTCTCATTGACTAGTGCCGCCGCAGGGCAGCCGGCTGTTCCTGGGCCTTCACCTGCGAGGCGATGAACCGCACCGTGTCAGGCGGCACCTCGCCCACCGCGGTGACCTTGTGGCCATCCACGACTGTCGAGAAGGTAGAAGAGGAACCGACGGTCGCCGCCTGGGCAACCGCCCCCTGGTCGGCGGCCGGGCGTGACTGCTGCTCGACGAACACCGACACCGATGCCACCCCGTCGGTGAACACGAGGTGGTCCACCGGACCGGCCGCCCCCGGCATTCGCTGCGCCCAGCGCACCGTCATCCGGAACCCCGGCGGCAGTCGCATCGCGTGCCACGCGGGAGCCGCTGCGACCACCCCTTGCGGGTCCGCACCGTTACGCAGCCACTGGTAGCCCTCGGTCGAAACGTCAGGCTTGAAGGCGGAATCGGGGATGTGCGGGCTCAAGGTGAGGCTGGCGAACACCACCTGCTCGATGACCCGTCCGTGCGCATCGCACAGCTGCGTCTTCAGCGGCATCGCCGTACTGTCATCGATCCACAGGCGGTAGCCATAGCGGTACTCATCCCGCGGCGCGACCGTGATCACGTGCGTATCGCGGCGATTCAAGCGCGTGCGCGCCACCTCGCGAATGTCGTAGTAGCTCGCCGACTGCGCATCATTCAGAGCCGGAAACCCCACCAGCGATTCGCGCTGCGGCCTTTGCTCCACCACCACGGTGCGCTTGTCGGGCAGATAGCAAGCGAGGTTCGCACCGGTACGGATGAACTCGCGCCCCGAGCCGTCCAGGGATGCGAGCCGCTCCGACACCGTGCCGTCCTGCACGCGGTGGATGATGCGCAGCATCTCCACACGGCCGCCCTGCCAGTGCGAAAACGTACCGTCGTAGTTGCGCGTCGTCAGCGCATGGTTCATGCGCTCGAGCCACTGAGCAGGCGGGTCTACTGGCGATGTTCTTTGCGACCGGGAGGTCTCCGGTAGTGTCTGCTGCGGCTGGGAGGCTTCCGATGACGGCTTTACCGGCTCATCCGCCAGTACCGCGCCGCTGAGCGCACACGCGAGCGCCGCGACGGCGAGTTTCTCGCTACTGCGCATTGCTGCGCGCGGCTTCCAGAGGTTCCTCGGTGCCGGCGGCACCGGGTTCACTCGTCATGAACGCCGACAGGAGATTGCGGCGAGCGACCGGCGAGGAAACCGCGCTGTGCGCCACGACGTAATTGGCAAGCTCGGTCACCGGTACCACCACCGGGTGCCCGGCCGGCGTCGGCGGGACCACGTAGCTGTCAGCCTGCCCCGCGGCGCTGCTGCCGACGACGCGCGTCGTCGCCAGAACCTGCGAGGGTGGCGCGAGCCGCGAAGCCACCGCGGGGATCGCGAGCGGTGCGTGGCCCCGCAGCCACAGAATCGACACGGCTGCGACGCCCGCCGCGACGGCAAAACCGGCCACACCCTGGCGCCAGCGCCAACCCGTATTCGGGGCACTCCGTGCCGTGGCGGTTGCGCCCAGGGCCGGCTCACCGAGGATGGCGGCGTTCACCTTGCCGGCCAGCGCAGCATTCAGACGCACGCCGCGCTCGGCGCGTATGGTCGCGCCGATCACCGCGTAGCGCCCCCAGCGGGCTTTCAACATCTCGTCGCGTGACAGCCGGCGTGCCAGCAACTCGCACTCCTGTGATGGCAGCTCGTCGTCGAACATCGCCGACAACTGACTATCGAGTTCCTCGTTCATCCCAGCTCCTCGGCGCGGCCCAGGCCGCCTTCAAACACTTCACGCAGCCGCTGGTCGATCGCCTCGCGGGCGCGAAAAATCCGCGAGCGAACGGTGCCGACCGGGCAATCCATGGCGGCGGCGATTTCCTCATACGACAGGCCGTCGAGTTCGCGCAGCACGATCGCGGTGCGCAGGTCCTCGGGCAACGCGTCAATGGCGGTGTTGACGATCGAGCGGATCTCGTCGGTCAGCACCAGTGCTTCCGGGGTCTCTGAATCCTTCATACGGCCCTGCATGTCATTGGATTCTTCGCTCTTGCGGTCAAGATCATATTCAACCGGACTGCGGTCACGCGAAACCACCGCATTCTTGGCGGTGTTGATGGCAATCCGATAAAGCCAGGTATAAAAGGCGCTGTCCCCGCGAAACTGCGGCAGGGCCCGGTAAGCCTTGATGAAGGCCTCCTGGGCAATGTCCTCGGCCTCCGCCGGGTTGCGCACGTAGCGCATGACCAGCTTCACGAGTTTGTGCTGGTACTTGAGGACCAGCGCATCGAAAGCCCCCTTGTCGCCACGCTGTACGCGGCGAACCAGACTCAGATCACTTACGTCGGCCCCCAATGCGCCCCCTACACCCTGGCAGAGGGCCACCGCGCCGTGCGCTGGATAGACTGCGTCCTGTGGGGAAAGTTCAGCACGGCGGGACCTAAACGCGAGGCAGATCGTTCAGAATAGCGCTCCGGCGTCCGTCAATCGACATAAGCCCGGATGCGGGCCACCAGGGGAGCCAATGGCGCGGCTCGCGGCGGCGTGCCCGCGAGGAGATATTCGGCGAGCTCAGGGTCTGGCAGCGCCAGCAGCTGCGCCAGGAGGTGCCGCTCGGCGCCGGAGGCGTGCGGCAGGCTGGCGCGGACAAAGCGCTCAAGAACCACGTCGAGTTCCTTCATGCCCCGGCGGCAATGCCACAGCAGGCGCCCGTCGCCGGGATCTGGCGCGGCGGGCAGCGCGTTCAGCTGGTGCGCTCCACGAGCATCTTCTTGATCTCGGCGATGGCGCGGGCGGGGTTCAGGTCCTTCGGGCAGACATCGGTGCAGTTCATGATGGTGTGGCATCGGTACAGCCGGAAGGGATCCTCCAGCTCATCGAGCCGCTCGCCGGTCGCCTCATCGCGACTGTCGATGATCCAGCGATAGGCCGCGAGCAGCGCGGCCGGACCCAGGTACCGCTCGCTGTTCCACCAGTAGCTCGGGCAGGCGGTCGAGCAGCAGGCGCACAGGATGCAGGCCGCCGGCCGGTCGATTTTTTCCTGCTCTTCCTTGGACTGCAGCCGCTCGCGGTCCGGCGGCGCCGGCGTGCGGGTCTGCAACCAGGGCTTCACGGCGGCGTACTGCGCATAGAAATGTGTGAGATCCGGCACCAGGTCCTTCACCACCGGCATATGTGGCAAAGGATAAATGCGGATGTCGCCCTGCAGCTCCTGCATGGGAGTCGTGCACGCCAGGCGGTTGACGCCGTTGATGTTCATGGCACACGAACCGCAGATGCCTTCGCGGCAGGAGCGCCGAAACGTCAGGGAAGAATCGGTGGCGGCTTTGATCTGGATCAGGGCATCGAGCACCATCGGTCCGCAGCTTTTGGTATCGAGCTCAAAGGTGTCGAGGCGCGGGTTCTCGCCCGAGTCGGGATTGAAGCGATAGATGCGCACGGCGCGCACCTGGGTGGCGCCCGCGGCAGCGGCGTGGGTTACGCCCCTGGCAATGCGCGAGTTGCGGGGCAGGCGAAATTCGGCCATCAGTAGGTCCGTGTCTTGGGTGGGATCGACTCGACGTCGCTCGTCATGGTGTTCAGGTGCACCGGGCGGTAATCGAAGCGCGCCTGCCGCGGGCCTTCGACCCACACCAGCGTGTGCTTCATCCAGTTCACATCATCGCGCTTTGGGAAATCCTCGCGCGCGTGCGCGCCACGGCTCTCGGTGCGGTTGGCAGCTGAGTGAATGGTCGCGGTCGCCTGCAACAGCAGGTTCTCGAGCTCGAGGGTCTCGATGAGATCAGAGTTCCAGATGAGCGAGCGGTCCATGACGCGCACATCGGCGAAGGACGCGAAAGTCTGACCCACCTTGTCGATCCCCTGCGCGAGGGTCTCGCTGGTACGAAACACCGCCGCATCCAGCTGCATCGCTTTTTGCATCTCCAGCCGGATGGTCGCGGTGCTGCGCGTACCATTGGCCGTACGCAACCGCTCGAGGCGCTCGAGGGCCACCGTGCCGGCGTCCGCCGCCAGCGGCTTGTGGGCACTGCCTGGAGTCACGATCTGCGCGCAGCGCCGCGCCGCCTCGCGTCCGAAAATCACCAGGTCCAGGAGCGAATTGCTGCCCAGACGGTTAGCACCGTGCACTGACACGCAGGCGGCTTCGCCGACCGCCATCAGGCCCGCCACCACGCTGTCGGGATTGCCGTCCTTGGGGAGCACCGCCTCGCCGTGGTAGTTACAGGGGATGCCGCCCATGTTGTAGTGCACCGTCGGCTGCACCGGGATCGGCTCACGCGTGACATCGACACCGGCGAATATGCGCGCGGTCTCGGCGATCCCGGGCAGGCGCTCGTGGATGACCGCCGGCCCGAGATGCTCGAGGTGCAGATCAATGTGGTCGCTCTCTGCGCCGACGCCGCGGCCTTCACGGACCTCCACGGTCATCGCGCGGCTGACAACATCGCGCGAGGCCAGATCCTTGGCGTTTGGCGCGTAGCGCTCCATGAAGCGCTCGCCGCGCGAGTTGGTGAGATAGCCGCCTTCACCGCGCGCGCCCTCGGTAATCAGGCAACCGGCGCCGTAAATACCGGTGGGATGAAACTGCACGAACTCCATGTCCTGCAGCGGCAGCCCGGCGCGCAGCACCATCGCGTTGCCATCACCGGTGCACGAATGCGCCGAGGTGCACGAGAAGTAGGTGCGGCCGTAGCCCCCGGTCGCGAGGATGGTCATGTGCGCACGGAAGCGATGCAGCGTTCCTTCCGCCAGGTCCAGCGCCACGATCCCGCGGCACACTCCGTCCTCCATGATCAGATCAATCGCGAAGTACTCGACGAAGAAAGTCGCGGCGTGGCGGATGGACTGCTGGTACAGCGTGTGCAGCATCGCGTGGCCGGTGCGATCCGCGGCCGCGCAGGTGCGCTGCGCGATACCCTTGCCGAAGTGCGTGGTCATGCCGCCAAACGGCCGCTGGTAGATCAGCCCCGCTGCGGTGCGCGAGAACGGCACGCCGTAGTGTTCGAGCTCGATGACTGCCGCCGGCGCTTCCTTGCACATGAGCTCGATGGCGTCCTGGTCGCCGAGCCAGTCCGAACCCTTGACGGTGTCGTACATGTGCCAGCGCCAGTCGTCCTCGCCCATGTTGCCGAGAGCCGCGCTGATACCGCCCTGCGCCGCCACCGTGTGACTGCGGGTCGGAAAGAGCTTGGTTATGCAGGCCGTGGACAAGCCGCTCTCGGCAAGGCCGAGCGTGGCGCGCAGCCCTGCCCCGCCGGCGCCGACCACGATTACATCGTAGCTATGGTCGATGAATGCGGGGGAGCTCATTGCGCGCTCCGCAGCGCTACCTTGAGCACCGCCAGCACGCCCGCGGCGGCGATCAGCACGTGTGCGAACGTGATCGCGACCAGCGTGACTATTCTGGCGCCGGCTGCGTGCACGTAATCCTCGACGATGACCTGCAGTCCGAGCTGCGAGTGCCACGCCGCGACCAGCACGAACAGGATCAGGAGCAGCGCGCTCGAGCTCTGCGCCATCCAGGCGCTCACGACCCAATGATCAAATGAGGGCAAGGACAAGAGCGACACCAGGAACCAGATCGACAACGGCACCAACGCGACCGAGGTCACGCGCTGCGACCACCAGTGGTGCACGCCCTGTCTGGCGGAGCCGGCGCCCAGCACTCTGGCCAGCGGACTGCGCATATTCATCGCGGGTGCCCCCCGCCGAGCCACGCGCAGTAGATGATGACGAGCATCAGCGCGACGCTGGCGGCGGCGACCCACCAGGCGCTACGGCGCGCCTGGCTCTTCTCGAGTCCGCGGCCGGTGTCCCACACCAGGTGGCGGATGCCGGCGATGAGGTGATAGCTGAAAGCGATAACGAGGCCCACGTAGAAGAGCTTCGCAACCGGCAGCGACAGGATCCGCGCGGCGCGTGCTTGGGCAACCGGTCCGCCGGCGACCGCGGTCAGCCAGTACACCATTAGCAACAGACCCACGGACAACCCCGCCCCCGTGAAGCGATTGAGGATGGACGTGACCATGGTGTACCTGAACTTGTACACCGACAGATGGGGTGATAAGGGTCGTGTTGGCATAGACTAAAAATCGATGCAGCGGCCGTTCTTTTCCCAATCGCCAAAGCGTGTGGGCTCAGGGCCCCCGGTACCCCCAATCTCCTGCGGCCGTGCCGGCGCCTGCGCAGGCGCGCACTCCTGCATGGGCTGCGGTGCGTGGGCAGCTGGAGCAGCGATCGGCGATGACTTAATTGTCGTCGGGCTCTTGCGAGCGGTGCGCGGCATATCCATTTAGTCTGCCAGAATTCACTGTCCCGAGCTTGAACTCCATGCGCGCAGAATCCGATCCGGCCTCATCTGACACTCTGGGCGTGCTGCGGGCGCGAGGCACCGACGTGGTGCAGTTCCTCCAGGGCCAGCTGTCCAACGACATGTCGCTGCTTTCCCCTGCGCGTTCGCTGCTCGCCGGCTACCACAACCCGCAGGGGCGGACCATAGCGCTGCTGCAGCTGGTGCAGATCGCCGACGGGGATCTCGTCATGATTCTTCCCCGCGAGCTCATCGCGCCGCTCATCGGCCGCCTGTCGAAGTTCATTCTGCGCGCGAAGGTCACACTGGCCGAAGAATCCGCCAGCTGGCGCGTCACTCCCGCCGTGACCGCCACCGACGCAGCCGCCGGCGTCACGGCCGCGCCGGTGGCCCACGCGCTGCCCGCGGCCCTCGGCGCGGTGACCCGCGCCGGGGAAACTCTTGTGGTATGCGTCGGGGAGGCACCACCGCGCTGGCTCCTCGTTGCACCGTCCGCCGCACCCGCGGCCCCGCCGTCCGGGTGCGCGGCCGCGGGACCGCAGGACTGGCGGCGAATGCAGATCGCCGCAGGCGTACCGCAGGTGTACGCGGCAACCTCGGAACAGTTCGTCGCGCAGATGCTCAATCTCGATGCGCTCGGTGCGATCGCCTTCGACAAGGGCTGTTACACCGGGCAGGAAGTCATCGCGCGGGCGCACTACCGCGGGCGGGTGAAGCGCCGCACGCAGCGCTTCGTGACGCGCGGGCCATGCTCACTCAACACCGGGGACACCGGCGCCCTGGCCGACGGCCGTGTTTTCCGGGTGGTGGAGGCGGTGCAGACGGCGGACGGCCGCTGTGAGTTTCTGGCGGTGGCGCCGCTCATTGTGGCGGCGCAAGCGAGCCCGGAGCACGCGCGCGCCGCCGCCCCTGGCACATTGGTAGTGGAGGCGCAGATCCTGCCCCTGCCTTACGTGTTGGATAAGTCTGAAGGACTGGACTAGTATCTGCGCGCCTTGATCCCATGACGTGCTTTGCTGCGAGCGGAGGCTCATTCTGGACAAGGCGCCCTCAAATTTGAAAAATACCATCAGGGGAATCTATGTTAGTCAAAAACAAAGTCGCCGCGTGTGTGGCCGGTGTTGTCCTCGCATTTACCAGCGCCGCGGCGCTCGCAGATGATCATGCGTACACCCAAGGGCCGGTCGTCAACGTAGCCGCTATCCGCACTGCATACGGACATTTCGACGACTACCTGAAGTATCTGGATACCACCTGGAAGGCCGAGCAGGAGGCCGCAAAAAAGGCCGGTCACATCGTCAGCTACCGGGTCGTCACCGTGCAGGCGCGCGGGGAAAATGACCCGGACATCTACCTGGTGACTACCTACAAGAACTGGGCGGCCCTGGATGGCGCGCCCGCTGCGGCGGATGAAGTGTCAAAACAGGTAGAAGGCTCGTTGGCTGCGTCCAATCAGAGTGCCGCCGATCGTGGCAAGATTCGGCGCATTCTCGGTTCGTGGACGGGACAGGAGCTGCTCCTGAAGTAGCACGGGAACCGTCGATCGCGAAAACAGAAAGCCGGGCTTGCCCGGCTTTTTGTTGATCGGCCCAGGCTACAGGTCGATGAGCTCGACCTCGCCGGAAGTGATCGGCCGCTGCAGAAAGCGGCTGCCCACGCGTGCGAAGCGCCCGGCGTCATCGGTGGCGAGGAAACGCACCGCGGGCGCCCCGGCACCGGCTGCGGTGCCCGCCGGCTTCAGTAAGCCGGCTGTCGCGAGCGCTGAGTGCACCTGCGCGGCGGTGGTCGTTGCGGAATCCACCACCGCGACCTGCGGCGGCAGAACCGCACGGATGGCGTCGGCGAGCATCGGAAAGTGCGTACAGCCGAGGACCAGCGTGTCCGGAGGTGAGCCGGGCAGATCCTCCCGGAACAACGGCGCGAGGTAGTAGCGCGCGATGCTCTCGGCAATCGCGCCGTTGCACACCCCTTCTTCCGCGAGCGCGACCAGGAGCGCCGCCGGTTGCGCGCTGACGCGCGCGTGGCTGCGCAGCTTGAGGATCGCCGCCTGGTAGGCGCCACGCCGCACGGTGCCTTCGGTGGCGATGACGGCGATGTGCCCGGAGCGGGATGCGCGGCAGGCGGCCTCGGCACCCGGTTCGATCACCCCGACGACCGGCACCGCGCCCGAGTGTTCGCGGATCGCCGGCAAGGCAAATGCCGACACCGTGTTGCAGGCGATCACGAGGCATTTCACCCCGTATTCAGCGAGCGCTTCGGCCGCCTTCAGCGAATAGCGCGTCACCGTCGCGGCGCTCTTGGTGCCGTACGGCAGACGCGCGGTGTCCCCGAGATACACGAAGGACTCGCCCGGCAGCTGCGCACACAGCGCCTTCAGGACCGTGAGCCCGCCCACACCCGAATCGAACACACCGATCGGCGCGGCGCTGACGGAGCCTGCGGGCATCGAGGAGGCGCTCACAGCGGGCCGGTCGCCATCCTCTGCACCCGCCAGCCGTCCTTGCCAGCGCGTACCCAGTGCGCCTCGAGGCGACCGGAAACCTCGACGACGTTGCCCTGGGGGACGCGCACGCGCTGATGGAAGATAGCCGTGGTCTGCGCGGCCTCACCGTGCACGACCGTACGTACTTCCTCGGTCGTATAGGAGAGCACGTGGTAGTCAGAGAACCCCTGCAGAAACCCGTCGATCGCCGCCGGGCCGCGAATGGGTGCCGCCCCCGGATTGTCAACCTCCCCGTCCGCGGCAAACATCGCGGCAATGCCGGCGTGATCCATGGCGCGCAACAGATCGCAGTAGTGGCCGAACGCGGCTTCAACGCCGGCGCCGGAGCCCGCGCTCGCGCTCGCGGCGGGCCTCGGCGCCGCGGTCGCGCACGCGCCAAGCGCCAGCATCGCGAGTCCGCACCACAGGAGCCGCAGCGCTACACGCTTCATCCGGCCTCCGGCCGCATGTGCGGAAACAGGATCACGTCGCGGATCGAGGCTGAATCGGTGAAAAACATCACCAGCCGGTCGATCCCCACGCCAAGTCCCGCGGTCGGTGGCATGCCGTACTCGAGCGCGCGCACGTAGTCGGCGTCGTAGAACATCGCCTCCTCATCGCCTTTGTCCTTGCGCGCAACCTGCGCGCGAAAGCGCGCGGCCTGGTCCTCCGGGTCGTTGAGCTCGGAGAACCCGTTGGCGATTTCCCGTCCGGCGATGAAGAACTCGAAGCGGTCGGCAATGAAGGGATCCGCATCGTTCGGGCGCGACAGCGGCGAAACCTCCGCTGGGTAGGCGTACACAAAGGTAGGGTCGAGGAGCGTGCTCTCGACGGTCTTTTCAAACAGCTCGATCTGCAGCTTGCCGGGGCCATCGTGCGCCTCGACCTTGATGCCGAGCTGTTCGCAGCGCTTGCGCAGGTAGGTCGGATCACGCAGCGACAAAGGATCAATGCCCGGATTGTGCTCGATGACCGCCTGTTCGACGGTCACGCGCCGAAACGGCTTGGTCAGATCGAAGCTGCGTCCCTGGTAGGTGAGCTGCGGCGTGCCGTTGAGCGTGTCCGCAAGTCCCCGGATCGCCTTCTCGATCCAGTCCATGAGGTCACGATAGTCAGCGTAGGCGAGATACAGCTCGAGCATCGTGAATTCAGGATTGTGCTGCGTCGAGAGTCCCTCATTGCGGAAGTTGCGGTTGATCTCGTAGACCCGCTCGATACCGCCGACCACCAGGCGTTTCAGGTACAGCTCCGGCGCGATGCGCAGGTACATGTCCAGGTCGAGCGCATTGTGATGCGTGCGGAAGGGCCGCGCGGCCGCCCCACCCGGGATCGGCTGCATCATCGGGGTTTCGACTTCAAGGAAGTCCAGCGCATCGAGGAAGTCGCGCAGGTAACGCACGATGCGGGTGCGGGCGCGAAACACGTTGCGGCTGGACTCGCTCACGATCAGATCAACGTAACGCCGCCGATAGCGCGTCTCGGTGTCGGCAAGGCCATGCCACTTGTCCGGCAGCGGTCGCAGCGACTTCACCAGCAGGCGCAGTGCGTCGACGCGCACCGACAATTCCCCGGTCTTGGTGCGAAACAGCACCCCGCTCGCACCGGCGATGTCGCCCACGTCCCAGCCCTTGAACGCGTCGTAGACGGCGCCCAGCGCCTCCTGCTGCAGGAACAGCTGGATCTGCCCGGTGCGGTCGGCGATCTTGGCGAAACTCGCCTTGCCCATGACGCGCTTGAACATGATCCGGCCACCGACCTTCACCTGGGTCGGATTGGCCTCGAACCACTCGGCGGGGCGCGCGCCGAAAGCGTCGTGCAGCTGCGCGGCCAGCGCGTCGCGGCGAAAGTCGTTCGGAAACGCGACGCCCTGAGCCCGTAGCTCACCAAGCTTCGCGCGCCGCTCGGCGATCAGTTTGTTCTCGTCGCTGCTGTCGTTGCCTTGTTTCATGTCTCTATACGCCCGCCTTGAGCGATGCCTCCAGGAACTGATCCAGTGCTCCGTCCAGCACGGCACCCGTGTTACCCACTTCCACCCCGGTGCGCAGGTCCTTGATGCGGGACTGGTCGAGCACGTAGGAGCGGATCTGGTGTCCCCAGCTCACGTCTGACTTGGAGTCCTCGAGCACCTTGGCCGCTGCGTTGCGCTTGTTCACTTCCAGCTCATAGAGCTTTGCCTTGAGCATTTTCATGGCGGTGGAGCGGTTCTTGTGCTGGCTGCGCTCGTTCTGGCACGCCGCCACGATGCCGGTCGGCATGTGCGTGATACGTACGGCTGACTCGGTCTTGTTGACGTGCTGGCCGCCGGCGCCGGAGGAGCGATACACGTCTGTCTTGAGGTCAGCCGGATTGATCTCGATCTGGATGTCATCATCGACCTCCGCCGAGACGAATACCGAGGCGAACGAAGTGTGCCGCCGGTTGCCCGAATCGAACGGCGACTTGCGCACCAGGCGGTGCACGCCGGTCTCGGTCCGCAACCAACCATAGGCATACTCGCCTATCACTTCCACGCTGGCACTCTTTATCCCGGCCACTTCGCCAGGACTTGAATCGATCACTTCGCAGGTGAAGCCGCGCGCCGCGCCCCATCGCAGGTACATTCGCAGCAGCATCTGCGCCCAGTCCTGCGCCTCAGTCCCGCCCGCGCCCGCCTGGATGTCCAGAAAGGCGCTGTGCGAGTCCATCTCGCCGCGGAACATGCGCTTGAACTCCAGGCGTCGCACCTCGCTTTCCAGGTGCTGCGCGTCGCGCTCAAGGTCACGCGCCGCGGCCTCATCGCCCTCGCTTTCCGCGAGCTCCAGCAACTCCGCGGCGTCGCCGATGCCCTTGGTGGTGCGGTCGAGCTCCCCGACCTCGCTCGTCAGCCGGGCGCGTTCGCGGCCGAGCTCCTGGGCGCGCGCGGGCTTGGCCCACACGGCGGGATCCTCCAGCTCGCGGGCGACTTCCTCGAGTCGTTCCTGTTTGCGGTCGTACTCAAAGAAACCCCCGTAGTGAAGCGGTCCGTTCACCGAGGTCTTTGAGCTGGCGTTTGAGCTGATTGACTTCCATAACCGATGCTAACACCGCCTCGTGAATCTTAGCGAGCCAGCGGCAGCAGGTGCTCGATCAGCAGCTGCAAGCGCCGCTCGCCCTGGTACTCGTTGACTTCCAGGCGGTACACGAGTTGCGTAAGTCCGGCTGGCGGCGTGAATTGCGCGCCCGGCTCGATGTGGTTGAACGCAATGGCATCGAAGGAGCGGCCGCTCGCCGGCACCTCGACCCACATCTTCAGGTGCCGCTCGCCGATGACCCGGGCGCTGCGGATGCCGAACACCCCATCGAAAGTTGGCTCAGGAAACGCCTGCCCCCACGGGCCGCCACCGCGCAGTGCCTGCGCTGTGTCGAGCGCGATTTCCTCGGGTGCGAGCTCGCCGTCGGTTTCCACCACATCCGCCGCCGGTGCGTGCGCCATCCAGCGCCCAACCTCCTCGTCGAAGGCGCGCGCAAAGCGATCAAGCTGCGCGCGTTCCAGCGTCAGCCCCGCCGCCATGGCGTGGCCGCCGAAGCGGCTGATGAGATCCGGATCGCGCGCCGCCATCGAATCGAACACGTCACGGATGTGGATCCCCGCAACCGAGCGGGCCGAGCCGCGCAGAGTGGTCTCATCCGCGCTCGCGAACGCGACCACCGGGCGTCGCAGGCGATCCTTCACGCGGCTCGCCACCAGTCCGACGACGCCCTGGTGCCAGCCCGGATCGAACAGGCACACGCCGTTGCGGTGCCTTGCACCCGGGGCCGGATCCGCGAGCCCGCGCACGGCGGCGAGCGCTTCCTGCTGCATCTTCGCTTCAATGGAACGCCGCTCCTGGTTGAGCTCATCGAGGCGCAGTGCGAGGCGCGCCGCGGTGGCTGGATCGTCCGCCAGCAGGCACTGGATGCCGATGCTCATGTCGTCGATGCGCCCGGCGGCGTTGAGTCGCGGAGCGACTCCGAAGGCGAGGTCCGACGCGGCGAGATCCGCCACGGGCCGGCCGGCGATGTCCAGCAGCGCACGGATGCCTGCCACGCAGCGGCCGGCGCGAATGCGCTTCAGACCCTGCGACACCAATACCCTGTTGTTAGCATCCAGCGCCACCACGTCAGCGACGGTGCCGAGCGCCACCAGGTCGAGGAGGTCCGCGACTCCCGGCGCACCAGGCGGCGTCAACTGCAGCGCGTCGAGCGAGCGCCGCAGGGCCGCCATCAGATAGAACGCCACGCCAACACCGGCGAGCGCGCGGCTGCCGAAAGTGCTGCCCACAAGGTTGGGATTGACGATGACGCTGGCGTCTGGAAGCTGCGCCCCGGGCAGGTGATGATCGGTGATCAGCACCTCGATGCCGAGCGCGCGCGCCGCGGCAACACCGGCGTTGCTGGAAATGCCGTTGTCGACGGTGACAATGAGTGTCGGGTCGCGTGTCGCCGCCAGCGCCACGATCTCCGGGGTAAGCCCGTAGCCAAACTGGAAGCGGTTCGGCACCAGGAAGTCCGGCGCTGAGAATCCCGCGGCGGCCAGCCCACGCACCATGAGGGCGCTGCTCGTGGCGCCGTCGGCGTCGAAGTCCCCGATGATGAGCACCCTCCCCGTGCGGTGCCGCAGCAGCAGCTCCACCGCCTCGGGGATGCCGGCGAGCGTGCCGACCGGCAGCAGCCGCTCAAGCGAGGTGTCCAGTTCCACAGCGGAGCGCACGCCCCGCGCGGCGTACACGCGCCCGAGCACCGGGTGCAGATCACTCAGCTCCGTGTCTGGCTGCGCGACTGTGCGCCGCACGACGCGCAGCTTCACCGCCCCCTTCACAGCAGCCCCCCGACACCCGACCGGGCGCGGCGCCAGAACCTGCGCCTGCTGAGCGGCCCAAGTGTCGTGGCAATGTCGTTCGCAATCAGCGTCACCCGATCAGCCGCACCACCCTTGAGCGCCTTGAGTGCCGGCGCGACGAAACGCGCGTCGAGCTCGGCAAGCCCCTGCCGCGCCTCGACCACCCACACCGCAAGATTGCCCTCAGCACTGTTCGCATCGAGCTGTGCCGGCAGCGTTTCGCAGGCACTGCCCTGGATTCGCCACAGGCCATCGAGCCAGGCATCCGAACCGAAGGCGCGCGCCCCGGGGACGCTCACGGTGACACCCTTATCGGCAACCCGCGGCGGCGAGTCCCCTGCACCGGCGCTGCCCCACAACCACAACGAGGTGACCGGCGGCTCATCGCGCCGCGCGCGCGCGGTGTTCACTGGCTCCCCGTGCAGCCACATTTCGATTTCCGCACCCAGGCGCCGTAGCCCGGCAGCCTGCGGGCCCTGGGGCAGCGATTGCGCAAGATCCGCGCCCGCGGCACGCGCCGGTTCGAGGGTGGCAAGAGGCGACATGCCGGCAGTGAACAGCAGGAACTCTCCACAGGGCAAGGGATGCAGAACGAGCCCCGAGCCGGCGAAGACGCACTTGAAGGCATCCGCGAGGGCGGCAAGTTCGGGCGGCGGCAGGCGCAGGATCCCGTGCGGGGACAGGTGCACACGCGTGAGACCGGCGATGAGTTGTACCGGAGTTGCGATCCACGCGGTGGCATCGTTGTACGGGCACGAGGCGGCGGCGATGCGCGCCGGTGCGATGCCGGCCAGATCCGCACGCCCCACCCGGCGCGCGAGCCACGCGCGCCAGCCGTCCGCGAGGATCTCGCGCGTGCCGAAGCGCGCCGTATATTCCATTCCGGGAGCCGTCCCCGCTGCTACATCGGCGCGTGCCGGGTCGGCGCCCTCCCCGGGTGGCAGGTACAGGTCGGCAATCACGATGACGAGTTCGCGCACGGGCGCTATCGTAGCGTTGATGAAGTTCACCCTCGAAGGCGGATCGCGCTCGAACCTGGTCCGCAGTTACTCGGCCGACGCAATCCGCATCGGCGAGGAACTCGTGCGTACCAGCTGCATCGTCACGCCCGACATGCTCATCACCGACTGGGCTCCGCAGAGTTTCGCTGAATTCTCCGTCGCGCACGTCGAGGCAATCCTCGCCCTGACGCCGGAGCTCGTGATCCTCGGCACGGGGGCGGTGCAACAATTCGCGCCGGCCGCAGTGCGCACGCTATTCGCGCAGCGACTGGTGGGACTGGAAGCGATGCATCTCGGTGCGGCGTGCCGCACGTTCAATGTTCTGGTGCAGGAGGAGCGGCGGGTGGCCGCGGCGCTGTTCGTGCGCTAGCGGCGCGTGAGGACGATCGGCAGAAAACACAGGGGGAGGGTCAACCAACCAACAATCATTCGAAGCTGACAGACTCGAACAATTGCACTGTTCTTTTTCTTATGAACTTTATTGCTCTTGTTCCGACTCCCCTCCTCCCTGTGTCTTCTGCTGATCGCCCTCCGAGTTGACTGTCGTCGTTAAGAGACAGGGGCGCATGTTAAACACGTAGCAGAATCCCACGCAAGCTCTTTGAGCAACAAGGGAATTTTCCCCGCTCTCGCACCGTGCGGCGCGCCCATTGAACTGAGCAAGCGTTGAAATATATGGGTTTTTTCAGCGGCAGGGCAGATTCTGGCTGGCGAAATCAGAGGTCGATATCTACATTATCAACGTGTTACGAGATATTTATAAACCAATATCTGGGACCATCAAGTAACTCCGCCCACGAGCGGCACGAAGGCCACAGAGCCCAGAGACTCCCGCTCCATGCGCTGTTCACGGCGCGTGAAGCGCACCAGCTCCTGCTCGCCTTCAGGCCCCACCGGCACGATCAGCCGGCCCCCGACCCGCAGCTGCTTTAGCAGCGCCTCGGGCACCGAGAGGGGCGCGGCCGCGACGAGAATGCCGTCGAACGGCGCATGCGTCTTCCACCCCAAGGTCCCGTCGCCGTGGCGGAAGCGCACGTTGCGAACGCCGAGTTCCTTCAGCCGCACGCGTGCCCGCGCCAGGAGCGGTTCGATGCGCTCGATGGTGTTCACGCGTGCGACGAGCGGTGCCAGGATCGCCGTCTGGTAACCGCAGCCGGTGCCGACTTCGAGCACGTTGTCCGGGACGCCCGCCTCGAGCAGCGCCTCGGTCATACGCGCGACGATGTAGGGCTGCGAGATGGTCTGCCCGAATCCGATCGGTAGTGCCGTGTCCTCGTAGGCGCGGGTCCCGAGCGCTTCGTCCACAAAGATATGGCGGGGGACGTTGCGCACCCGCTCGAGTACCGCGAGATTTGCGATCCCCTGCTCGCGCAGTCGCTGCACCAGCCGGTCGCGCGTGCGCGCGGAGGTCATGCCGATACCGGCGAGGCGCACGTCAGCCACCGATGCCCTCCAGCCACGCGTGCAGCGCCGGCAGCGCCGCGTGGCGCGTCAGGTCCACCTGCAGCGGCGTGACCGAAACATAGCCCTCGGCAACGGTTGCAAAATCAGTGCCCGGACCGGCATCTTCTTCCGCGCCGGCCGGACCGACCCAGTACACCGGCCGGCCGCGCGGGTCGTGTGCGCGCACCACGGCTTCCGAACGGTGACGATAGCCGAGGCGGCTGACGCGAAAGCCACGCAATTGCGCGAACGGAACGTCGGGGACATTCACGTTGAGTATCAGGGCCGGCTGCAGCGGTTTCTTCAGCAGCTGCGCCACGAGTACGCGCGCCACTTCCGCGCCGGTGTCGAAATGGCCACCGCCCGTGCGCGCTCCCGTGCACAGCGAAACCGCAATAGTCGGCAACCCGAGGAAGCGTCCCTCGACAGCTGCCGCCACTGTCCCGGAATACAGGACGTCATCACCGAGGTTCGGACCGTCGTTTACACCCGAGACCACCATGTCGTGCTCGAAGTCAAAAAGACCCGTGATCGCCAGGTGCACGCAGTCGGTGGGGGTGCCGGTCACGAAATGCACCCCCGGCTCGGCCTCGAACACGCGCAGCGGCACGTCCAGGGTGAGGGAGTTGCTGGCGCCGCTCTTGTTGCGGTCGGGCGCCACCACGGTAACCTCCGCGAGCGTCATCAGCGCCGCGCGCAGGCGGCGGATGCCTTCGGCGCGAAAGCCGTCGTCGTTACTGACCAGGATCTTCACGTGTGTTGCGTTCGGGTGCGCAAAAAGTGCGCGTGACTATACTTGAGAAGGACTGGCAACGGAGCCAAGCGTGACTACCCTACCCGGCGATGACAACCCGGACGAGGAAGCTGAGGACGCGCGCCTGTTTCGCGAGGCGGTACGGGGCGTTCGACCGCTGGCCGCGCGCGAGCCGCCGCCGCGACCACCCGGACCGCGTCCGCGCGCGCGCTTTACGCGCGCCGACCGTGCCGCGGTACTCCGCGAGAGTCTGGAAGCGGCAGCAGCCGACCCTGCCGCCCTGGGCGGCGAGGAACTGGCGTTCCATCGCCCGCAGGTGCAGTCCACGGTGCTGCGTAAGCTGCGCCGCGGGGAGTACCGCGTGGAGCGCGAGATCGACCTGCATGGCCTCACAGTCCTCGAAGCCAAGCACGACCTGAAGCTGTTCCTCATTAACGCGCTCGAACAGAACGTGCAGTGCGTGCGCGTGGTTCACGGCAAGGGACTGCGATCCGGCCCCCGTGGCCCGGTACTCAAGGCCACGGTCGACGTGGTCCTGCGTCGCACCGGCGCCGTGCTGGCGTTCGTGTCCGCGCGTCAGGCGGACGGGGGCAGCGGCGCGCTATACGTACTGCTGTCGCGTACCTAGCCCAGGCGGCGTCGCTGCGACGTGAGCGCGCAGGTACGGCCGTCAGTCGGCGGCGTCGCCCGTCACGGGGACATCCGCGATGAGCTCCCGCAGCACCACGGTCGCAAAGGAGCCCCGCGCCAGCCGGAAGCGCAGCACGCAGGCGTCTGGCTCCGGCTCGGAATGAAGCTCCCGCACAGCCAGGCGCAGACTGCGACGTTCATGGGCCATGCCTGCGGCCGCGCATAGACCACTCTCCTCGGCGAAACGCGTGCCGACTCGTGACTCGAGTTCCAGCACCCCTCCCAGCGTCGCCGGACTCCCGGCCCCCCACATCGGTCCTGTGGGATGAATATCCAGTCGCGCGCAACGCTCGGCGAGCATGGAATCGGCAGTGTCGGCGGGGAACACGCTGCCACGGCCGTCGAGATTGGCAATATCCCCCGCAACCAGCTGCTCCCAGCTGCCATCGGTGACGCGTTCCGCGAGCACGGCGTTGAATACCACGCTGCGGGCGGCTGACAGCACGAAGCCCCGCTGCTCGCGTCGCAGGCTGCTGAGGTTCGCCTGGTCCCGGACCAGGTTGGCGCCGTCGCGCCCGAAGCGTTGCGGACCGAAGTAGTTCGGCACGCCGCGGCGCGCGATTTGCTCAAGGCGCGGTGCGAGCACGGCGCCCAAGTGCGCGCCGTCACCGTCGACGGCCCGAATGCGCACGGTGAAGCGGTTCCCGGCCAGCGCACCGCGCGGGAGCTTGCGGTTGTGCATATGCGCCTCGAGCACCGAGAAGCTCTCACTCCGCACCTCGGGCCAGTTGACCGCGGTGCGCGGCCGCGGGACCGAAAACCACTGCACCGCCACGGCGCGCCGGTCCTTGAGCCCGGCGAATCCCACCTCGAACCCACGGCAACCGGCGATCCTGGCCAGCTCGCGCGCGACCCACTGCGTGTTGGCGTTGCGCTTGCGAACCTTCAGCAGCAGGTGCTGGCCAGCACCCGCGGGCGCGAAGCCCAAGTCCTCCTCGACCAAAAAGTCTTCGGGCTCCCCGCGTAGCTGACCGGCGGCCAGAGGCTCGCCGTACGCACGTGGCGGGGCGAGAGCGGCCTCACGCGCGCTCAGCGTGAGGCCGCCAGCATCCAGTCCCTCGTCAACACTCATCCCTCAATGTTGCGTGTATACCGGCTGCGCGTCGATACCCGTTCCTGGCGCGTAGGCCGTCACGGTATTGCTGCTCGAGTTGGAAACGAACAGGTTGCCGAAGCCATCCGGGACCACGCCCTCCGGCTGCGCGATCTGGGACAGCGGGCTTATGCCGTTCAGGGAGCTGAACTCGGGCGCCGGGCAGGCGCCGCCTGTGCCACGACCAATCAGGTCCACGATGCCGTAGATCGAGACACTCGAGTTGTAGTAGCTGGAGATGGAGACCTGCGCCTGCCCGGTCGGGTAATACCCAAAGCCGGTGGGACCGCTGGGAGCGGACGAGCAATTGTTGCTGCTCAGAAGGAACAACGGCCGCGAGGATGAGGTCAACGGCGGCGTGTAGGTCAGGACCTGACTGGGTGCCCCGGACGGCCCGAGGCCCACGAACAGCACGTCGTCGCGCGCATCGAAGTACAGCGCCCCCGGAGCGAGGAACGCGTTGGACTCGCCGTCGGACGTCAGGGCGCTGCCCACCTGCGCATAGCCGCCGCCGGAGGGCTGGTAGATCGAGATGGAATTCGTCGAGTTATTGGCAACATAAACCAGGCCCGAGGAATCCACTGCAATGCCGAGCGGGCGGCTGATGCCGGTGGTGATCGTAGCCGCCGTATTCTGCGCGATGGTGTTGGCCGCGATGTTGGTGGCACTGATGTTGTAGACAGTAACCGTGTTGTTACCGGCATTGGTGACGTACAGGTGGTTGTTGGCATCCGCTGCCAGACGGGTCGGGACACTGATGCCCTGCGTGATGCTCGCTACCAGGGTCAGGCCGCTGACCAGGTGCTGCCCGCCGTTGAGCTGTTCGGAATACACCAGCACCTGGCCGCCATTGGCGCCCCCTGAGTTGGCGACGAACAGGTACGGGGTCTGCCACAGCAGGCCGTTGGGATTCTTGAGCGCCACCGGTGGCGGCGGCGGTGGGCCGCCGCCGCTGCAATTGATGTTCACAGTCGCGTTGGCCGCATTGATGGTGCCGCTGCCATTGGACACGACGCAGCTCACCATGCTGTTCGAGAGGGTGGCCGTGATGTTGTAGGGCGCGCCGTTGCCCAGTTGCGCCGCCAGGGTATACGCGCCGCCGGCGCTGACCGTGGTCGAGTCGCCGTTGATGGTATCCGCCACCGCCAGGGTGGTGCCGGCGGGAAGACCCGAGACGATGCCGCCGACGGTGTAAGTGAGCGTGAGCGCCGAGCAAGTGATGCTCACTGGACTGATCGCTGCATTGTGGGTCGCGGCAGCGTCAATCGGCGCGAACAGCACCTTGCCTGCAGGAGCCGGAATGACCGTGCAGTTGGCCGGGATACCTCCGGTCGTGTGCTTGAAGATGCCGCTGTTCGTCAGGCAAGCGTCGTTGTAGTCGTAAGTGCTCCCAAGGTAGCTGTTGGAGGACTTGGCGGCGGGGGCGGCGATAATGAAGTCCAGGGGCGCGTTGGAAAGGGACATCGTGCCCGGGACGACGGTGGTCGCCTGAATATTATTATTTCCTCCGCCGTGGCTCGCCGAGCTATCGCCGGGGCAATTGATGCCGACTTGCATTTGCAGTGCAACGCCGGCGGGTCCGGTATACGTGGCCGTGGCCTTGTAGCACCAGTACGCAGTCGTGCAGTTAATCGCAGACGTTAGATTTTGGGCGCTCAGGGCCGCCGTCGTCCCCGCCGACAGCGTCGCCTTGCAGGCGTTCTTGGTCGAGGCGATGAAGGTCTGGATAGATGCCAGCAGGGTCTGTCCGAGACTCGAGCCCTCGATCTGCTGCAGGGTAATCTGGGTATTGCCGATCGTGATCAGCGCGCCGCCAGCCAGAAGGCCGGTGAAGCCGCCGGCATTCGAGCTGAAATCCGCGACCAGCGCATTGTTCAGATCTATGGCGGTCACCCCATACTGCGCCGCGATCTGTTCAATGCCGACGAGGATGAGGGATGCATCGAAACTGGCCTGGTCGACCCCGGCGGCAGCGCAGTTGGGATCCGCCAGATTCAAAATGCTGGTAAGGTCCGCGCTTGCGATCCCGAAGTATTTCGCCACCGTGGAATTGGCGCTGTTGTTCGCGTCGTTGGGGTCGTTGTTCGTCGGCGGCCCCATGTTCGCCACAGCGAGATTCGCCTCCATGGTCGTCAGCCCCGTGATCTGCGCCGTGATCGGTGTTCCCGGGGTCGCCGCGGGCACGAACGACCACAGGATGACGCCGGCCGGGATGGGGACCGTCTGGCCGGTCACCGTGTCGGTATACGTCCCGCCGGTGCTTTGCATCATCACCGGACCGCTGTAGCTGCCGAGATTGACCGTGTAGTTTCCCTGCCCGTCTGTGGTAGCCGTAGCGCAGGGGCCGGGAGTGGCCGGCACGCAACCGCCAGACCCCACGACGCCGGCGACGCCAACAACCCCCGTGCTCGAGACTTCATAGGCCGTGACCGTGGCGTTGATCACTTCGGCGTCCACGACTGCGCCTTTGACGATCGCCATTGCCGGCGGCGGAGGCACAGGGGCGCTCGATGAATGGGAACTGCCCCCTGAGCAGGCCGTTAGAAACAGCGCCACGGCTACCAGCAGCACCCGGATTGAGCTACGCATATGACAACTCCCCTCAAAATCGGCGTTGAAGCCCCGCGGCCGAGGTCCTAGACTGACTTCCCAAAACAACGCCCGCGCTCAATCGCAGCGAAGCGCGTCGATCGACCTTGGGGTTTGCCCCCAATCAGATCTCTCAGACTTAAAGACACCGTCTGACAACAGGAACCGACATCAGGAG
>JANWKL010000062.1 GCA_025451375.1 Steroidobacteraceae bacterium
CGCGAACTGGTCGCGCGCGAGGGTGAGTTCGCGCCGGGTCCACGGCTCGCTCGCCTGCGCCACGCCGTCCTGCCAGCGCACGTGATCCCAGGTGTGCACGCCGACTTCGAAGCCGCGCCGCGCGATGTCGCGCATGAACTCCCCGCAGCGCCGCCCAATGTGCGGCCCCGGCAGCAGAACCCCGTAAAGCAGCGTCTTCACCCCATAGTGTTCGACGACCGAGGTGCGTTTCACCTTGCCCAGAAAGCCACGCCGAAAGGCGCGCTTGATGGCGCGTCCGGTGTGATCCGGACCCAGGCTGAAAAGAAACGTGGCGCGCACGTCCAGCCGCTCCAGCAGATCCGCCAGCCGCATCGCGCCCTCGCGCGTACCGCGATACGTATCGACGTCGACTTTGAGGGCGATGAGGGACAAGCGTGGAAGCTGCCGGTCAGGGCGTCACAGGGGCAGTGGCCGCTGCGCGAGCGCGCCAGCCATGCGTGCCAGGTCAATGGCGCCGTGCACATCCGCGGCAGCGAGGAGCCGCAATACCCCACCGTCGCCGCAGGCCGCAAAGCACTCCCCGTCCGCGCCAAAAAGCTGCGGTACCTCGCCGGGGGCACGCCGGTCGGCAAGGCGCGTGCGGTGTATTTCCCAGCGCGCGCCGTCGACCTGCGCAAACGCACCCGGAAAAGGCAGCGCCACGGCGCGCACCAGGTTGTGAATTTCCTGCGCCGGGCGTGTCCAGTCGATCCGGCCGTCCTCGGGACGGCGGCGACCAAAGTACTGACCGGGCTCGATGGGTTGCGGTTTACGTGGCGCGTTGCCGGCGATGAGGCCCGGAAGCGAGCGCGCGAGCACGCTCTCGGCAGCCACGGTGACCTTGGCGAACACGTCGCGGGCATCATCGTCCTGCAGGATCGGAACGGCCTGTTGATCGACAATATCGCCAGCGTCCGCACGCTCGACCATGTAGTGCAGCGTCGCTCCGCTCTCCTGCGCGCCTTTGAGAATCGCCCAGTTCACCGGCGCGCGTCCGCGGAATTTCGGCAGCATTGAACCGTGCATGTTGAGGGCCCCGCGGCGCGCGGCCCGCAGCAGCGGCGCGCCCAGCATCGAGCGGTAGTAAAACGAAAACAGGAAATCCGGCTGCAGCGCCGTAACCCGGGCCTCGAGCTCCGGCGTGTTGGCCTCGGCAGGCGCGATGGCGGTGAGGGCGTAGTCGGCGGCGGTTGCGGCGACGCTGGCATACCACTGCGTCTCCTTGGGGTCGTCGCGAACCGTTACCACCAGGGGGACATCGACCCCTGCGGAGATGAGGGTCTTGAGGCAGCGGACTCCGACATCGTGGTAGGCGAAGACGACGGCGCGCGCCGCGCTCACTCAGGCGCTCCTTGCACGATGCGTGCCGGCTGCGTGACATCGAGGCCGACCGGCAGCTCCAGGTGCCTCAAGCGCGCGGTGCCCGATTCATCCTCCAGCACGCCGGCCACCGTGTAGCGGGGCCGCTGGCGCACCTGCTCGTAAATGCGTCCGACGTACTCTCCGACGACCCCCAGGCCGAACAAGGTCACGCCGATGAGGAAGAACGCGATGGCAAACAGGGTGAACAGCCCCTGCGCTTCAGGCCCTACGATCACGCGGCGAATCAGCAGGATCACCACCAGGAGCAGCGAGATGAGCGCGATCGCCGCTCCGACTACCGAGAAAAACTGCAGCGGCGCCACCGAGAATCCGGTCATCAGATCGAAGTTCAGGCGGATCAGGCTGTACAGCGAATACTTCGACTGGCCTACCGTGCGTTCCGCGTGCCCAACCTCGATCTCCACCGGATGGCGCGCAAACGTATAGGCGAGTGCCGGCACGTAGGTGCTGACCTCGGTGCAGTGATTCACGGCATCCACGACGCTGCGATGGTAGCCGCGCAGCATGCAGCCCTGATCGGTGATGCGGATGGAGGTCGTGCCCTCGCGGATGCGGTTCATGAGACGCGATGCCTGCCGGCGCCACATCCGGTCCTGGCGGTCGACGCGTATGGTGCCGACGAAATCCGCGCCCTGGTCCATGGCCGCGACCAGGCGCTGGATCTCTTCGGGCGGATTCTGCAGGTCCGCATCGAGGGTAATCACGTAGCTGCCGCGGGTGTGCGCGAAGGCGGCGAGAATCGCCAGGTGCTGGCCAGCGTTGCGCGCCAGGATCACCACGCGCGTCACATCGGGTCGGCGCTCGAACTGCTCGCGCAGCACCGCCACCGAGCGATCCGCACTGCCGTCATCCACGAACACGACTTCATAGGTACGTCCCAGCGCATCGAGCGCCGGATACAGCCGATCGAACAGCAGCGGCAGCCCGTCCTGCTCGTTGTAGACCGGAATCACCACTGAGATCGCCGGGGTCATGCGCGCGCTCCACTCACGATCGCGGTCGCAGCCGCGACCACCCGGTCGACATCCGCCAGGTCCATGGCGGGAAACAGCGGCAACGTCACGGTCTCGCGGCCGATGCGCTCGGCATTGGGGAATTGCCCCTCGCGATAGCCGAGCGCGCGATAGGCGGTGAACAGGTGGATCGCCGGGTAGTGCACGCCGACACCGATGCCGCGCGCCTTCATGGCCTCGATGAACTGCGGGCGCGAAATCGCCTCGAGCGGCAGCAGTGGCGTAAACACGTGCCAGCTGTGACCCTCATCGCCGCGCTCCGGCAGCCGCAGCGGTGCATCCTTCCCCCACAACTCGAAGTAGCGCGCGACCAGCAGGCGGCGGCGGGCGTTGAATTCCTCTAGGTGCTTCAACTGTCCGAGTCCCACCGCGGCCGCGACGTCCGAGAGGTTGGATTTGCCGCCGGCAATCAGGGTATCGAAACCATCCACGCCGGACTTCACCTGGCCGTGCCAGCGATGCAGCTCGATGCGCTTGAGCTCCTCGGGCGTGCCCCCGGAGATCGCGCCGCCCTCGATGGTGGTGATGTTCTTGTTGGGATGGAAACTGAAGCACACGAGGTCGCCGAAGCTGCCAATGCGGCGGCCCCGCCATACCGAGCCGATCGCGTGAGCCGCGTCCTCGATGACGCGCAGCTTGTGTTTGTCCGCGATGGCGTAGAGGCGCTCCATGTCCACCGGCAGGCCGGCGAAGTGCACCGGCATGATGGCGCGGGTGCGCGGCGTGATTGCCGCTTCCACCTGGTCCAGATCAAGGTTGCGCGAATCCAGCCCGACGTCCACGAACACCGGCCGTGCGCCGACCCGCACGATGACGTTGGCGGTCGCGACAAAGCTCAAGGCCGGAGTGATGACTTCATCGCCGGCGCCAATGCCGCAGGCGAGCAGCGCCATCTCCATACCGGCCGTTGCGGAAGTCTGGCTGCGCACCGGGCGACCGCCGCAATACCGTGACAGCTGCGCTTCGAGTTCCGCGACCTTAGGTCCGGTGGCGAGCCACCCGGAGCGCAGCACCTCGGCGACCGCGGCGATGGTCTCTTCGTCGATGCTCGGCCGCGTGAACGGCAGGAAGTTCATGAGCGGGCCACCAACACCACTCCCACTACGATGACACCGATACCCGCGACGCGCTGCGCATTGGGCACTTCACCCAGGAGCCACCACGCAAGTCCGATATTAATGACATAGCCCATCGAGAGCAGCGGATACGCCTGGCTCACGGGAACCCGTGACAGCCCTACCAGCCATACCACGAGCGACAGGCCGTAAGCCGCGATTGCGTACCATAGCGAGGGCACCGCCACGAGGTCGAGCCCCCGTTTCCAGAAGGTGCCGCCGTCCCCGCCCACCAGGGGGCCCGTGACCTGGGTCGCCGCTTTCAGCCCCAGTTGGGCCAGGGCGTTGAGCAGCACTCCGCATGACAGGATGGCGAAATCAGTAACTTTCACTTAGCGACCCACTGCGACGGTGTAACTATCGGCGGCCAGCACGTGCCCGGGGAGGCCGCGGCGACGCCAGGAATCCCAGATTCCCGGATCGAAGAATGCCACGGCCGCGCCTCCTGCGCTCCAGCGCGCTGCAAAGTCCGCGAGGGACATGCGCTTCTCGGGCTCCTCATTCAGCCCGAACTGCAGCTCCCCTTCGTAATCCACGAGTTGCAGCGTGCGGCCGAGGTACGGGGAGATGGTCTCGCGGTACTGTCCGACACTGTACAGCGGTGTCTGCGCACCGACGTAGGGACGCATCGCAACCACGAGCTCGCGTGCCGAGCGCTCCGGTGGAATGGCGGTGTACTCGCTGAGAAGGCTCTGCCACACCACGATGGCGGCCGCCGCAATGACCAGGGCGCGGGTCGCCAGGCTCATCCGTAATGCGAGGAAGGTAACGACGAGCCCGGCACCCGCCGCGACCAGGGCGAGCCCGGCCCAGGCGATTGCCTCGTGTGGCACGAAGCTGTTGCGCCGCGCGCTATAAATAAGAAGACCCGCCGCGAGAAACACGATCAGCCCGGCCGCGACACGCGCCGCGCGACGCATGAAGCGCTCCGGATCCGTCACCTGCGCGCCGGTAATCGCCGCCAGCACTGGGAACATCGGCAGGATGTAGGGGGCGAGCTTGGAGCCGGACGCGGAAAAGAACGCGAGCGTCACCCCCGCGTAGACCAGCAGGAACCTAAGCGGCTTGAACCCGGGCGCGGCGCCGGCGGTTGCTACCGCGGCGACGGCGCCTTCCATCCAGGCGTCACGGCAGGCGCGCGCAAGCGGTATCGCCCACGGCAGTGCCCCTAAGAGCAGGAGCGGCAGAAAATACCACCACGGCTCGACGCGCTGGTGCACCGTGGTCAGAAAGCGCGCGAAGTGCTCGTGCACGAAGAAAAATGCCGGGAAACTCGGGTTACGCAACGACACCACGACGAACCAGGGAGCGGCGATCACCAGGAACAGCACGAGTCCGGGCAAGGCGTGCAGCCGGCGCCAGGTGCGGATGTCGCGCTCGATGAGCGTGTAGAGCATGAGCGCCGCCCCGGCAAGCACCCCGACCACGATTCCCTTGGAAAGCACCGCAAGTGCGGCGGCTCCCCATGCCAGGAGCATCCAGCGCCGCTCCGCGGCCGAGTTCACCGCGGCGAGTTGCGCCAGCGTGAACGCGAATACGGCGCAGCTCAACCAGAACGCCAGGCCCGCATCCAGCAGATTCAGGTGGCCGACGATGCCAAAGAACGGGCTGAGCGCGAGCGCCGTCAGGCTGACCAGACCGGCCTCGAAGCCGTAGCGACGCCTCACCCAGGCAAACACCAGCGGCAGGCAGGCGAACGCCACGCCCGCCGACCACAGCCGCGAGCTCCACTCCTTCACACCCGCCACGGAATACACCGCCGCAGTGGCCCAGTACTGCAGCGGCGGCTTTTCGAAGTATTTCAGCCCGTCAAAGCGCGGCGTGATCCAGTCGCCGCTCACGAGCATCTCGCGGGGAATCTCCGCGTAACGTCCCTCGTCCGGATCGAGCATGGGGCGCACCGGCACGGTCGCGAACCAGGCGACGGCGAGCAGCGCCCACGGCAGCCACCCCGGCCGCCACGCGCGCAGCCACTGCACCTCGCTAGTCATCGGCGCCGGCGGCGGCCGTCAGATTCCCGCAGCCATCGCCGCCGCGCGGGTGCCGAAGCCTTCCTGCTTCACATAGAAATCGATGGTGCGCCGGATGGCGGTGTCCATGTCGGTGGTCGGCGTCCAGCCCAGATCACGTTTGGCGGCCTCGACATTCGGCACGCGCACCTGAATATCCTGGTAGTACTTGCCGTAGTACTCCCCGGCGGAGATGTCGACAATCTGGGTGGCCTTGGCGGCTTCGCGCAGCACCGGGAATTCCTGCGCGATGCGGATGGTGCGCTGCGCCAGATCACGGATCGAAATGCAGTTGGCCGGATTGCCGATGTTGAAAATCCGCCGGCTCGCGCAACCGTCCTTGTTCTCAAGGATGGTCAGCAGCGCCTCGATGGCATCGTCGATGTAGGTGAACGAGCGCTTCTGGCTGCCGCCATCGACCAGCTTGATGGGACGCTTGTAGAGCACGTTGGAGAGGAACTGCGTGAACACGCGCGAGCTGCCCTCCTTCGGTTCCTCGACGTTGTCCAGATTCGGACCGATGAAATTGAAGGGCCGGAAGAGCGTGTAGTCGAGGTTGTCGCGCACCCCGTAGGCGTAGATCACCCGATCCAGGAGCTGCTTGGAGGCCGCATAGATCCAGCGCTGCTTGTTGATCGGGCCGTAGGTCAGGGGGCTTGCCTCCTCATCGAGCACCGCGTCCGCGGACATGCCATAGATCTCGGAGGTAGACGGGAAGATCAGCCGCTTGTTGTACTTGACGCAGTGCCGGACGATGTCGATGTTGGCTTCGAAGTCCAGTTCGAACACCCGAAGCGGATGCGTGACGTACTGCGCCGGGTTGGCGATGGCAACCAACGGCACTACCACGTCGCACTTCTTGACGTGGTACTCGACCCACTCCTTGTTGATGGTGATGTCACCCTCGACGAAGTGGAACCGCGGATTCTTGGGCGCGTCGCCGAGCTTGTTGTCGGCGAGATCGATGCCGTAAATATCCCAGTCGCGGTTGCGCAGGATCGAGTTGGTGAGACCGCTGCCGATGAAGCCGTTGGCGCCGAGGATCATTATTTTGAGTGCCATAACCTTACCTTTGCGCGGCTCGGGAAATTCAAGCGCGTGATGCTAGCATTTTTCCAGCAGCGGCTGGTCCGGTCAGGCAAGCAAGCGCCGCAGAGCCTGCCCGTAACGCGCGACGAGCCGGTCGCGATCGTGATGTCGCCCGCCGCTCACCACTTTGACGCCGGCGCGCCATACGCAATCGATCACGGTGCGACCGCCGGCAAAAATCCAGCTATCGAGGATTTCATCCTCGCGGCGCGCGAGCAGTGCCGGGTGCGCGGCCGACAGACTCACGACGTCGAGCGGCGCGCCGGCGGCCAGTCCCGCCGCCTTCGAGCCACCCGGATGGAGGGCCTGGGCACCCCCGGAAAGCGCCGCGTCGAACAGACTCCGGCCCGTCGATGCACCGCTGCCGGTGGCGAGCACATTGCGGGCGCGCTGCGCCAGGCGCTGCGAGTACTCCAGCAGGCGCAGCTCCTCGGCCGCGTCCAGGAGAATGTTCGAGTCGCTACCGATACCCATGCGCCCGCCATGCGCGAAAAACCGCGCGGCCGGAAAGATCCCATCGCCGAGATTCGCTTCCGTCACGGGACACAGGCCGACGATCGCACCCCGTGCAGCCATTCCCGCAAGCTCCGCATCCGTCGCGTGCGTCGCATGCACCAGGCACCAGCGCTCATCGACGGGCTGGTTCTCGAGCAGCCACTCGACGGGCCGGCGGCCACTCCACGCGAGGCACTCCTCAACCTCTTTTATCTGTTCGGCGATGTGGATATGGATGACTCCGCCGCGCGCGAGCTCAACGACGGCCGTCAGCTGCGCGGGCGTCACGGCCCGCAGGCTGTGGGCCGCCACGCCGACACTCCCACCCGGGAGTTGCTGCACGGCCTTGCGACTCGCCTCGAGGATTTTGGCGAAGCGTTCCGGATCGGTGCAAAAGCGCCGCTGCCTGGGTGTGGGCGCGACGCCGCCAAAGCCCGCGTGCGCATAGAACGTGGGCAGGAGCGTGAGCCCAATGCCCGTCTCGGCTGCTGCCGCGACGATGCGGCCGGCCAACTCTCCGGGGTCTGCAAAGGGCACGCCGTTGTGATCGTGGTGCAGGTAGTGAAACTCACCAACGTGTGTGAATCCCCCCTCGAGCATCTGCGCAAAGGCCAGCGCGCTCAGGGCCTGAAGCTCGTCCGGATCCATGCGCTCCACGAACCGGTACATGAGCTCGCGCCAGCTCCAGAAGCTATCCTCCCCTGCGCCACGGCGCTCGGTGAGACCCGCAATGCCGCGCTGGAAGGCGTGGCTATGGACGTTGGGAAGGCCGGGCACGCCGAGGGCGTGACGCTCATCGTCCGCCTGCGCCGGCACCCCTGCGGTGACACGCTCGATGTGCCCCTCGGCAGCGTGAAGACGCACCTGGCTCGCCCAGCCACGTGGCAGCAGCGCCGATTCAAACCACAGGCTCGTCATGGCGTACATTATTGATGTATGCGCGATGAGAACCAAGGGTCGTGGCTGCACGTGCAGCGCGGGGATGCGCCGCTGGTGCTGTGCATGCCGCATACCGGGACGGATATCCCGGCTCGGGTTGCCGGGCAGCTCAGCTCACCGTGGCTGGCGCGCAAGGACACGGACTGGTGGATAGAACGCCTGTACGCCTTCGGCGCGGACCTGGGCGCGACGCTCATTCGCACCAGCGTGTCGCGCAGCGTAATCGACGCCAACCGCGACCCCTCCGGTGCCTCGCTCTACCCGGGGCAGGCGACCACGGAGCTGTGTCCGACGACTACTTTTGACGGGGAGCCGCTCTACCGGCCGGCCGCGGCGCCGGGTACGGACGAGATTGCCCTGCGGCGCAGGACCTATTTTGAGCCCTATCACGGCAGCATAGAAAAGGAGTTGCAGCGGCTGCGCGCGGCACACCGTGCCGTCGTACTGTACGACTGCCACTCGATCCGCTCGCAGATTCCGCGGCTGTTTCCGGGCACCCTGCCGCACTTCAACATCGGCACCAACTCGGGCGCCAGCTGCGATGCGGCGCTGGTGCGCGAGATCGAGGTGATCTGCGATGCCACGGCGTTCACGCGCGTGACCAACGGACGCTTCCGGGGCGGCTACACCACCCGTCACTACGGCCATCCGCAGGATGGCGTGCATGCCGTGCAGGTGGAACTCGCGTGCCGGGGGTACTTACGCGAACCCGCAGGCGTTGTCACCTCCGCCAACTGGCCGTGTACTTATGACGAGGACTTCGCCGCGCCGCTGGGTGCAGTGCTCACGCGCGTGCTGAACGCCTGCCTGGCATTTGCTAAAAGCGTAAACCCACCCGGATCGGGATGAACTGCGTCGGCTGCGCGGTTTCGATCTCTTCGTAGCGCGCTTCGACGAACCAGGACTGCCCGCCCGGCAGCCCGAAATCAAAACCCGCGCCGGCGTTCCAGGTGGCGTGGGTCTGCGAGTCGCTGGCCACCACGACGCTGCCGGCAGGATATGCGCCACAGAAACCAAACCAGCCGTCGCACGCCAGACCGCCGCTCACCACGTTCTGCGTGAGGTCAATGGTGCGGTGGGCAATGCCGCCGCCGGCCATGACGTAGAAATGCGTATAGGGGCTGACGGGAAATCGCAGCACCGCGTCGACGTCGGCGGACAACACCTGGCCGTAGCCATCGTCGATCTGCGTCTGGTTGGCCTGCGCGCCCTGGGTCAGGAGCGCATTGGTCGCGTTGAAGCGGCTGTACTGGAAGTTGGTGCGGATCGCGAACGGTCCGGACGGATCCGGGCTCACCGTGAAACCGGTGCCAAGGGTCCAGCCGTCCTGCAGGAAATCGGAGGTCGTGCCGGTGGTGAGGCTCGGACCGACGTCGACGTACCACTGCACGGGCAGCGGCTGGACCTGGTACCTCTGCGCGAGGGCCGGAGCACACGCGCCGAGTAGCGCCAGGGGGGCAAGCAAACGCAGGTAGGTTCTCATGGCACGCATCTTCAGGACCCCATGCTGAATTGGTGCTGAATAGCCGCGGCTGCGGGGTTACGAACTGTGTTTCAAGCCCGGCGTTGCAATCTGCGGCGCACGGCACGGGTGATGTCGTGCACCTCGACGATTCCGAGCGCGCCCGCTGCAAAGTAAAACGCGCCCGCGGCCGCCGCGATGACCAGCGCAAGACTCGCCAGCTTCGGCCAGAAGGCCTGCACTGCCCAGTTCGCGAGCAGAAAGTGTCCGCCGGCCCACGAGACGCCCAGGAGACACGCCGTTGCCACGGCGATCTTGCCGAGCAGTGTCAGCATGGCGCGCGATTCGAGCGTGCCGAGGTGGGCGCGCATCAGCACATAGAGGATCAGAAAGTTGCTGGTCGCCACGCAGGCGGTCGAAAAAGCGAGGCCCCGGTGACCCCAGCCCAGCTGCAAGGTGAAAATCCAGTTGAGCAGCAGGTTAAGTCCCACGGCAAGACAACTCACCACCATCGGTGTCTTGCGCCTGTCGAGCGCATAGAACGCATTGACCAGCACCTTCAAGGCTGCATAACCGCACAGGCCGATCGCGTAGAAGCGCAGCGCGCCGGCGGACTCCGCGGTTTCATGGGCGCCGAAGCGCCCGTGCTGGTACAGCACCGAGATGATCGGCTCGGCGAGCACCATGAGACCGACGCTCGCGGGAATGGTCATGAGGAAAGCCAGGCGCATGCCGCGCGCCAGCTCGCTGCGAAACGCGCTGATATTCCCGGTCGCGGCCATCCGCGCCAGCAGCGGCAGCGCGACGGTGCCGAGCGCCACACCGAAAATGCCGAGCGGCAGCTGCATCAGCCGGAAGGCGACCGTGAGCCAGAAGGTCGGGCCATCGCCGAGCCTGGAGGCGAACACCGAGTTGATCAGTACATTGACCTGGGTAGAGCTGGCGGCGATCACCGACGGACCCATCAGTCGCAGGATGGCGCGCACACCCGGATCACGCCAATGAAAATCCGGGCGCCACGTATAGCCCTGGGCATGCAGCGCCGGCAGCTGCACCAGCAGCTGCAGCGCGCCCCCGATAAGAGTGCCAATGGCAAGTCCCAGGATCGCGCGCTGCCCGAAATGCGGATCGAGCCACAACCCGAGGAGGACGCCGGCGACGATCGAGCCGAGGTTGAAAAAGCTCGAGGCCATCGCCGGCACGCCAAACACGTTGCGCGCGTTCAGCATCCCCATGACGAGCGCGGCGAGCGACACCAGCAGGATGAATGGATACATCACGCGGGTGAGCGTGACGGTGAGCGCGGCCTTGTCCGGGTCAAATCCCGGCGCGAGCACCGCCACCAGCCACGGCGCGCTGAGTATCCCGAGCACGGTGATCGCGCTCAAGGTGACGGTCGCCAGCGTCGCCACCTTGTTGGCAAGCCGCCAGGCCGACGCGCTATCTTCGAGCGCCGCGGTCTTGCTGAACACCGTGACGAAGGCGGTCGACAGCGCCCCTTCCGCGAACAGGTCGCGCAGCAGGTTGGGGATGCGGAACGCGATGGTGAACGCGTCCATGATGCGACCGCCGCCAAAGAGCGCCGCAAAGATCTGCTCGCGTGCCAGGCCCAGGACGCGACTGCACAGCACCGCGAGTCCGACGACCGCGGCAGCACGGGTGTTCAGTTTGTCAGCGGGCGAATCCGCTCCGGCCGCGGTCGCCGCGGCCGCCGGTGGGTCGCCTGTTGGCATACGGGCGGCACGGTACCATCCCGCGCGCGGGTTCGGCCAGCCGCTGCAACGCTAGCCCGTGATCACCTTCAGCCGCTGCGTGCGCGAGGCGTCACCGACCTCGTTCATCCGGCGCAACAGCTCGCGCGCGGCGTCCGCCTGCAGCGGCCGGCTCAGGAGAAATCCTTGTGCATCCTGGCAGTTCTGCTCCTGCAGGAAGGCCAGTTGCGGAAAATTCTCCACACCCTCGGCCGTCACGTTGATCCGCAGCGAGCGGGACATGGCAATGATAGCCGCGGCGATCGCCCGATCGTCGCTGCATTCGGTGATGCTGGTGACGAAGGAGCGGTCGATCTTCAGACGATCCACCGCAAAGTGCCGCAGGCGGCCGAAGCTCGAGTAGCCGGTGCCGAAGTCGTCGATGGCAAGACAGATGCCGAGCTGCTTGAGCTGATTGATCGCCTGCTCCGCCCACGCCTCGTCCGCCATGACGACCGATTCGGTGATTTCCAGCTCCAGCACCGCAGGCTCGAGCCCGGTTTCCTGCAGGATTGCGGCAACCTGCCGCGGATACTCGGTCAGTGCAAACTCGCGCCCCGATACGTTGACCGCCATTCTTTGCACCGGCAGCCCTTCCGCGCGCCAGGCCTGCGCCTGCTGGCAGGCGTGACGCAGCACCCAGGCGCCGATCGCGAGGATCAGGCCGGTTTCTTCGGCGACCGGGATAAATTCCGCAGGACTGACCGCGCCAAGCTCCGCATTGGTCCAGCGCAGCAGCGCCTCAATTCCGGAAATCGCGCCAGTGCGCACGTCGAACTGCGGCTGGTATTGCAGCGAGAACTCCCCCCGCTCCAGGGCACCGCGCAGCTGTTCTTCGATGGTGAAGCGCTGCAGCGCAGTGGCGTTCATGGAAACATCGAAGAACGCGTGGCTGCCGGGGCTGCGGCGCTTGGCAAAATACATTGCCAGGTCGGCGTTACGCAGCAGGGTAGCCGCGTCGGTGCCGTCCTGGGGATAGATGGAGATGCCCACGCTGGGCGTGACGACGAGTGAGTTCGAGGCCAGCTGGATCGGCTCGCGCAGCGCGAGGATCAGCCGCTCGGCGACTGCGCTCGCATCGACCGTGCTGCGCAGGTTCGGCAGCAACACCAGGAACTCATCGCCCCCGAGGCGGGCGATATCACCCGAGCGCGGGCTGCTGGCCGCCCCGCTAGCGTCGGAATCAGCGCCGTAGCGCAACGAGGCGCGCAAGCGCTCCGCCACCACGCACAGGAGTTCATCGCCTGCGGCGTGACCCAGCGTGTCGTTGACGCGCTTGAAGTTGTCCAGATCCAGGTACAGCACCGCGACACTGCGATTGTTTGCGTGCGCCGATTCCAGGGCGCCCACCAGTCGATTGCGCGACTGCTCGCGGTTCGGCAGGCCCGTCAGCGTGTCGAAGTATGCGAGTTTCACAATGCGCCGTTCGGCTCGCCATTTGCTGGCGAGCGCAATGGTCATCTGCCGCACTTCGTGCGGGTGGAACGGCTTCTGCAAGTACGAGAGCTTGTCTTCGGGCGGGGCGTAACTGCCGATCTCGCACGGATCCGCATCAGAGTAGGCCGTGCAGATGACGATCTCGACGGCCGGATCCAGCTCCCTGATCTGCGTCGCCGCCCACACCCCGTCCCGGCCGGGTGGCATGCGCATATCGAGGAACACGACCGCGAAGGGTTGCTCGCGCGCCAGCGCCTGCTTCACCGCAGCGACTGCCTCCTCGGCCTGGTCGCAGAACACCGGCTCGAAGCTGCTCACACGCGCGGCCGCCCGGGCGCG
>JANWKL010000063.1 GCA_025451375.1 Steroidobacteraceae bacterium
GAGGCGGTGAAGACTTACGCGGCAAGGCTGGACGAGCTCCTGGGCACCGCTGATAAGCCGCCCGGCGACGCCGGCAAGCCGGCGGCGGAGCCGCGGCCCTCGCTGCCCGCCTTGCAGGATCATTTCAACACGCTCTACACCGACGTCACGCGCGGCGATGGCGCACCGACGGCGGCGCAGACGAGCGCCACGCAGACGGCGCGACAGGCGTTCACTACAGTCGCCGAGGAATGGCGCAAGCTGCAGGATGATCTTCCAGCTCTGAACCAGCGGCTGCGCGCCGCGCGGCTGGCTGCGATTCGCTCCGACCTGCCGCCGCCCAGGGACCTGAACGTGGCGGACGAGGACTGAGTCCATTGGCGAAAATCGCAGGAAGCGATTTTCGCAGACATCAGTTTCTGCGGCGCCCCGCTAACGCCGCAGCGTGTACTCCGCGCTGCAGTACGGGCACTTCGCCCAGCCGGTATCTTCGACGGCCAGGTACACGCGCGGGTGCGAGTTCCACAGGTACATCAGCGGCATCGGGCAGCACAGCGGCAGATCCTCGGCGCTGACCTCGTACTGGTTCTGCGCGTTGGGTGCGATCAGCGGCCTGATGGTGGCAGCCATGGGAGTCTCTCGTGGGTTGCGGGCACGCGGATTATACCCGGGCGCCCTGGTCCATCGGCCAAATCGCCTGCGGCGATTCTGGCGGACATGGGCTTCGTTTCCGCCGGCCAAAGGCGCGGCTTTGGCCGGCTACGGTGGTGTCAATCGGCCGCCCTGCAGTGTTTACAGGCCCTGAGGTTCACCCCGCCATGGTGGCGTCCCAGATGCGCGTCACCGCGGCCCGCATTTCGACGAAGTCCGCGGCCGGCGCCAGCGCCGCCGCGTCATCGAGCGACAGGCGGTGCGCGGTTGCACGGTAGGTGCGATACGCCTGTGTGAGCACGTCGACGGTCGCCTGCGGCACCAGGTCCGCCGAGGCCACTGACTCGAGCTGACGGATGGTGTCGGAAAACATCGCCACCGGCGGATATTCGCGCGCCCATTTCAGCGCCCAGTACTGGGCGAGGAACTCGATGTCGGCGACACCGCCCGGATCCTGCTTGATGTCGAAGCGCGCGGCATCGCCGCGCGAGAGCTCCTTGCGCATGCGCTCGCGCATGCTGCGCACCTCGGCGCGCAGGGTGTCGCGGCGCACGTGGTTGCACAGCACCGCAAGACGCACCGCCTCGAAGCGTGCCCGCAGGGCCGGCGAGCCGGCCACCGCCCGGGCGTGCAGCAGCGCCTGGTGTTCCCAGCTCCACGCCTCCTCGCGCTGGTACTCGGCAAACGCCTCGATGTTGGTGACCAGGAGCCCGCCTTTGCCGCTCGGACGCAGCCGCACGTCCACCTGGTACAGGCGGCCCGCCGCGGAAGTCATGGTCAAGAGATGCACGATGCGCTGTGCGAGCCGCACGAAGAACACCTGGTTGTCGATGGGGCGAGCGCCGCTGGTTTCCTGGCGCTCGCCGTGCGAGTCGTGCAGAAACACCAGATCCAGATCCGAGGAATAGCCGAGCTCCATGCCCCCCAACTTGCCGTAACCGGCGGCGCAGATGTTGACCGGGCGCGCGTCAGCACCGTCGCCGCAGCCGGGGATGCCGAACTGCGCCGTCATCTGCCGCCACCCGAGCTGCATCGCCCGCTCCACGATCAGCTCGGCGATATCCGTGAGCCGGTCGCTCACGTGCATGAGCGGCAGCGCACCGGTGAGATCCGCAACCGCGACCCGGAACAGCGCGGCGCACTGAAACTGCCGCAGCGCTTCCACCTGTTGCTCCGGGTCCTCCTCATGCACCTGCTCGAGGCGCGACTCGAGCTCGCGCGCAAAGTCGGCGCGCGTCGGCAGGATCTTGAGCAGGCGCTCGTCGATGAGTTCATCGAGCAACATGGGGTGCGCCGCGATCTGCGCGGCAAGGAAATCCCCGTGCCGGCACAGCTCGATGAGGCGCGCGCGCGCCGCGCCGTTCTCCTGCAGGAGCGCGAAGTACGCCGAGCGCTTGCCGGTCGCCTCGATGATTTTCAGCACCCGGCGCAGCACCGGCAGCTGCGCGCTGCTCTTGGCCACATCGGCGAGCAGCGCCGGCAGCAGCGCCTGCAGACGCTGCCGCCCGGGTTCATCGAGCCTGCGCACCAGGGACGAGGACCGCAGCTCCAGGAGCAGGCGTGCCACTTCGGCACTGTCGGTGAAGCCGGCACGCGTGAGCGCTGCCTCCAGTGCCGCAGCCTCCGCCTCGGTGTCCCAGAATCGTCCCAGGTCCACCCGCACCGAAGCGTTGTCCGTTTCGCCGGCGCCGAAGGTCAGCCGGAAATGGCGGCTGACCCGGTCGCGCTGCCGCTCGATTTCGGCAGCGAGCGCCGGCCAGTCAGGCGCGCCCATGGCAAGTGCCAGCCGCTCGCGCCCGAGCGCCTCCGTAGGCAGCTGATGCACCTGCGCGTCGGCGAGCATCTGCAGGCGATTCTCGAGCCGGCGCAGGAAAACATACGCCTCGCGCAACTCCGCAGCCGCCGCCGCCGGCAGCAGCTGGATCGCGGCGAGATGCTCGAGCGCTGCGAACAGCGACGGCGTCTGCAGCCGCCGGTCGCGCCCGCCGCGCGTCAGCTGCAGCGCCTGGACGATGAACTCGATCTCACGAATCCCGCCGGGGCCGGACTTCACGTGATCGGCGAGCTCGCGGCGCGCGACTTCGCGCTGGATGAGCGCCTTCATCTCCCGCAGGCTCTCGAACACGCCGTAATCGAGGTAACGCCGGTACACGAACGGCCGCAACGCGCTGGCTTCAAGCTCGCCAAAACGCTCTGGCGCGGTGATCGGGCGCGCCTTCACATACGCATAGCGCTCCCAGTCACGGCCGTGCCGCGGCAGGTAATCCTCGAAGGAGGAGAAGCTTACGACCAGGGGACCGGAGTCCCCGAATGGCCGCAGTCGCAGGTCGACCCGGAGCACGAAGCCATCGGGGGTGCGTGTTTCGAGCAGGCGCACCAGCCCCTGCCCCAGGCGGGTGAAGAATTCCTCGTTGGCAATGCCGCGCGCGCCGTCGGTGTCACCGTGCTCGGGAAACAACAGCACGAGATCCACGTCGGAGGAGAAGTTCAGCTCACCACCACCGAGCTTCCCCATGCCGATGATGAGCAGTGGCTGCACCTGGCCACCGGCGGAGCGCGGCTCGCCGTAGCGCGCGACGAGCGTACGGCGCGCGTGCGCCAGCGCCGTGGCAATCGCGGCATCTGCGAATGCGGTGAGTTCGGCCAGGGTCTCGGTCAAGGGGGCCCAGCCCGCCAGATCCCGCCAGGCAATGCGTACCAGCTCGTGGCGCCGCCAGCGGCGCAGCTCCGCCTGCAGCTGCGCGTCGGGCGGCGGATCCTCAGCCGGTTGCGGTGCGCGGCGAATGAATTCCGGAGCGCCGAGCGCGCGTTCCAGATCCCCGCTCGTGATCAATGCGTCCAGCAGCTGCGGATCGCGCGCGCACGCCTGGGAGACGAAGTCGCTGGCGGCGAACACGGTACGCACCGAATCGCGCACCGCCGCGGGCGCCTGCTCGAGCGCCGCGCTCGCGGCGGGGTTGGCGTTGAGCGCTTCGAGCGAGCGCTCAATGAGACCGGCAAGCTCGGTGCTGATCTGCGCAGGTACATTGGAGCGTGTCAGCACTGTCGAACAAGCCCCGTGGTCACCAGCGCAGCGGGCAAAGGCCACGCCCTTTGCCCGCGGAAACGAAGCCAATGTCCGCAAAAATCGCTTCCTGCGATTTTTGCCAATCGATCACCTCAGTTCCAGACGTTGCCCCCGAGGTCGTGGAACGCCGCGGTATCGAGCCGCCGGCTCATGCCGCGGAACCGTGATGATTCGGCATAGACCTGCGCGCCCTGCGAGGCATCGATCGAGGCGGCATCCCCTTCGATCTGACTGTTGTCGATGTGCACGTTGGCCGCGCGCGCGGAGACGCCGACGCCGCTGGCGCTGATGTGGCTGTTGGTGATGTGGATCTCGCAGCCGTCCTCGGCGCTGACCGCGTCGCCGTCGAACACGAGGTTGCGGTTGTCGATCTGCAGCATGCGCGAGCCCTGGCAGATGATCGGTTCGTGGCGCCGCTCGAGCGCGGCGCTGGTGACGCTGGCCTCGCGCGAACGCCCGCCACCGCCGGAGCTGGTCGCTGCGGCCTTGATGCTGTAGCCGGGTCCGGCTTCCAACACACGCCCGGCGGAACCTGCGGTAGCCGCAGCCCCCGGGTGCATGGACTGCGCGGGCACCGCGGCCGGTGCTTCCTGCGAGATCCACGCGGTGCTGCCCGCGGCGCTGGGCGTCGGTGACGCGGGCGCCTGCGGGGTTGCCGGCGTCGCAGCCGCGGCCGCCACAGCTGGTCCGTCCGCAGCCGCAGCACCGGTCACGCCAGCTGCGGCCGCGCCAACCAACTCATCGGCGCGCACCATGCGCAACTCGCCCGTGTCCTTCTGGCGCACAGTGAAGGCGCGGCTCTGGGGATCGGTCGCGACGATTTCGATCTGTTTGTTGCGCTCCAGGGCCGAGCGGGCCCAGGCCATCTCATCCGGTGCGGACCGGGCACAGGCGGCGAGCGCGAGCAGGCCTAAGCAGGTGGTCGCGACGCGGCCGTGGAAGCGGATAAAGCCCATGGTGAGCCTCCTTCACACGACGATAGCGCTTCAGCGGGGATGCGGGGAAGTAGTTGCGATGCAACATCGCCACCAAGACCTAAAAAAAAACAGGCCCCGGTGAAGGGGCCTGCAAGTAATGCGCGGAATAGGGGGTCTTGTCCCGCGGCTTTGGGGGTGGCGCCCGACGTTGAGGCCGGTCGCTAACCCTTAACTGTTATGTAAAGCCTATCGGCTGTTGCTTGCAGAATCGATACCTCTTTAGAGGGGGCCAAAATTCACTTGTTCTGGCCCCCTTCCGTCAGAGGACGTTCTTACATGTCCATGCCGCCCATGCCGCCCATACCACCCGGGCCGCCCGCATGGCTGTGGTCATCATCCTTCGGGGCCTCGGCCACCATGACCTCGGTCGTGAGCAGCAGACCCGCCACCGAGGCGGCGTTCTGCAGTGCCAGACGGGTCACTTTGGTCGGGTCCAGGATGCCGGCATCGAGCATGTCGCCGAAGTCACCCGTGGCGGCGTTGTAGCCGAACGGGCCCTTGCCTTCCTTCACACGGTTGAGAACCACCGCAGCGTCCTCGCCGGCGTTCTCGACGATCTGGCGCAACGGCTCCTCGATGGAGCGCGACAGGATACGAATGCCGACCGTCTGGTCCTCATTCGCACCCTCGAGCTTCTCGAGCGCGCGCTGCGCGCGAATCAGCGCCACACCGCCGCCCGGGACCACGCCCTCTTCCACCGCAGCGCGAGTCGCGTGCAGCGCGTCTTCGACGCGGGCCTTCTTTTCCTTCATCTCGATCTCGGTGGCAGCGCCAACCTTGATCACGGCGACGCCGCCGGAGAGCTTGGCAACCCGCTCCTGCAGCTTCTCCTTGTCGTAGTCGGACGTGGCCTCTTCGGCCTGGGCGCGGATCGACTCGATGCGCGCCTTGATGTCGGCAGCCTTGCCGTGACCGTCGATGATCGTGGTGTTTTCCTTCTCCACGACGATCTTCTTGGCCTCGCCCAGATCGTTCAGCGTTGCCTTCTCGAGCGACAGGCCGACTTCGTCGGAAATGACCGTGCCGCCGGTAAGCGTCGCGATGTCCTGCAGCATGGCCTTGCGGCGATCGCCAAAGCCCGGAGCCTTGACGGAGGCCACCTTGAGGATGCCGCGGATGTTGTTGACCACCAGTGTCGCCAGCGCCTCACCCTCGAGGTCCTCGGCGATGACGAGCAGCGGACGCCCGGCCTTGGCCACCGACTCGAGCAGCGGCAACAGCTCACGGATGTTGGAGATCTTCTTGTCGACCAGCAGGATCACCGGCTTATCAAGCTCGGCGGTCTGGTTCTGCTGATTGTTGATGAAGTACGGCGAGAGATAACCGCGGTCAAACTGCATGCCCTCGACCACTTCCAGCTCGTTCGCCAGGCTCTGGCCTTCCTCGACCGTGATCACGCCTTCCTTGCCGACCTTCTCCATCGCCTCGGCAATGGTCTTGCCGATCGACTCGTCGGAGTTCGCCGAGATCGTGCCGACCTGGGCAATCGCCTTGGAGTCCTTGCAGGGCTTGGACAGCTTCTTCAGCTCCTCGACGGCGGAGATGACCGCTTTGTCGATACCACGCTTGATGTCCATCGGGTTGCGGCCCGAGGCGACGGCCTTGAGGCCCTCGCGGATGATCGCCTGGGCGAGCACCGTGGCGGTGGTGGTGCCATCACCAGCCTCGTCAGAGGTGTTGGAAGCGACTTCCTTCACCATCTGCGCGCCCATGTTTTCGAACTTGTCTTTGAGCTCGATTTCCTTCGCGACCGACACGCCATCCTTGGTGATGGTGGGGGCGCCGAAGCTCTTCTCGAGCACAGCATTACGGCCCTTGGGGCCTAAGGTCGCCTTGACGGCGTTGGCGAGGACATTCACTCCGCGGAACATGCGGGCGCGCGCGTCATCGCTGAAACGGACTTCTTTAGCAGCCATTGTCGTGATCCTCGCTTACTTGCCTTCAATCACGGCCATGACGTCTTCTTCGCGCATGACCACAAGATCTTCACCGTCGACTTTGACCTCGGTTCCGCTGTACTTGCCGAACAGGATCTTGTCGCCGACCTTCACGTCGACCGGGCGGACTTTGCCGTCCTCGAGAATCTTTCCTTTGCCGACTGCGACGATCTTTCCCTGTACCGGCTTTTCGGCCGCGGTATCGGGAATAACGATGCCACCCGGGGAGAGACGTTCCTCCTCCAGGCGCTTCACGATGACGCGGTCATGAAGAGGACGGATCTTCATGGTTAATCGCTCCTTTGGACTTCTGATTGGGTTGTGGATTGCGCCGGCAGGAGGAATCTATTAGCACTCTCCCGTCGCGGCTGCTAATGATAGGGGCGCCGCCGCCGAATTCAAGCGGACAAAGGGCCTTTCTTGCCATCATTGGCGCCAGGGAGCCCTCAGGAGCCCCCGGAACGCCTGGAACGCCCCACGTGCGGCCAGACTGAACGGTAGTTCCTGCCCTCCGTCCAAGCCCTGAGCTATAAGGTCACCCGACACTCTATGCGCCTGCTCATTAGACATATTCCCCTGGCTGTTGCGTTGCTCGGGTTCGCCTGTGCCGGCGTCTGGGCGCAGCCTGCTGCGGAACTTAAGACCAAGCCCACGGGGATCGACGCCGTACTGAAGGCCGCGAAGACCGGCGGCGATCAGTTTCTCGAGGCCGACCAGGCTTTCCGTTTCAACGCGAGCGCCGCGGGCACGGACCAGGTGCGCCTGACTTGGGAGATCGCGGACGGGTACTACCTCTACCGGGCGCGCATCAAGGTCGCCACTTCCTCCGCCGCCGCCCAGCTCGGCACCCCCCAGCTGCCCGCGGGACTGATCAAGAATGACGAGTACTTCGGCAGGCAGGAGATCTATCACCACGAGCTGACTGCGCTGGTGCCGGTCGCCCGCGCGGGCACCGGCTCGTTTGAACTGCCATTGCAGGTCACCTACCAGGGCTGTGCCGAAGCCGGCCTGTGTTATCCGCCGATCACCAAGGACGTCACGCTGCACCTGCCGGCGCGCACCGCCGGTGGCGCGGGCACCGCGGGTGTCAGCAGCGGCGGGGGCGCCGCGGCGGGCAACGCCGCCCACGCGCCGGCCGAGCAGGATTGGTTTGCCGGACTCATCCGTAGCGGCAATCCGCTGATCATGCTCGGCTGGTTTTATCTCGCGGGTCTCCTGCTCGCGTTCACTCCGTGCGTGCTGCCCATGGTGCCGATCCTCGCCGGCATCATCGCCGGCGGCGGCAGCAACATCACCACCGGGCGCGCGTTCGCGCTCTCGCTCACCTACGTACTCGGCATGGCGCTCACCTATACCCTGGCCGGCATTGCGGGGGCTGCCGCCGGCAGCCAGATCCAGACCCTCTTCCAGCAGTGGTGGGTGCTCACGCTATTCGCGGCGTTGTTCGTGGTGCTCGCGCTGTCGATGTTTGGCGCCTTCACGCTGCAGATGCCCTCCTCGATCCAGTCGCGCATAGCGCAGCTGAGCAATCGGCAGTCCGCCGGCACTTTCGGCGGCGTGGCGATCATGGGCGCGCTGTCGGCGCTGATTGTCACCACCTGCGTGGGCCCTGCGCTGGTCGGAGCGCTGCTCGTCATCAGCCAGACCGGTCAGATCGCGCGCGGCGGCGGGGCGCTGTTCGCGATGAGCATCGGTATGGGTACGCCGCTTCTGGTCGTGGGCGCTTCCGCCGGCAGGCTCCTGCCGAAGGCCGGCCCGTGGATGGATACGGTGAAGAAACTCTTTGGCGTCATGATGCTGGCGGTCGCCGTATGGATGCTCGCGCGGGTCGTCCCGGAGCGCCTGGCGCTGCTCCTGTGGGCCGTGCCGGCGCTTACTCTGGGCTGGCTGCTGTGGCGCGAAGCGCGCGGGCGCGCGGCCGTGCTCTGGGCGGTGCGCGGTGCGGGTGTCGCCGCGGGCCTGTACGGTCTGGTGCTCGTGAGCGGCGCAGCGCTTGGCGGCACCGATCCCCTCGCGCCGATTCCCGCGCTCGCCTCCCACGCCCGCGAATTACCCTTCCGGCCGGTGAAATCCGTCGCGGAACTCACGCGCCTGGTGGGCGAGGCCAGGGAGCACGGCCAGGGTGTGGTGGTGGATTTCTCCGCCGACTGGTGCACCTCGTGCAAGGAGATGGAGCGCTACACGTTCACCGATGCGCGTGTGCAGGCGGCCTTGAGCACCGCGGTGCTGCTGCGGGCTGATGTAACCGCCAATAACGCGGACGATCAGGCGCTCCTCAAACACTTCAATATCATCGGTCCGCCGACGATCGCGTTCTACAACAAGAACGGCGAGGAGCGTGCCCAGTACCGCGTGGTCGGCTACATGAAGGCGGAACCGTTCGCGGCAGTGTCACGAGCCGCGCTCGAAGCGCCGTGATCGCAGCGCCTCCGGGGCCGGCGCGTCGTGCGGGCGCCCGGGGCGTGATGTCGGGGGTTGCCATACTCATCGCCTCCGCTGCGTGCGGTTACGCGTATTACCGGTTCTCCAAACCCGCTCGGCCCACCTTGTATGCGGTCCCACCGACCGTAATAGCTGCGTCGTCGCCCGGGGGGCCTGCGGATGCGGCACCGGAACTGCCGGTGCGGAAAGTCCCTGAACGCCTGCCGGACGTCCGTCTTCCCGGACTGGACGGAGCGTCCCATCAGCTTTCGCAGTGGAGCGGCCACCCGGTGGTGGTGAACTTCTGGGCCACGTGGTGTGAGCCCTGCCGCCGGGAAATTCCCTTGCTCGAGCAACTACGCGCCGAAAATGCGGCTAAAAAGCTAGAGATTGTCGGCATTGCCATTGATCACGGCGATGAAGTGCGGAAGTACACAGTGGACCACAAGATCAGTTACCCGATCCTCCTCGGCGAGCGCGGGGGATTCGAGGCCGCCCAGGCATTCGGGATGGATACCGTTCTGCCCTTCAGCGTGTTTGCGGATAGCCAGGGCCGGGTTGTCGCGCTCAAGGTCGGCGAACTGCACCGCGACGAGGCTGAGTTCATCATCGACCGTATCGGTGAGGTCGACTCAGGGACTCTCTCCCTCAAGGCCGCCAGGGACGCGATTGGTGCTGCGATCGCGCGCCTTGCTGCCGCGAGAGCCTCGTCCGGGACTGTCGCAGCGCAATAGACCGAGTCTCGCCAGATCTTCGCAATTACCCCCTGGAAGTACCCAGATCGGGGTGAATTGGGTTACATTCGCGACGCTTCGCTTGTCATAAGGCTCATCAGAAGTCACGGATCCCATGGCCCGAGTGCTGTTATTGAACGGCCCGAACCTCAATCTGCTTGGCACCCGGGAACCGGCTGTCTACGGTACGGACACGCTCGCGGCCATTGAGAAACGCTCGGCGCAACTCGCACAGGCTGCAGGCCACGAGTTGATCAGCTTCCAGAGCAACGCGGAACACGAGCTGATCGAGCGCGTTCAGCGCGCCGCTCCCGAGGGCATCAAGTTCATGGTGCTCAACCCCGGCGGCCTCACCCACACGAGCGTGGCGCTGCGCGACGCGATCCTGGGGGTTGGACTGCCGTTCATCGAGGTTCACCTCTCGAACGTGCACGCGCGCGAGAGCTTCCGGCGGCATTCGTACTTCTCAGACATTGCATTGGGCGTCATCACCGGCTTGGGAGCGCTCGGCTACGAACTGGCCGTGCGCGCCGCTGTCGAGCGCCTCGCCCGCATTTAAAAAACCTTTGGGGGCATTCCCGGCATGGATATCAGAAAAATCAAGAAACTCATCGAGCTGCTGGAGGAATCCGGCATCGCTGAGATTGAGATTAAAGAAGGCGAAGAGGCGGTGCGGATCAGCCGCATGCCGGTGGCCAGTGCGCACCCACACGCCATGCCGCAGTACGTGCAGATCCCGGCACCGAGCGCGGCGGTGGCGCCGATCGCCGCTGCGCTGCCCGCCGTGGAGAGTGCGGCGCCGAAGCCCAAGACCAACGAGCACGTGATCACCGCGCCGATGGTCGGTACTTTCTACGCATCCCCGTCGCCGGCGGCGAAGGCGTTCGTGGAAATCGGGGATGAAATCAAGATTGGCCAGGTGCTGTGCATTATCGAGGCCATGAAGATGATGAATCAGATCGAGGCCGACAAGGCCGGCAAGATCTCCTCGATCATGGCCAGAAACGGCGATCCGGTCGAGTTCGGTCAGCCGTTGTTCGTAATCGAATAAACCCATCATGATCGAGAAGGTCGTCATCGCCAACCGCGGCGAGATCGCGTTGCGAATCCTGCGCGCCTGCCGGGAACTGGGCATCAAGACCGTGGCGGTGCATTCAACAGCTGACTACAGCCTCAAACACGTGCTGCTCGCCGACGAGTCGGTGTGTATCGGCCCGCCCCCCTCCTTGGGCAGCTATCTGAACATGCCGGCCATTATCAGCGCCGCGGAAGTCACCGACTCGGTGGCGATCCACCCCGGCTACGGCTTCCTGTCCGAGAACGCAGACTTCGCCGAACGGGTTGAGAAGAGCGGCTTCGTCTTTGTGGGGCCCAAGGCCGAGACCATTCGCACCATGGGCGACAAGGTCTCCGCGATCCGGGTCATGAAGTCGCATGGCGTGCCGTGCGTACCCGGTTCCGACGGTCCGCTCGGTGATGACGGGGATGAGAACCTGCGCATCGCACGCGACATCACCTACCCGGTCATTATCAAGGCGTCCGGCGGCGGTGGCGGTCGCGGCATGCGCGTGGTGCACACCGACGCCTCGCTCCTGAACGCGATCAGCATCACCCGCTCCGAGGCGCGGGCGGCGTTCGGCAATGACCAGGTGTACATGGAGAAATTCCTGGAGCGGCCGCGGCACATCGAATTCCAGGTGCTGGCGGACGGCCATGGCAACGTTATCCACCTCGGCGAGCGCGACTGCTCGATGCAGCGGCGCCACCAGAAGGTCATCGAGGAGGCGCCCGCCCCCGGCATCACCGCGCGGCAGCGCAAGTTCATGGGTGACCGCTGTGTCGAGGCGTGCCGCGCCGTGGGCTACCGCAGCGCCGGTACGCTCGAGTTCCTGTTCCAGGACGGGGAGTTCTACTTCATTGAAATGAACACCCGTATCCAGGTGGAACATCCGGTGACCGAGCTCATCACCGGGATCGACCTGGTGAAGGCGCAGCTGCTGATCGCCGCCGGCGAGCGCCTGCCGTACACGCAGGGCGATGTGCAGATCCGCGGCCACGCCATGGAATGCCGCATCAACGCGGAAGATCCCAAGACGTTCATGCCCTCGCCCGGCCCCATCCGCCTGTGGCACGCCCCCGGCGGCCCGGGCATTCGCGTCGACAGCCACATCTACTCCGGCTACAACGTGCCGCCGTATTACGACTCCCTCATCGCCAAGATCGTCAGCCACGGCGACACGCGCGAAACCGCGATCGCGCGCATGAAAAATGCGCTCGCCGAAATGGTCATCGAGGGCATCAAGACCAACGTGGCGCTGCACCAGGAAATCTGCAACCACGCCGCGTTCCAGAAGGGCGGCACCGACATCCACTACCTGGAGCGGCGCTTAGGACTGCGTTGATTGGCCCATGCCTTCCTTACGCTGTCGTTCGACTTAGGGTCGCTGGATCCTGAGGCCGCGGAAGCGGTGTGCGTTGAGCACGGCGCCCTCGCGGTGACCTACACCGACTCACAGGATGATCCGGTACTGGAGCCTGCGCCCGGGGAGTTCCGCCTCTGGCCGGCGACCCGCCTCCAGGCACTCTTCGACGCGTCGCTCGACCCCGAAGCGCTGCGGCAATCACTGGCGCGCGGCTTCGGGCTCAATCCTCAACGCATACACGCCCGCACCGTGGCAGATCGCGTCTGGGAGCGCGAATGGCTGAAAGATTTTCACGCCATGCGCTTCGGCGAGCGGCTGTGGATCTGTCCTTTCCACGAACGCGTCGCGGACCCTCTGGCCGTGGTCGTGAACCTCGACCCCGGGCTCGCCTTCGGCACCGGCACCCATCCCACCACGGCCCTGTGCCTCCGATGGCTCGACGCGCATCTCACGCCCGGGATGCGCGTCATCGACTACGGCTGCGGCTCGGGCGTGCTGGCGCTCGCCGCCGCGAAGCTCGGAGCGCAGTCAGTGCATTGCTTCGACATCGATCCCCAGGCGCTCACCGCAACGCGCGACAATGCGCTCGCCAACGCCGTCGCGGAGCGCGTGCACATCCACACGCATGCAGATTCGCTGCCGCCGGAGGCCGATGTGCTGCTGGCGAACATCCTCTCGGAACCGTTGCGCGAGCTGGTCCCCAGCTTTTCCCGCTTCGTCCGCTCCGGCGGCCAGGTCGTACTCGCGGGCCTCATGGACGCGGAGGCTGCTGACGTGACAGCTGCTTACGCCCCATGCTTTGATGTCTCCCGCTTCGGTGACTGCGATGGCTGGACGTGCCTCGCGGGCCGGCGTAGCTGACGGACCGGGCCTTCAAGTCTCATGTTCACGATCTGCCCCAAGTGCGCGCTTACCTTAGTGGTAACCGCGGCCGATCTGCGCGTCGCCCAGGGCCACGTGCGCTGCGGCCGCTGTTCGAGCGTGTTCAACGCGCTCGCGCGGCTGACAGAGGAGCGGCAGGCGGCGGGCACCGAGCCGCCACCGTCTTCGGCCTCCTCCTCACTGCCCCCGCTGCCACCCGGTCCATTGCTTTCGGAACCCCCGCCATCC
>JANWKL010000064.1 GCA_025451375.1 Steroidobacteraceae bacterium
GCCGGGAAGTCCGCGCCGGCGTCGGTCAGGCGGCGTTGCCTTGGGTGGCGAGCTGCCGCAACACGTACTGCAGAATGCCGCCGTGCCGGTAGTACTCGCGCTCCTTCGGCGTATCAATGCGCAGGCGCGCCTTGAACGTGATCGGCGCGCCTTTCTCGGGTGTCGCCGTGACGCTAACCTCGCGCGCATCAGCCGATGACAGGCCCGCGATATCGAACACCTCGCGGCCGGTGAGCTTCAATGAAGCGGCGTTCTGCCCTGGCAGGAACTGCAGCGGCGCCACGCCCATGCCGATGAGGTTCGAGCGGTGAATGCGCTCGAAGCTTTCGGCGATGACGGCGCGCACGCCCAGGAGCAAGGTGCCCTTGGCGGCCCAGTCGCGTGAGGAGCCGGTACCGTACTCGCGTCCGGCGAGCACGAGGAGCGGTGTGCCTTCCTTCTTGTAGCGCATGGCGGCGTCGTAGATGGAGGACTGTTCGCCGTCGGGCAGGTGCACCGTGACACCGCCTTCCACGCCCGGCACCAGGAGGTTGCGCAGGCGGATGTTCGCGAATGTGCCGCGCATCATCACTTCGTGATTGCCGCGCCGCGAGCCGTAGGAGTTGAAGTCTTTTGGTGCCACGCCCTGTTCGATGAGGTAGCGCGCCGCGGGGCTGCTCCTGGCAATGTTGCCGGCCGGAGAGATATGGTCGGTAGTCACCGAGTCGCCCACCATCGCCAGCGCCCGCGCGCCGCGCACGTCGGTGAGCGGCGGCGGCGTCATGGTCATGCCGTCGAAGTAGGGCGGATTCTTCACGTAGGTGGAGGCGCTGTCCCAGGTGTAGCGCTTACCGGCGGGCACCTTGATGCTGGCCCAGTTGTCATCACCCTTGAACACACCGGCATAGCTGTCGCGGAACATCTGTGCATCGATGGAGTTCTTGAGCAGATCCTGCACTTCGATGTCGCTCGGCCAGATGTCGGCCAGCATGACGCCTTTGCCGCTCTGGTCGGTTCCCAAAGGCTCGGTCGTGAGATCAATGTCGAGTGTACCGGCGAGCGCGTACGCGACCACCAAGGGCGGAGAGGCAAGGAAATTCATGCGCACTTCCGGATGTACACGGCCTTCGAAATTGCGATTGCCCGAGAGCACCGCGCAGGCGGTGAGATCTCCGGCCTTGACGGCCGCGGAGATCTCCGGCTTCAGCGGGCCACTGTTGCCGATGCAACTGGTACATCCGTAGCCAACGACGTCAAAACCCAGCGCGGCGAGGTCATCCAGCACGCCGGCCTTGGTGAAGTAATCGGTCACGACGCGTGAGCCGGGCGCGAGGCTGGTCTTCACCCACGGCTTGGAGGTGAGGCCGCGCGCGCGCGCCTTGCGGGCGAGGAGGCCCGCTCCCAGCATCACGACGGGATTGGAGGTGTTGGTGCAGCTCGTGATGGCAGCGATGAGCACCGCACCGTCCTTGAGCTCGACATTCTTGCCGTCGAGCGCCGCAGCGGCGACGCCGTTGCCGGCGGACTTGCGGGCGGTGCGCTCAGCGTCGGCTTTCTTTGCGTTGGTCTCGTAGACCTGTTTCGCGCTCTTCAGCGGCACGCGATCCTGTGGCCGGCGCGGACCTGCCAGACTCGGCTCGACGCTGCCTAAATCCAGTTCCAGCTCATCGCTGTAGCGAGCGACCGTCGCCCCCTGGTTGCGCCACATGCCCTGCGCCTTGGCGTAGGTGCTCACCAGATCAATGCGCTCACGCGTACGACCGGAGAGCTCGAGGTAGCGCACCGTTTCGGTGTCGATCGGGAATATGCCACAGGTGCTGCCGTACTCGGGCGCCATGTTGGCAATGGTGGCGCGGTCGGCGAGCGGCAGGTTGGCAAGTCCGTCGCCGTGGAACTCCACGAACTTGTCAACCACGCCCTTCTTACGCAGCAATTCGGTCACGGTGAGGACGAGATCCGTGGCGGTGGCGCCCGGTTGCAGCCGCCCGTCAAACCGAAAACCGATGACCTGCGGGATCAGCATGGTCACGGGCTGGCCGAGCATGGCGGCTTCGGCCTCGATGCCGCCCACTCCCCAGCCGAGGACGCCCAGGCCGTTGATCATGGTGGTGTGTGAATCGGTGCCGACCAGTGTGTCGGGGTAGGCGCGGCGCGTGCCGTTGGTCTCGGCATCGAAAATCACCCGCCCAAGGTACTCAAGATTCACCTGGTGGACGATGCCAGTGTTAGGCGGCACGACCGAGAAATTGCGGAACGCCGTCTGGCCCCAGCGCAGAAACGCGTAGCGCTCCTTGTTGCGCGAGAATTCAATGGCGGTGTTCGCAGCCAGTGCGCCCAGCGTGCCGTACTCATCCACCTGGATTGAGTGGTCAATGACCAGCTCGGCGGGGTTGAGCGGATTGACGCGCTCGGCATCGCCCCCTAAGCGCACGATCGCGTCGCGCATCGCCGCCAGGTCCACCACGCACGGCACGCCCGTGAAATCCTGCAGAATGACTCGCGCCGGCGTGAAGGCGATCTCGTGCGAGGGTCTTGCGGCCGGATCCCACTCGAGGAGCGCCTCGATGTCGGCCCGCGTTACGCTCACGTCATCTTCCGAGCGCAGGAGATTCTCGAGCAGGATCTTCAGCGAGAAGGGCAGGCGTGCGACCTTGTCCTGCGGCAGCGCCGCGAGGCTCCAGATCTCGTAGGAACGGTCGCCGACCTTGAGGGTTGAGCGCGCCCGGAAACTGTTCGTCATGCGTGCCTCCGCTTTGAGCCCGCAATTATATCGGGCGCGGCAGTCGCGCGCAGGATTCTGGTTGATTGGCCGAAATTCGCAGGAAGCGATTTCGGCGGACAGCAGCTCCGTTTCCGCCGGCCAAAGGCGTGGCTCGACGCCCACCTGCCGCGATCACCTCAGCAGCCGAGCACTTCGCGGTGGGGTGAGCGGACGGACTTTGGCCGGCTGCGACCGGGCAGACCCTAGGCTGCCTCGGCCGCCAAGGTCACCGGCGTCGCTGAGGCGATCACGCCGCCGCCCAGGCAGCGGTCGTTCTCGTAGGCAACCGCGTACTGGCCGGGCGTGACCGCACGCTGCGGGTGCTCGAAACGGATGTGCATGCTGCCATCCGCACGCGGCTCGAGGAACGCCGGCTGATCCGCCTGGCGATAACGCACCTTCACGGTGCACGGGAAGGGTGCGCGCCGCGCCGGGGCGAGCCAGTGCCAGCCTTCCGTCAATAGTGCACCGCTGCGCAATAGCGGGTGATCATGCCCCTGCACGATGACGAGCGTGTTGCGCCTGGCGTCCTTGTTCGCTACGTACCAGGCGTCCACGGTATGGCCGGGACGGCCGCCAACGCCGAGTCCGCCGCGCTGACCGAGCGTATAGAACGCCAGCCCCTCGTGCGTACCGAGGCGTTCGCCCTCGGGGGACTCTATGGGGCCGGGAGTGCGTGCGAGGTAGCGGGCGAGAAACTCACGGAACGGGCGTTCGCCGATAAAACAGATGCCGGTGCTGTCGGGTTTGTCGAACACCGCCAGGCCCGCGCGGCGGGCGTGCTCACGCACTTCGGGCTTCGCCAGGTCCCCTAAGGGCATGAGTACCCGCGCGAACTCCCCGAGCGGCACCGCGTGCAGAAAATAACTCTGGTCCTTCGTGGCATCGCTGGCCTTGTGCAACTCAACAGCCGCGACGCTGTGGGCCAGGCGCGCGTAGTGCCCGGTGGCAAAATGGCTCGCCCCCAGGCGTTGCGCGTAGCGCAGGGCCGCGCCGAACTTGATCTCGCGGTTGCACAGCACGTCCGGGTTGGGCGTGCGGCCGGCGCGGTGTTCATTCAGGAAATGCTCGAACACGCGCTCGCGGTACTGGGCGGCAAAACTCACCCGATGCAGCGGGATGGCAAGCGTCGTAGCCACCGCGCGCGCGTCCTGGAAATCCTGCGCCGCAGTGCAGTAGGCATCGTCGTCGTCCCAGTTGCTCATGAAGAGCCCCTGCACGTCCCAGCCGGCCTGCTTTAGAAGGAGCGCGGCGACGGCAGAGTCCACGCCACCGGAGAGACCGACAACGACGCGATCACCAGCTGCGGGCGGGGGTAGACAGGAACTCATGGAGAAATTCTAACCCGTCCTCAGATCGCCAGCGCCTCAACCGTAAGGGCAGCACCCAGATCCAGGTGCGCGATGGGCGCGAGCTGGCGGCGAACGCCGCCGAGATAGTCCTCGACGCAGCGCATGACGAGCGGGCTTCGCAGGCGCGTCTCGCGCTCCTTCAGCTGCGCATGCGACAGCCAATGCGTCGCCACGATGCCGCGATCCAGCCGCGCCTGAGGATCGTGACCTCTCACAGCGCCGGTGAACGCAAAGCGCAGGAATGAGCGGCCGTTTTGTGGATTGCGCCAGGAATACACGCCCACGAGCGCCTGCGGCTCGAACTGCCAGGCCGTCTCTTCCTGCACTTCGCGCACGATCGCCGCCAGCAGCGTTTCGCCGCGTTCGACGTGTCCTGCGGGTTGGTTGAAGACCAGCTGCCGGTTGATCCGTTCTTCAACCAGCAGGAAGCGGCCGTCAGTTTCCGTGACCGCCGCGACGGTCACATCGGGTGTCCGGAGCATCACGGGATTGTAGCGGTCGTCCGCGAGGGGCGCGGCGGACAATCAGGAAAACTTCAGCCGCGGCGGGCGGCGCGCAGACCATGCTCCGCGGCGCTCGCGTCCCAGACCTGGTCGAATTCCTGCAGATAGAGGCGGGCGGCGACCGGATTGTTGATGTCCGAGACGCCGTCCCAGGTGTCGGCACGCAGCCGGTAGACGATCGCCCGATCATCGGCGATCAGGTACGCCGACGCGCGCTGCTGGGACTGGGCGGCGACGTAGCGGATATCGATGCAGCTCGACAGGCGCCGCCCCATGGCGACGAAGCTATTGCTGTCGCGCATGACCCGGCTGGGCTCAGCCAGGAGCACGCGCACCTTGGCGAAGCTGCGTGTCAGGACAAAGTGCTTGATGACGTCGAGGAACGCGGTCTGCTCATACAGATCCGGCTCGAGGTCGGGGGTGAATATGGAGATCAGCCGCTGCGCGGTGGCGGCGATTTCATTCACCGCGGCGCGCACTTCGGATAAAGAGGTGAGGACGGCCAGCGTCTCGGCTCCCTGGCGACCTGAGCCTGCGCCACGCGGCCGGCCGACGGATTCCGGTGCATAGCGTGCCTTCGCGAGCTGTGCGAAGTCACCGGTCAGGTCCAGTTCCCCAGTCATTGCCACGTGTGGCATCCGCTCCATGCCCGCAAAAAGAGCAGGCTACGAGCGATGTTAGCGACGCACCCCGGCAGTGCGGTGCCAAACCGGTCACGGTTTGATCGCCGCGGATCTCCCCGATGGCCCCAAAATCGAACGCAGTTCGCACTTCATGGTCGTTTTAGGTGCCCAGCCCAAGTCCTTGGGTGAATTGGGCAAGCGGAGCCTTGGCGCGAGGTAACGCCCAGCCGGCGACCTACACGCGTCGGGCGAGCTCGGCAGCGAGACCGACGTAGTCCTGCGGCTTCATGGCTTTGAGGCGAGCCTTCTCGGGCGCGGCGAGGGGCAGGGTGTCGATGAACTGCGCCAGCATCGGCGCGTCGATGCTGCGGCCGCGAGTGAAATCCTTCAGCCGTTCGTAACCACCGGCGACGCCGGCCGCACGCAGTACCGTCTGGACCGCCTCACCCAACACCTCCCAGGCGCCAGCAAGGTCGGCTGCCATTCGCGCGCCGTCCGCTTCGATCCGCGTGAGTCCGCGGCCGAGCGCCTTCCAGGCAATGAGTGTGTGGCCGAGCGCGACGCCAAGGTTGCGCAGTACCGTCGAGTCGGTGAGATCACGCTGCCAGCGCGACACGGGCAACTTGTCGGCGAAGTGTCGCAACAGCGCGTTGGCGACCCCGAGATTGCCCTCGGCGTTCTCGAAATCGATGGGATTGATCTTGTGCGGCATGGTCGATGAGCCCACTTCCCCGGCGACCACGCGCTGGCGCAGGTAGCCGAGCGAGATGTAACCCCAGAAGTCCCGGCACAGGTCGATGAGTACGATGTTGGCAGCCGCGAGCGCGTCGCAGTACTCGGCGATCCAGTCGTGCGGTTCGATCTGCGTCGTGAACGGGTTGTACCCGAGCGAAAGTGATGTGACGAAGGCTTCACTGACCGCCGGCCAGTCCACTCCCGGCACGGCGGCCACCTGGGCGTTGAAATTGCCCACCGCGCCGTTCCACTTGCCGAGGATGTGCACCGCGCCCAGGCGCTGTTGCGCACGCGTGAGGCGCGCGGCGAAGTTGCCGATTTCCTTGCCGAGGGTGGTGGGGCTCGCCGCCTGGCCGTGGGTGCGCGCGAGCATGACGGTGTCGGCGTAGCGATGCGCGAGCGCGGTGAGCTCGCCGGTCCGCTGGCCGAGTACGGTGAGCAGTTCGCCGCGCGCCGCCTTCAGCAGGCAGGCGTAGCTGAGATTATTAATGTCCTCGGACGTGCAGCCAAAGTGCACCAGCTCGAGGTTTGCGGCGGTCGCGCCGGCGGCGGTGAGTTCAGCGCGGACATAATATTCGACCGCCTTGACGTCATGGTTGATGCGCGCCTCGATCAGCTTGACGGCCGCGGCGGCGGTTGCGTCGGGTGCCTCGGCCAGGTGCTCCGCGCGTTCGCGGACCGCGGCGGAGAGTTGCGCGCCCGGCAGCTGCGGCGCGGCGGCCGCCAGGTGCAAGAGCCAGCGCGCCTCAATACCCACCCGCTCGCGAATGAGTCCGCCTTCTGAGAGCAGTGCACGCAGTGACGCGGTGGCAGCGCGATAGCGCCCGTCAAGCGGCGACAATGCGTCGACGGCGGCGAGCGAATCACTCTCGGGCGGGGCGTCGCGCGGGCTCGCGGACATGCGTTACTGAGGACCTCGAAGTGCTAGAATTTACATCATAACCGTGGAGCGCATGCATGACGAATTCCTTCCGCGTCGAACATGACAGCATGGGCGAGCTGAAGGTGCCCAGCGATGCCTTGTGGGGCGCGCAGACGCAGCGCGCCGTGGACAATTTCCCGAAAAGCGGCCTGGTCATGCCGCATGCTTTCATTGGCGCCCTGGGCCTGGTGAAACAGGCTGCCGCACGCGCCAACCTGGGCCTGAAACTGCTTGATCCGAAGGTGGCCGCGGCGGTGGACGCTGCCGCCGCGGAAGTCGTCAGCGGCGCTCACGATGCGCAGTTTCCGATCGATGTGTTTCAGACCGGATCCGGCACCAGTTCCAACATGAACGCCAACGAGGTGATTGCGGCGCTCGCGAGCCGCCGCCTCGGCAGCGCCGTGCATCCCAATGACCACGTCAACATGGGGCAGAGCAGCAACGATTCGATCCCGACCGCGATCCACGTGAGCGCCGCCCTGCAGGTGCGGCGCGAGCTCGCGCCGGCGCTTGCGCACCTGCGTGATGTGCTGGCGGCGAAGGAGCGTGAGGTCGGCGGCATCGTCAAGACCGGACGCACGCACCTGATGGACGCCATGCCGGTGACGCTCGCGCAGGAGCTCTCCGGCTGGCGTACCCAGATCGAGAACGGACTGCAGCGCCTGACGGCGGTGGAACCGCGCCTGCTGCAACTCGCCCAGGGGGGAACCGCCGTGGGCACGGGCATCAACGCCCATCCGGATTTCGGCCAGCGCTTTTGCGCGGAACTCGCCGGCCTCACGGGGCTGCCGTTCGTCCCGGCGCGTAACTATTTCGAAGCCATGTCGGCGCAGGACACGGCCGTGGAGCTCTCCGGTCAGCTGAAAGTGATCGCGGTGAGTCTCATGAAAATCGCCAACGACCTGCGCTGGATGAACAGCGGCCCCCTGGCTGGTCTTGCCGAGATTGCGCTGCCGGCGCTGCAGCCGGGCAGCAGCATCATGCCGGGCAAAGTGAACCCGGTGATTCCCGAGGCCACCACCATGGTCGCCGCGCAAGTCATCGGCAACGACACGACCATCACCGTGGCGGGGCAGTCCGGCAACTTCCAGCTGAATGTGATGCTGCCGGTGATCACGCACAATCTGCTGGAGAGCATTCATTTGCTCGCGAACGTGGCGCGCGCGCTCGGCGACAGCGCCATTGCCGGCTTCAAGGTGAACACCGCGCGCCTCGCCGAGGCGCTGGAGCGCAATCCCATCCTGGTGACGGCGCTGAATCCGGTGATCGGGTACGAGAAGGGCGCCGCTATTGCCAAGAAGGCCTATGCGCAGGGCCGGCCGATTCGTGAGGTGGCGCTGGAGAATACCGACCTGACGCGCGAGCAGCTGGCGAAGCTGCTGGATCCTGCGGAGCTGACTACCGGCGGCATCAAGGGTGGCGGCGGGGGCGGGGGCTGAAGGCGGGCGAAAAAATCGACTGGGCGCAGGTCATTCGCGCGCGCCTCGCGGGCTCGCAGCCGCGGCATGAGGACGCCGAGTGGCGTGTCCCGGGGAGCTGGGACCGGGCGGCCGTCACGGCGCGGCATTTCTATCCCGGACATCCGACCCCGGCGGCGGTGCTGATTCCGCTCGTCGAACGCGAGGAGCTGACGGTGCTCCTCACGCAACGCGCGAGCCAGCTGCGCCATCACGCCGGTCAGGTGAGTTTTCCCGGCGGACGCATGGATCCGGGCGATGTCAGTCCGGAAGCTGCCGCGCTGCGCGAAGCCCGTGAGGAAATCGGACTCGATGCCGGGTTTGTATCGGTCATCGGCTATCTGCCGGATCACCTGGTGATCACCGGCTTTCGTGTTACCCCGGTGGTGGCGTTCGTGCGGCCAGGGTTCACGCTCAAGGCCGACCCGGCGGAGGTCGAGGCGACTTTCGAAGTGCCGCTGAAGTACATTTTTGATCCCGCCAATCATCATCCGGTGCGACGTCGCTCGCCGTTCACCGGCGAGGAAGTGAACTTCCTTGATATCACCTACGAGAACCACACCATCTGGGGCGCGACGTCGGGGATGTTGATGACCCTGTATCGGCTGTCCACGGCGCCAGCGCGTTCATGAGTGACGCGGCAGGCGCACTGCGCGATCTTCTGATGCTCATGGCGCGGCTGCGTGATCCACAGCGCGGCTGTCCCTGGGATCTGCAACAGACCTTCGCGAGCATCGCACCGTTCACCATCGAGGAGGCCTACGAGGTCGCCGACGCCATCGAGCGCGGCGATCACGGGCACCTGCGCGATGAGTTGGGGGACCTGCTCTTCCAGGTCGTTTTCCACGCGCGGATGGCCGAGGAGCGCGGCTGGTTCGATTTCGCCGCGGTCGCCACGGCCATTCACGAGAAGCTGGTGCGGCGCCATCCCCATGTATTTGCCGGAACGCAGCCGACCCCTGCGGAGCTCGAGCGCATCTGGGAAGAGCAGAAGGCCGGGGAACGCGCCGCCGCTCACCGGGGAGCTGATGCCGAGAGCGTCCTGGGCGATGTGCCCAAGGCACTGCCGGCGTTGTCGCGTGCGGCGAAACTGTCACGGCGCGCCGCGCGCGTGGGTTTCGACTGGAGTGACGGCACGCAGGTGCGCGCCAAGGTGCTGGAGGAAATTGCGGAAGTTGACGCGGCCGGCACGGCCGGCGGGGACGCGCTGGCAGAAGAGATTGGTGATCTCTTGTTCTCGGTCGTGAACTGGAGCCGGCATCTGGGTGCGGACGCGGAAGAATCCCTGCGCGCGGCGAACAACAAGTTCGAGCGTCGCTTCGCGCACATGGAGCAAACCGCGCGCACGCAGGGTCTGGTGCTCGAGAAATTGTCGGCCGCCGAATGGGACGCGTTATGGCGCGCCGCGAAACTGAACGGTGGCTGAAAATCCACGCTGTGACGGGGCGGTCGCGAAGCAACGCACCAATGCGTTACTCTTGTATTACGGTACCCGCCCACCATGACCCGACGATACGCCCCACCGCTGGTTCTTACGTCCTTGCTGCTCGCGCTTGGGCCGATGTGCATGCTCGGTGTCGTGCCCACTGCCGCGTGCGCTGCGCCCGCGGCCGCAGCGGCGGGCAGCATGACCATGGATCAGGCCGTAAAAATGGCCGAGAAGAAATTCCATGCGAAGGTGCTGAACGCCGGGACGCAGACCGAGGACGGTAAGCCCATCTATGTGCTGAAGCTGCTGAACGACACCGGCCATGTGTGGACCGTGCACGTGGATGCGGCCACCGGCGCCGTGCGTTAGGCACGGGGAAAGGGACTGCGCATGCGCGTTCTGGTGGTCGAAGACGAGGCGGCACTGCGCGATAACCTCAAGGAGCGCCTGACCGAAGCGGGATTTACCGTGGACGTGGCGCGGGACGGCGAGGAAGGACTGTTCGCCGCGCTCGAATACCCGCTGGATGTCGCGATCGTGGACCTCGGGTTACCGAACCTTCCCGGGCTCGAAGTCATCCGCCGCGTGCGCGCCGCCAAGAAGAGCTATCCCATTCTCATCCTCACCGCCCGCGATAACTGGCAGGACAAGGTCGAGGGTCTGCAGGCCGGAGCCGATGACTACGTCGCCAAGCCGTTTCATTTCGAGGAGGTGCTGGCGCGCCTGCAGGCACTGTTGCGCCGCGCCGGGGGCTGGGCGAGCCCACAACTCAAGTGCGGACCAGTGGTGCTCGACACCCGCGCCCAGGCCGTGCACGTGGATGGCACAGCGCTCGAGCTCACCACCTTCGAGTACCGAATTCTCGAGCACCTGATGCTGCGCGCCGGGGATGTTATCTCCAAGACCGAGCTGACCGAACGCCTCTACGATCAGGACTTCGAACGCGACAGCAATGTCATCGAGGTGCTGGTGGGGCGCCTCCGCCGCAAACTGGATCCCGAGGATAAGCTGCGGCCCATCGAGACCCTGCGCGGCCGCGGCTACCGGTTCGCGCTGCCGCGCGATACGAGTTCCTGAAACCCCCGCCGCTGCGTCCCACCGTGCACTCGCTCAGCCGGCGGCTGCTGGTCTCGGTGTCAGTGCCGCTGGCGCTGTTCTTCGGCGTGATGATGCTGGTACTCGATTCGGGGTTTCACGCGCTCTCGGAGCACTCGATGCAGGAGCTGCTCGACTCGCAGATGGTTGGTCTCATCGCCGCGGCCGAACCGCAGCCGAACGGTGGTTATGCGCCGGCACCGCATGCGCTCGACCCACGTCTGGCGACGCCGCGCTCGGGTCTATACGCGCAGATTCGCTCGCAGCTGCACGAGTGGCAGTCGCCATCCAACGCCAAAGCGGACGTGGACTTCGGGCCGCTGCTCGCGCACGGTGAACGCAACACCACCTATACGAGCTTCGGTCACGACCGGGTGGCAATCGAAAGCCGCGCCATCCAGTTCGAGGACGATCCGAAGGGCCAGCGCACGCTCACCTTCAGTGTCGCCGTGAGTCTCACGCCCTACGAGGAGCAGCTGTGGCGTTTCCGCCAGGAGCTGGTCGGCTGGTTCATCGGTCTCATGGTGCTGCTGCTGGTCACTCTGGCGGCGCTGATGCAGTGGGTGCTGGCGCCACTGCGACGCATGGGGCGTGAGATTCATGAAGTGGAAGAGGGGCGCAGCGACGCCCTGGGAGCCGGCTATCCGCGGGAACTGTCGGGCGTGGCGGGCAACCTCAACACTCTGCTGATCGGCGAGCGCAAGCGCGTCGCTCGCTACCGCGACACCCTGGGTAACCTTGCACATAGCCTCAAGACGCCTTTGGCGGTGATGCGCGCGAGCCTGCCGCGCGAGGCGCCGGCAGGTGCCATGGGTGCCGAGATCGATCGCATGACGGATATCATCGAACACCAGTTGAAGCGCGCGGCGGCCTCCGGTGGCGCGCTCATCGGGCAGGCGCCGGTTGATGTGGGGCAGGTCGCGGCACAGCTGCGCGGAGCGCTGGTGCACGTGTACGCGCACAAGGATCTCGCGCTCGAGCTTGCCGTTCCGGCCGGGAGCCAGTTCATCGGCGACCGCGGTGACCTCACCGAGGTTCTCGGCAATGTCCTCGACAACGCCTGCAAGTGGTGCCATAGCCGCGTGCGTCTGACCGCGAGTGTCGATGAGGGCGCGGCTGCGCGCGAGCGGCTGGTGCTGGAGGTGGAGGATGACGGCCCGGGGATCTCCGAAGCAGACCGTGTGCGGGTCCTGCAGCGGGGCGTGCGCACGGACGAGAGCGTTCCGGGGCACGGACTCGGCCTGGCCATGGTACGCGACACGGTGGATCTCTACGGCGGGCGGATGAGCATCGCTTCCTCGCCGCTGGGAGGCGCGCGTTTGACGCTGCGGCTGCCGGGCCGCTAGTCCATCGGCCGAAATCGCACCGCGTGGCTCGATGCACACCTGTCACGATCACCTCAGCAGCCGAGCACTTCAGGGCAAGGCTGGCGCATGGACTTTGGCCGGCTGCGGCGGCGCCACGCGGCGGGATCCGCGGTGTTAACACTCCCCGGGGGTCTGCTAGCATCGTTGGGATGCGGTGCTCATGGGTCATGGCCTTGGTCACGTCCCTTGGGATTTGCGGCGAGTGCGCCGCGCAGCGCGCCGATGAGAACGCCGTCACCGCGGCCCAGGACGCCTTCGGCACCTCGATCGGGCAGCAAAGCGCAGGACTCTACTCGGCGGGCGATGCGCGCGGGTTCAGTCCCCAGGACGCTGGCAACCTGAGGATCGAGGGCCTGTACTTCGACCAGGAGACCTGGTTAACCGGTGACTGCATGGTCCGCGAGACGACCATGCGCGTCGGGATTGCGGCGCAGTCCTATAGCTTTCCTGCGCCGACGGGCATTGCGGACTTCAGTTTGCGAACGCCAGGGGACAAGACGCTGTTCAGCGCGATCCTCGCGCGCGGGCCATTCGACGCTGCGACCGCGGACTTCGAGGCACAGCTCCCGCTGGCAGGCCGCACACTCGGCGTTGATCTGTGCGCTGCTTACCGCAGCAACTTCGAAGTCGACCTGTTCCGGCGTCAACGCGGCGCGCGCTTCGGCATGACCGTGCGTTGGCGGCCGACCCCGGGAACCGAGATCATTCCGTTCTGGTCGTATGTAGAGGGCCGGGCGCGGCAGGTTTTGCCGATCGTCTACACCGATGGAACCGTGCCGCTACCGTATTTCCGTACCCAGGAGCTTGGCACCTCGGACTGGACGACCACGGGAGCGCACCAGACGACCTTCGGCGGCGTGCTCAAGAGCGAGCTCGGCGAGCGCTGGGCGCTCGCCGCCGGTCTGTTTCATTCGCGGGAGCGCGATCCGGTCAGCTATCAGCCGTATTTGATCTTGCTGCCACGGAACACGGCGGATGCAGTCATGGACGTCGGGCCACCGTTTGCGGCCGACTCGACGTCCGGCGAAGTGCGACTGTCCCGCGCATTCACCAACGGCGTCCATCGGCGCGAGCTGCAGTTGACGGTTCGGGGCCGGGACGTCGAACGGCAGTTTGGCGGTGACTCCATCACGGACTTCGGTGCGATACCACTCGCCAGCCAGACGCCATTTGCGCAGCCCGCTCTGGCATTCGGGCTGCTGGGCCAGGACACCACCCGACAACGCGACTTCGGCCTGACGTTCGAGGAACGCTGGGCACGGGTGGGTTCGTTCGCGATTGGGGTGCTGAACGACCACTACCGTCGCACGGTCCAGCAGCCATCCGGTACGGTCAACACGAACCGGACAAGTCCCCACTTGCTGAATCTGCGCCTGGCAAGTGATCCAGACCGCCACGTTGTTTTCTACGGCAGTTTCACTCAGGGACTGGAGGACTCGGCGGTGGCGCCAGCGTCGGCCAATAACCGCTACGAGCCCCCGCCGGCGGCACGCACCTGGCAGGTCGATGGCGGCATGCGCTGGGCGCCGTCCGACACGCTGCGGCTGATTCTTGGGGGCTTTGAGATCCACAAGCCGTACCTGAACGTCGGAACTGACAATGTTTACGCGCAGCTAGGCCGCCTGCAATACCGCGGTCTGGAGACTTCGCTATCGTACAACGGTCGGGGACTCACGCTGCTCATGGGCGGCGTACTCCTCAAGCCGCGGGTTGACCGCGCGCTTCCGGAACCGGGGGCGACCGGTAGCATTCCCCTCGGGCCCGTGCCGCTGACATTGATCTTCAATGCTGACTACGCGCCACCGCGATGGGGACCGTGGGCGGCGTCCCTGCAATGGAATCGCCTTAGTCCCCGGGTTGCGACGAGCGACAACGCGGTGTATCTGCCTGCGCTCGCAACCCTCGCGGCGGGGGTTCGCTACCAGGGATCGTTCCGGTCGCACCCGTGGATCGTGCGACTCGACGGGTTCAATCTGACCGACGCCCGCGGCCTTCACGTGTCGACTCTCGACGTCGTGCTCACCGAACAGCGCCGGCGGTTCATGCTGACGCTGGCGGCCGATCTCTAGGCTGCGCCGGCGGCTAAGTCTTGAACTCGATGCCCTGCGCGAGCGGCAGCTCGCGGCTCCAGTTCACCGTGTTGGTCTGGCGGCGCATGTAGGCCTTCCAGGCGTCTGAGCCTGACTCGCGTCCACCGCCGGTATCTTTCTCGCCGCCGAAGGCGCCACCGATCTCAGCTCCCGAGGTACCGAGGTTGATGTTGGCGATGCCGCAGTCGCTGCCCGCGGCGGAGAGAAACGCTTCCGCATTCTGCAGCCGGTCGGTGAACAGCGCCGACGACAGGCCGTGGGCGGAGGCGTTCTGCGCCTGAATGGCCGCGGCCAGGGAGTCCACGGGGATCAGGTACAGGATCGGAGCGAAAGTCTCTGACTGCACGATCGGCCAGTCGTTCTGGGCGCGGACAATCGCCGGCTCGACGAAGTTGCCGGGGCCCTTGACCACATTGCCTCCGTAGAGGAGTTCCCCACCCGCGGCGCGCACGGCCTGGATTGCGGCGAGGTAGCGCTGCACAGCGCCGGGGTCAATCAAAGGTCCCATGAGCGTCCCGTCTGCCAGCGGGTCCCCAATGCGTACCTGCCTGTAGGCATGGATCAGGCGTTCCTCGAGCTGCGCCGCGATCGCCTTGTGTACGAACACGCGCCGGGTGCTGGTGCAGCGCTGTCCGGCGGTGCCCACGGCACCGAACACGATCGCCGCGGTGGCGAGATCCAGGTTCGCGGTGTCATCGACAATGACGGCATTGTTGCCGCCGAGTTCGAGCAGACTCTTGCCGAGGCGCGCGGCGACGCGTTCGCCGACGCTGCGGCCGACTTCGGTCGAACCGGTGAAGGAGACCAGCGCCACCCGTCGGTCTTCGACGAAGCGCGTCGCAAGCTCGGTGCCGCCGTCGATGAACAGCTGGAATATCGCCGGGAGCTTGTTTGCCTCCATGACCTTGATACACATCTGCTGCACGGCGAGGGCGGTCAGCGGGGTCTTCGGCGAAGGCTTCCACACGCAGGCATTGCCGCAGATGGCGCCGAGGAACGCATTCCACGCCCACACGGCGACCGGGAAGTTGAATGCCGAGATGATCCCGACGACACCCAGGGGATGCCACTGTTCGGACATGCGGTGCTGCGGACGCTCGGAGTGCATGGTGAGGCCGTAGAGCATGCGCGACTGGCCGACCGCAAAGTCGGCGATGTCGATCATCTCCTGCACCTCACCCAATCCTTCGGCGAGGATCTTGCCGTTCTCGAGCGATACCAGCGTGCCCAGGTCCTGCTTGTGCCGGCGCAGCTCCTCACCGAGGAGGCGCACCGCCTCACCGCGCTTGGGCGCGGGAACCTCGCGCCAGGCCGCGGCCGCCTGGGTGGCGGAGCCGATGACGTCCTCGTACTCGAGCGCGCTCGCGGGCCGCACCTGCGCGATGAGCGTGCCGTTGGAGGGATTGCGCACGTTGATGAGCGTGCCCGGCGCGCCGCGCGCGAAGCCGGACTTTCCGGACCAGGCGCCAGGGTTGACCGCATCGAGCCCGAGGCGTGACAGGAGCGAATTCACATCTGGCGTACTCATGCGTTGGCGGCCTTCTGGCGGCGCTGGCGTCCGGCCTTGCCTGACACGACGACTTCACCGGAGACATGCTTGGTGCCCCCCGGTGCGTAGTACCGGCCGAAGCGGTTGGCGAGGATATCGGTGAGGCGGAACTGCTCCTGCGCCACGAAGCCGTGATAGCGGCCCGGGTGTTCGAGCACCAGATCCACGACCGAGGTGATGCCCGAGGCGGTGCTGACCTGGATCGCCGACCACAGGCGTCCCGCGATGACCTGCGGGTAGATCTTGTTGACGTAGCTCTCTTCGCGCAGTTGCCCGTCCTGCTTGCCGGTCACGGCCGCATACACGATGACCACGTCCTGCAGGGTCTGGGGCACGGCGTTCTCGAGGATATGCTTGAGCGTCTGCCGATCGTGATTGAGTTTCAGGTCGTTCATGAGCAGGCGCATCTGCTCGCAGTGTCCGGGGTAGCGCATGGTCTTGTAGTTCATGGTCTCGCAGTGCGCGCCGTGCGTCTCGGCGAGCGACCCTAAGCCGCCCGAGGTATTGAAGGCTTCGTAGAGCGTGCCGTCGATTTCAATCTCTTCGAGGCCTTCGAGCGGGGCAACTTCGCGCAGGCGTCCATCGCTGACTGCCTGGCAGGGGTTGCCGTACTCGTTGATGAGGCCTTCGGTGGACCAGGTGAGGGAGTACTTCAGAACATTGTTCGGGTGCTGGGGCAGAGCGCCGACGCGCAACTTCACCGCCCGCAGTTCATCGAAATGGGTGATGAGCTCGGCGGCTGCGATGCTGATGAACCCCGGGGCCAGTCCGCACTGCGGCACGAAGGCCTGGGAGGCGCCGCTGGCGACGGCACGCACCGCGCGTGTGACCTCGACGTCCTCGGTAAGGTCAAAGTAGTGCGCGCGGGCCTGCCGGGCCGCCTGTGCGACCCCGACATTGCAGTAAAAGGGCAGGCTCGAGATGACCGCGTCCACCGGGTGGGCCTTCAGGTGGGTCGCCAGCGCCGTAGTATCCGTGGCGTCCAGCGAGAAAGCGGTCAGGTTCCCGGCGCTGTGCGCGCGCACCACCGCATCCGCCGTCGCGCCGTCGACGTCGGTCAGCTGGACCTGATAGGAACCGGATTCGGCCAGAAGGCCGGAGACCAGTGCGCCGATCTTGCCGGCGCCGAGAATGAGTACGCGGTGCATAGGTGCCCCTTGAAAAGGGGCGCATTCTGCCCTCGAAGCGGCCCGGGCGCCAGCAGCCCCGGGACCCCCCTGAATCGAAGGCCTAGCGTGCTAGCATCTGTCCCATGCGTTCCCCTGAAACCGCTTCCTGGCACGCCGCCAGCTGGCAGACCCGCCCGGCACAGCAGCAGCCGACCTACGGCGATCCTGCAGCGCTCGAGCGGGCGGTGGCGCACATCTCGCGCCTGCCGCCGATCGTCGTGTCCTGGGAGGTCGAGGCGCTGCGTGAGCGGCTGGCCAAGGCGCAGCGCGGCGATGCCTTCCTCCTTCAAGGCGGCGACTGCGCGGAAGTGTTTGCCGACTGCGAGTCGGACACCATTACCAAGAAGCTGAAGATCCTGCTGCAGATGAGCCTGGTGCTCCTGCACGGACTGAAGAAACCCATCGTGCGCGTCGGGCGCATGGCGGGCCAGTACGCGAAGCCGCGTTCCCTCGACACCGAGACGCGCAATGGGGTGACGCTGCCGAGCTACCGCGGTGATCTGGTCAACCGGCCGGAATTCACCTTAAGCGCACGTACGCCGGATCCGGACCTGCTCTTGCGCGGCTACGAGCGCGCGGCGCTGACCCTGAACTTCGTGCGGGCACTCGTGGAAGGCGGCTTCGCCGACCTGCATCATCCGGAGTACTGGGACCTAGGCTTCGTGCAGCACGCGCCGCTCAAGGAAGCCTATCAGGGCATCGTGGGTTCGATCGGGGACGCGCTGGATTTCTTCGAGGGCATCAGCGGACGGCAGATCCACGAGGCGACGCTGGTGGATTTTTATGCAAGCCACGAAGGCCTGCACCTGCACTACGAGCAGGCGCAGACGCGCTTCATTCCGCGCCAGAATCGCTGGTACAACCTCTCCACGCATATGCCGTGGATCGGCATGCGCACCGCGGGACTCGACGGCGCGCACATCGAGTACTTCCGCGGCATCTCGAACCCCATTGGCGTGAAGATCGGGTCCGCGGTGGACGCCGCGTGGCTGCAGGGCCTGGTCACGACCTTGAATCCGCAGAACCAGCCGGGCCGGCTCACGTTCATTCACCGCTTCGGCGCCAAGGACATTGCCGCGGCGCTGCCGAAGGCCATCGAGGCGGTGCGGCAGACCGGGCAGACAGTGCTGTGGGTATGCGATCCCATGCACGGCAACACCGAGACCACCACCGGTGGCATCAAGACCCGCAGATTCGAGAACATCCAGAAAGAGCTCGACCTTGCGTTCCGCATCCACGCCGACATGGGCTCGTACCTGGGCGGTGTGCACATCGAGCTCACCGGCGAGGACGTGACCGAATGCACCGGTGGCGCGCGCGGCCTCACCGACCAGGATCTGCAGCGCGCCTACCGCTCGAGTGTCGATCCGCGCCTGAATCATGAACAGGCACTGGAGCTGGCGATGTTGATCGCCGAGCGCAGTCAGACTCGCCGCGCCGAACGGCGCTCCTAGCAAACCTCTTGCGCATGGCCTATCAGCACATCACCGTTCCGGAAGATGGGCAGAAGATCCGCATCAATGCGGATTTCTCACTCGCAGTGCCCGCGACACCCATCATCCCGTTCATCGAGGGCGACGGCATTGGCGTCGACGTGACACCGGCGATGCGGCGCGTGGTGGATGCCGCGGTCGAGCGCGCCTACGGCAAGAGCCGGCGCATTTGCTGGATGGAGGTCTACTCCGGAGAGAAGGCGGCCGCCCGCTATGACCAGTGGTTTCCGGACGAGACGCTGCAGGCGCTCAAGGAATTCGTGGTCTCCATCAAAGGACCGCTCGGCACGCCCGTCGGTGGCGGCATGCGCTCGCTCAACGTCGCCATGCGTCAGAATCTCGACCTCTACGCCTGCGTGCGGCCGATCCGCTACTTCCCGGGCGTCGCCAGCCCCATGCAGGATGCGAGTCTCACCGACATGGTGGTGTTCCGGGAAAACACCGAGGACATCTACGCCGGCATCGAGTGGCCGGCCGGATCCGCGGAAGTGAAGCGCCTGATCGCGTTTCTGCAACAGGACCTCAAGGTCAACGGCATCCGCTTTCCGGACAGCTCCGGGATCGGCATCAAGCCGGTCTCCAAAGAGGGCAGCCAGCGCCTGATCCGGAAGGCGATCAAGTACGCCATCGACAATGATCGCGTGTCGGTGACGCTGGTCCACAAGGGCAACATCATGAAGTTCACGGAAGGCGCATTCCGGAACTGGGGCTATGAACTCGCCCGCGATGAATTCGGTGCCCGGCCGATCGGTGACGGCCCGTGGCTGTCGTTCGCGAGCCCCCTGAGCGGCAAAGAGATCGTGATCAAGGATGTGATCGCCGACAATTTCCTGCAGCAGGTGCTGCTGCGCCCCGAGGAATACGACGTCATCGCCACCCTCAACCTCAACGGCGACTACGTGTCCGATGCGCTTGCGGCCCAGGTGGGCGGCATTGGTATCGCCCCGGGCGGCAATATTGGTGACGCCCTCGCGGTGTTCGAAGCCACCCACGGCACGGCGCCGGGATTTGCCGGCAAGGACCGGGTGAATCCGGGCTCCCTCATTCTCTCGGCCGAGATGATGCTCAGGTACCTGAAGTGGCGCGAGGCCGCCGACCTCATTATCAAGGGCGTCACCAACACCATCGCCAACAAGGAACTCACCTACGATCTCGCGCGCCTGCGCGAAGCGATCAAGGCGCCCAAGCGCGAACTTGCGGGGCGCAGGAACGTGGAAGAGGACCTGCGACGGTTGATCCCGGGCGCAACGCTCATGACCTGCTCGGGATTCGCGACGGCGGTCATCCGCCACATGGATGACTGAGCGGTCTATCGCGCTATAGCCCGGCAAACGAATAGCTTTAGTCCATCGCCGGGACCGAATGATGCTCATGCGTAATGACCCAGCGCCCATTGATCTTGCGTAGGCCGACTGTCAGGCGAAAATCCAGGCCTTTATGCTCGCCGTTTGCTCCGGGTTCAGCGCAGTGCATCGCCGCGACGACAAAAGCAACATCCCTCCCGGCAGTGATGCTCATTTCAGTTATATCGAAGGGGATCGGGGCGCTTGACCACGAAAAGAACAGCTCCCATGTCTTCTTGTAGGCTTCGATTCCCCTGGATTGAAACGGTGGGGGAACATCGAACATTAAGATGTCAGGAGCATGGTCTTGGAGAATTTCTCCAAAATCTCTGCGGCGCACGGCCGCGGCCCAGGATTCAACCACACGGCGAACCGCCGCCTCGTCTTCTGAGTGGTTATGCTTTTTGTCCATCCGAAATTCCTTCAGGTTGACCACGGACTGCAATGCGAATGACTGAGCGGCGTTCACAGGGCAGCTACGACCGGGAGTGCGTACGCTGCCCGCGGCTCGCGCAGTTTCTCGCTGCCACGCGCGCCGGGCATCCAGACTACTGGGCGAAGCCGGTGCCGTCATTTGGCGCGGCGGATCCCAGGATTCTGATCGTGGGCCTTGCCCCCGGCATGCATGGCGCCAACCGCACCGGCCGGCCTTTCACCGGCGATCACGCCGGGATTCTGCTCTACCATACGTTGCATGAGTTCGGGCTGGCGAGCCAACCCCAGGGGGCTTCAGCCGACGACGGTCTCACCCTGCGCAATGCGCGCATCGCCAACGCGGTCAAATGCCTGCCACCGGGGAACAAGCCCCTGCCGCAGGAGATCCGCTCCTGCAACGCCTACCTTGCGAGCGAGATCTCCACCTTGCCGCAGGTACGGGTGTACCTGGCCCTGGGAAGAGTGGCGCACGATGCGGTGCTCATGGCGAAGGGGGTGAAGCGCAGTGAGTACGTTTTCGGGCACGCCCGCGAGCACGCCTTGCCAGGGGAAGTGGTGCTCCTCGACTCTTATCATTGCAGCCGCTACAACACTTCGACCCGGCGGCTGACGCCGCAGATGTTCAAGGATGTCGTGGGGCGCGCGTGCGTGCTCGCCCGAGTGTCCCATGTTTGACCACAAGGAGTTCATCGCCTCACTCCCGCGCCGGCCCGGGGTGTACCGCATGTTCGGCGCCGAACACGAACTGCTGTACGTCGGCAAGGCCCGGAGCCTCAAGGACCGGGTTGGCAACTATTTCCTCGCCAGCAACGTGCAACCCAAGGTGCAGGCGCTGGTGCGGCAGATCACCGCCATCGAGGTCACGGTCACCAATTCCGAGA
>JANWKL010000065.1 GCA_025451375.1 Steroidobacteraceae bacterium
GCAGCGAACAGCAGCACGCCCAGGGCGAGGTGCGCCGCCAGGCGGCGCCTGCTGCGCGAATTCGCTTTTCGATTGTCAGTCATGACACTCATGGCGCTGGTTCACTCCCGAAATTTCCGGTGCGCGGCGGACTATACGGTCCGACTCCTGCCCCCCTCGTTGTCTCAACCGGGTGACGTCGCTTAGGACCGACACCTGTGTTGGGTTTCGTTCCGCGCGATGCTTCGCGCGGCAAACTGCGAGGCCGGTCACGGCGTGCACCCGACCGAACGACTACCTAGTAGGTGCAATCGGCGCTGCACCCGCGAAGCTCTAAGGAACCGCGGAATGCGCTCGCGCGCCGTGACCGACTTGGCTTTAAGGCAAAAGTAATCAACGTGGAACCGAATTACGTTACATTCGCGGCGATGACGGACCTATCCAAAGGACTGCGGGGCGCAGCCGTGTACGGACGGCGTGTGGCGCTGCCGTGGGCGGGCGCCGCACTGGCGCTGGCGCTGGCGCTGGCGGGCTGCAGCGGCGGCGGCAGTGTGAACATAAGCAATAGTCAGGTCGGCGATCCGGCGACGCTCGACTACCCCATCTTCTATGTGAAGCGCAGCGTGCCTACCGACGCGGCCGGCAACGTGGTGCAGGACGACCTGCGCGTCATGAACGACGTGGTGCAGAGCGCCGCGGATCTATATGAGCGCCAGGCGGCGTCACCGAGCGCGGCCGAAACCAACATCACGGCGCGCATCACCGCCGGCGCTGTCTATGACATCAAGGACGTCGATGTGTCCGCCGATGGCGCCAAGGTGGTGTTTGCCATGCGCGGCCCGCTGGCAGCGAATCAAAATCCCATGAAGCCGCCTTCGTGGCGCATCTGGCAGTACACGCTCGTAACCAACACGCTGGCGCCGGTCATCAACCCCGCCAGCGATCCGGATCCGCTCACCGTCAATGATGTCTCGCCGCACTATCTGCCCGACGGTCGCATCGTGTTCTCGACCACGCGCCAGACGCAGTCGCAGGGCGTGCTCCTCGATGAGCAGCGGCCGCAGTTCTCGGCCCTCGATGAGACGCGCACCGAAGATAACTTCGTGCTCGAGGTCATGAACGCGGACGGCTCCAGCGTCCACCAGATTTCCTTCAACCAGAGCCACGACCGCGACGCGACGGTGCTCGCGAACGGGCGGGTGCTGTGGAGCCGCTGGGACAACGCACCGGGACATGACGCGATGTCGCTGTACTCGTCCAACCCGGACGGCACCGACCTGCAGCTCTACTACGGCGCCAACAGCCACATGACCGGCAGCAACGGCACGGCGGTGGAGTTCGTGCACCCGCACGAGATGCAGAATGGCAGCATTCTCACGCTCGTGCGCCAGTACACCGGCGTCGACCTGGGCGGCGACCTGACGATGATCAACGGTGAGCAGTACGTGGAGAACACGGAACCCGTCCCCACCAGCAACACCAACCTTAAGGGGCCCGGCCAGACTCCGGCGACCAGCTACAACGTGGTCACCATTCCAGGGCCCTCACCCGGCGGACGCTTCAACTCCGGATATCCGCTGTGGGACAACACCAACCGCATCCTGGTGAGCTGGTCGCAGTGTCGCCTCCTGGATCAGACGCAGACGCCGCCGGCCATCGTGCCGTGCAGCGCCACCGCGCTGGCCGCGCCCAACGCGGTGGCGGCGCCGCCCCTGTACAGCGTGTGGATGTTCGATCCCTCGCAGAACACGCTGCTGCCGGTGATGGTGCCGGTCGAGGGGGTGATGGTGACGGATGTCGTGGCCACGCAGCCGCGACCGCTGCAGAACATCATTCTCGACAAGGTTCCGGGAGTTGACCTCGACCAGACCCTGGTGAGCGCCGGTGTGGGTGTCATAGATATAAGGAGTGTCTACGACATCGATGGGGTGGATACCGCGGTCCCGAACATCGCCACGCTGGCTGATCCGGGACAGACGCCCCCGGGCACGCAGCCGGCGCGCTTCATCCGCCTGGTGAAGGCGGTGTCCATTCCCGACAAAACAGTGCTGAAGCTCACCGCCGGGGACTTTGGCGCCAGTAACTTCATGCGCGAGATCGTCGGCTATGCACCCATCGAGCCGGACGGCTCGGTGCGGATCGAAGTACCCGCCAATGTCGCCTTCGAGGTAAGCCTCCTGGATATGAACGCCCGCCGCTACCGCCCCGATCAGGGCGTGTGGCTGCAGCTGAAACCCGGCGAGGTCGTCTCGTGCAACGGCTGCCACACACCGGGCGGCGCACAGCCCAAGCAGCCGGGGTTCTCGCACGGCCGCGTCGGCAGCTTCACATCCGCGTGGGCGGGAGGAACCGCGGGGGTGGCCTTCCCGAATACCAACCCTTCCGGACCGCTGGCCTTCATACCGCAACAGGGCCAGACCATGGCCGAAGCGCGCATGGCGGCGAGCTGCGCCAACGACAAACCGCCGTGTGTGCAGATGGTGCCGAGCGTCAACGTGCTCTACACGGACGTGTGGACGGCGCCGCCGCTGACGCCCGGGATGCCCATCACCTACGCCTACGCCGGCAGCACTTACACCGTGCCGGATCCGCCGACGAGCGCTCTTTGCCAGACGTCATGGTCATCGACTTGCCGCATTGTCATCAACTACCCGACGATCATCCAGCCGATCTGGGATCTGGCGACGCGCACCGGCACGCTTGCCGGTGTGCCGGGCAGCAACGTGACCTGCTCACAGGCCGGCTGTCACAACCCGCTGAACGCGGCGGCGGCGGCGCAAACGCCGGCGGGCAATCTCGATCTGACCAATTCCGCGTCCAACGTGGCGCCCGAGTTCACCTCGTACCAGCAGCTGCTGTTCCCTCACAATACGGTTACCATGGGTGTCCCGCAGACGTTTGGCCCTTATCTGGATGCGGGCAGCGCCAATGGCGCGCTGTCGGCCGCGTTTCTGAACCGCTTCGCAACGGGTGCCGCGAGCACGCACGCGGGCTGGCTGAACCCGGCGGAACTTCGCCTGTTGTCGGAATGGCTGGATATTGGCGCACAGTACTTCAACGACCCGTTTGCGGCTCCGGCCAACTAATCCATTGGCCGAAATCGCAGGAAGCGACTTCGGCGGACATCGGCTGCGCTTCCGCCGGCCAAAGGCGTGGCTCGGGGCATGCCTGCCACGATCACCTCAGCAGCCGAACACTTCATGGCTAGCCCTGGCGCATGGGCTTTGGCCGGCTGCGGTACTGCCAACGGCTGTTCCGAAGTGTTGATGCTCCGTAAGCGCCTCCTGATGACGCGCGGGCGTCGCCTCCTCCTCGCGGGCGCCTTGGCGGTCTCCCTCCTCGCACCGGCGTTCGCGCCGGCACGCGAGTACCTGCAGGTGTTCGTGCAGCAGCCGTACCTGGAGCTGCACACGGGGCCCGGCCGGGGCTTCCCGGTATTCCACGCCGTGCCGCGCGCTGAGAGCGTGGACGTGCTGTTCCGTCGCACCGACTGGTTCAAGGTGCGCACCGAGCGTGGCGTGGAGGGCTGGGCCTCGCAACGCGACATGCTGCTGACCGCGCGCGCCGACGGCACACCCTTTACCTTCGACCTCGGCGACCGCGCAGGCTTTACGGCGCACCACTCCGAACTCGGGATGTTCGCCGGCGCCTACGGGGGGGCGAATTTCATCTCCGCGTATTACTCGGCGTCGTTCAATTCGCAGCTCGCCCTGGAAGTCTCGCTCGGGCAGTTCCTGGGCCGTTACTCCAACGGCGAGATCGCGGACTTGGGGCTTGCGCACGTGTTTGCGCCGCAGGCACGCTGGTCGCCATTCGTGACGCTGGGCGTGGGACTCCTGCACACTGAGCCGAAGGCCACGCTGGTGCAGCCTATCGTGCGCAACGAGCAATCCGCCTACGTCGGCGGCGGCATCCGCTACTACCTCACGCGGCGCTTTTTCCTGCGCGCGGAGTACAAGGCCCACTATATATTCACCAAGCGCAATGAGAATGAGGAAGCTGACGAATGGAAAATGGGATTCGCATTCTTCTTCTAGCCGTAGTGCTGACAGCGCTGCCCGGCTGCGCCTCGGTGCGCAACTGGTACCACCAGCGCGCCGAACGTCGGGCGCAGAGCAGCGCGGACGCTGCGCAGCCCGGCGCCGAAGCCCAAGCGGCGGATGACACGACCCCGCCACGCGTCATCGATCCGGAGGTCGCGCGCCGCCAGATCAAAGTGCCGCGCATCAAGAGCTCCAATATCGAACTCGGCCTCGACTACGGCATGCTCTCGATCGAGGACTTCGGCACGCATCCGCTTTATGGCGTCACCGCCGCCTATCACATCACCGAGGATTTCTTCTTCCAGGGTGAGGCCGGCCGCGCTACCGCCGGACTCACCAGTTTCGAGAAGCTCTCGAGCATCAAACTGCTTACCGGGTCTGAGAGACGCTTCACGTATTACGATCTGTCGCTGGGCTACAACTTCCTGCCTGGCGAGGCCTTTGTCGGTCGTGGCCGCGCCATGACGAGCGCTTTTTACATTCTCGGCGGTATCGGCAGCACCGATTTCGCCGGTGACAAGAAGTTCACGGTGAACTTCGGCGCCGGCTATCGCCTGGTGCCGGTGGATTGGCTGGCGGTGCACATCACGGTCCAGGACCGGGTGTTTCAGTCGAGCATACTCGGCAGCGCCAAGCTCACCAACAACATAGAAGCGCGCATCGGCACGACCGTGTTTTTCTAAGAGGACCTACGATGAAGAACCCTTTCGCAGCCCTCGCCGCCGCACTCGTGCTGTCGGTGCCGGCTTGGGCCTTCGCCCCCGGCACCCCGGCGCCGCAGTTCAGCCTCGCCGCCCGCGGCGGCCAGAACGTGAGCCTCGCGCAGTACAAGGGCCAGGTGGTGATGCTCAATTTCTGGGCGAGCTGGTGCGGGCCGTGCCGGCAGGAAATGCCGTTGCTCGAAAGCATTTACAAAAAGTACAACAAGCTCGGCTTCACCATGCTGGGCGTGAACGTGGAACCGGACTCGAATGCCGCCAACGCGTGGCTGAAGGAGACGCCGGTGAGCTTTCCGATCCTCTACGATACGCAGAGCAAGGTCAGCAAGCTGTATGATGTGGCCGGCATGCCGACCAGCGTCATCATCGATCGTGCCGGCAAGGTGCGGCTGATCCACCGCAGCTACCGGCCCGGCGACGAGAATGAGTATCTCGACAGCATCCGCACGCTGGTCCGCGAATAGGTGAGGAGTCCTGCGGTGAGCAAAATGACACGCATGCTGCTCGCAGCCCTGTTGCTCACGGCACTCGCCGGCTGCGCGACGCCCGCGCCGTGGGTGAAACCCTACGAGCGCGAGCACTTCGCCGATCCCATCATGTCCTTCAACCGCAACCCGGTCTCGAGCGTCTACCTCGAGCATGTCTTCGAGACCCGCGAGGGTGCCCACGGCGGCACCGGTGCGGTCGGCGGCGGGTGCGGATGCAACTGAGCGGCGGCGCGCAGCCGGTACCGCGTCCGGTCACCGGTTTGAGTGCGTTCGCGCGCACGCTCACGGCGCTCATCGTGATCACCGTGCCGGTGCTGGCCGGGGTGCTTCCCGATGATCGCGCCGACGTCCTGTGGCACGTCTATAACGGCGGCGACATCACGGTTGAAGGGCCGGAGCTCTTGGTGCGCAAGAAAGTCGGCGACACCCTGTCACTGACGGCCGGCTACTACGAGGACATGATCTCGAGCGCCTCGATCGATGTGAAACTCTCCGCCAGTCCCTACCACGAGATCCGCAAGCAGGAGAACGTGGGCGCGGACTACCAGCACGGCAAGACGACCTACAGCGTCGGCTACATCCATAGCAAGGAGCCCGACTACCGCGCCGACACCACCTTCTACTCGGTGAGCCAGGACATGTTCGGTGATCTCACCACGCTCACCATGGGCTACCGGCGCGCCTGGGACAACATCTACCGGGACATCAAGACCCCCGCAGGCCAGCTCGTCAATGATCCGACCTTCCACCAGATTGCCAACCACCGCGGCTACTCGCTGTCCTTGAGCCAGATCCTGACGCGCAACACCATCCTGGGCGTCAACTATGAACTGCTGACCGACCAGGGCTACCTTGCCAATCCGTATCGCAAGATCCGCTACTTCTCGCCGGGGGCGGGCGCGGGCTTCACGCTCGCCGACCAGGTGTATCCCAACACGAAAACCAGCAACGCCGCCTCGGTACAACTCAAATACTTCCTGCCCTACCGTGCGGCCATCACCGGCCAGTACCGCTTCTACAGCGACACCTGGGGCGTCAAGGCGAGTACCGCGGAGCTTGACTACACCCATCCGTGGCACCGCCTGATCTTCGAGGGCAGCCTGCGTTACTACAAACAGGGCCACGCCGACTTCTACAGCGACCTGTTCCCGCGGGCCGACTACCAGAACTTCATGGCGCGCGACCGCGAACTGGCCGCCTTCAGAAGCACGACGGTGGGTGTGGGTGCGTCGTATGAGTTCGCCGTGCCGTTCGCGAAGTCGCTCGGCAAGAACACCATCAACGTGCGCTTTGATCACCTGATGATCAACTACAGCGACTTCAGGAACGCGCTGCTCGCCGGCGTCTACGGCGCCGGCAATGAACCCCTGTACAAGCTCAACGCGAACATTTTCCAGGTGTTCGTGTCTATCTGGTACTGAGCGCGGTCGGCGCGCAGGATTCACCCCGCGCGCATCCAGGTTGCGGGTGAGTTAAGCTCCGCGGTTAGGTCGCTCATTGCCCATGCGTGTTGTCGGCGGTAAGCGACAACCATAACGCCCAAGGGGAATTCTCATCATGCGCACGTCATTCTTTACCCTGTTCGCTCTCGTGATCCTCGCCGGCGCCACCACCACGGTGCATGCCCAGGCACGTGAACAGGGAAGCCTCCTCACCGCCGCC
>JANWKL010000066.1 GCA_025451375.1 Steroidobacteraceae bacterium
CCCCTGGCGCCACTCCGGTGTCAATCACTACGGCTACGATCTGGGGGCGCTGACTTTTACCGGGGACACGGCGGATGAATTCCGCGTCACGTACCTCAAACCCTTTTTCGATCATTACCTCAAGGGTGCTCCGGACGCGCACACGCCCCGCGTTCTCACTTACGCCACAGGCATCAATCGCTGGGAGCAATCTCCCACCTGGCCCATGGGTAAGCTGACGCCGCTTTACCTCGGCGAGCGCTACGGCGCGAGCTTCACCGCTCCCGCCGCCCAGGGACATGACGACTACGTTTCCGATCCGGGAAAACCGGTGCCGTTCATCCCCCGTCCGATCAACATGGACGCGGCGGCGCAATGGAAGCCGTGGCTGGTGCACGATCAGCGCTTCGTCTCGGATCGCCCGGACGTGTTGGTCTACCAGACTGCGGTGCTCGAGAAGTCCGTGCACATCATGGGTGCGCCGCAGGTGGATCTCTATGCCGCGACTTCTGGTACCGACAGCGATTGGGTGGTCAAGCTCATCGATGTCTATCCGAATACCTCACCGGAAGCTGACCAGGGCGCAAAGCCCGGCATGGCCGGATTTGAGTTGCCGGTTGGCATCGAGATCTTCAGGGGCCGCTACGTGCACGGCTTCGACAGGCCAGCGGCGCTCGTTGCGGGAAAAGTGGAGGAATACAAGTTCGGCCTGCCGAACGTGAATCATGTTTTCCTCCCCGGCCACAAGATCATGATCCAGGTGCAGTCGAGCCTGTTTCCGCTCTACGATCGCAATCCGCAGACCTATGTGGACAACATTTTCAACGCCAATCCCAAGGACTACCGGCCGGCGACCGAAAGCGTCTATCGCGGCGCCGTTACACCCAGCAGCGTGTTGCTGCCGGTGGTGCCATAACTGAGATCACAGTCCTTGCAGCGCTAGCACAACGGGCTGCCGTCAGTCACGGCGCGCTCCAGGGATGCGAGAACGATCGCTCCGTCGTCGCGCGCAAAACCGGTCACCAGCACTTCGGACTTGAAGCCTGCCACACGCTTGGGTCCCAGCCCCGTGGCGCAGATGACCTGGCGACCCAGCAGCGCCTCGGGGCTGTAGAGCGCGGTCAGCTGCGCGCTCGACTGCTTGACGCCGAACGCACCGAAGTCGATCCACAGCCGGTAGGCTGGTTTGCGGGCCTCGGGAAACGGTTCCACGCGCCGGATCGTGCCCGCCCGCAAACCCACTCGTTCGAAGTCGGCCCACGTCACGGGATCCGCCACTGCGCCCATCGGGATAGCTCCTTCGTTGTGCTGGCCCAGCCGCGGCCAGCGTTGCAGGGTTTCGGCAGGACCAGGCCTTCAGATCTTTTCAGGCGGACAGGCAACGCCTACCTTTTTGGCCGCTGTTCGCAGGGCCTGCTCGATCACCCGGCGCGGCAGCACGGCGATGACCTCGCACGCCGCGCGTTCCGGTGCCGCGAGCGAATGGGTCATCCAAGCTATACTCCCGATTATGGCACAGGCCGCTTTCCCGCTACGCCGTCGGCATGCCGCGAGGGTGGGCGTGCTCCTCGCGCTCGCGTTGATACTCGCTCAGACCGGCGCAGTGGTGCACCAGTACTCGCATCTCAGAGCATCTGAAACGCCGCCTGCCTCGCCCGCCTTCGGTCATTCTTGCCCGGATTGCCTGTCGTTTGCGCCGTTGCTGGCGGCGGCGGGCGCTACCAGCCTCTCGCTGCGCGTGGTACCGGCGCCGAGCGGGACGACGTATCGAATTCCAGTTGCCCCGCTCTGCGGGCAGTCCCCGCAGCACGCCTTCCGTTCTCGCGCGCCGCCGCTCCCCGCTTGATCGATGACCATGGCCGGCTGCGGTATTGATCGCCGCCAGCCGTGAAACCGATGGATGGCAGGAGGGGATTTATGGCGAAACTCGCGCCTGGTGCCGGGGCATTCATAGTTGCCTGTATGTTGTGGCCCCATGCCGGGTACGCCGCAACGGATGACGTCGCCGCGCTGCGGGCCGAAATCGAGGCGCTGAAAGCCGACTACACCTCACGCGTACAGGCTCTCGAGGCGCGGATCAAACAGTTGGAGAGCGCGGTGGCAACTGCGCAGCCCGCTGCAGCCGCGGCGGCTCCCGCGGCGCCCGGAACACCCGGGGCTGTGGGGACAGCGGTGGCCTCCGCGGTGGCGCCGCCCGCGCTCCCGCAGGCCGTGCCGGGAGCCGCGCCCGGGAAGAGTAGCAGCGCCACCGCATTCAACCCTGCCATCTCCATGATCCTCACCGGCAACTATGCAAGCCTCTCCCAGGATCCCGCGACCTATCGCGTCGCCGGCTTCATTCCACCTCCCGCAGGCGAGGGTCCCGGCGAGCGCAGCTTCAATCTCGACGAATCGGAGCTGACCGTCTCCTCGAACGTTGATCCGTACTTCTTCGCCAACGTCACGGCGGCGATCCAGGGCGACAACAGCATCGATATCGAGGAGGCGTATTTCAAGACGCTGGCGCTCAACCGTGGCTTCACCATCAAGGGCGGCCGGTTCTTCTCCGCTACCGGCTATCTGAACGAGGTCCACTCGCACAACTGGGACTTTGCGGATCAGCCGCTCGTGTACCAGGTGTTCTTCGGCGGCCAGCTTGCGCAGGACGGTGCGCAGCTGCGCTGGATCGCGCCGACGGATTACTTTATCGAGCTCGGGGCGGAAGCCGGCAGCGGCCGCAGCTTCCCGGGCAGCCACCGAAATCTGAACTCGTTGGCGAGCGACGCACTGTTCGCGCATCTGGGGGGCGATGCCGGCGACTCCACGAGCTGGCGTCTGGGAGTGTCCTGGCTCGATGCCCGCTCCACGGACCGTGCGTACGGGGATGTCGACCAGTTCGGGGCGCCGGTCAGCGATGCGTTCACCGGCACGTCACGCACCTGGATCCTCGACGGCACGCTCAAGTGGGCGCCGCACGGGGACCCGACGCAGCATCTGTTCAAGCTGCAAGGTGAATACCTGCACCGCACCGAAGACGGCCAGCTGGCATTCGACATCACCGGGCAAAATCTTGCCGGCGCCTATCGCAGCTCGCAATCCGGCTGGTATGTGCAGGCCGTGTACGGGTTCATGCCGCGCTGGCGCGCAGGCTTGCGTTACGACGCCATGCAGTCCGGCACGCCGCGCATCGGCCTCGTCGACGCGGGCCTCCTGCCCTCGACGGCTTTCCCTTCCCTGGAGCCGGCGTCGCCGCGGCGCGCGACGTTGATGCTCGACTGGAGCCTGAGCGAGTTCTCGCGCCTGCGCGCGCAGTACGCCTGGGATGAGGCGCGCGCGACGGAAACCGATCGACAACTCCTGCTGCAATACATTTTCGCCATCGGCGCCCACGGCGCCCATAAATTCTAGGGACTCAAGCACTATGTCCAAGCTCATACGCGGTCTGCTGGCGCTGGCAAGCCTGGCGCTGTGCCTCGGCGCTGCGCCAGCGCAGGCGGCCATCAGGGTGCTCGCAACCACTCCCGACTGGGCCGCGCTCCTTGTGGAGTTGGGTGGCGACAAGGTCAACGTCTACACGGCAACGAGCGCGTTTCAGGACGTGCACCGCGTCGACGCAAAACCGAGTCTCGTGGCGCGGGCGCGCACGGCCGACCTGATCGTCGCCACCGGCGCCGATCTGGAAATCGGCTGGATGCCCGTGTTGCTGCAGGATTCGGGCAACACCAAAGTGCAGCCCGGCGCACCGGGGTACTTTGAGGCCGCGCCGCTCGTGCACCTGCTCGAGGTGCCCGCGGCGGTGGATCGCGCCATGGGCGACATCCATCCTCTGGGTAACCCCCACGTGACGCTGGATCCGCGCAACATCGCGATCATCGCCCGGGCGCTGGCCGCGCGCCTCGCGTTGGTGGATCCCGCCAACGCGGCGTTCTACGCCGCGCGCGGCGAGGATTTTCAGCGGCGCTGGCAGCAGGCGAGCGTACGTTGGGAAACGCAGGCCGCGCCGCTCAAGGGGGTCGGCGTGGTCGTCATTCATCGTGACCAGGCTTACCTGTGCAACTGGCTCGGGTTGAAGGAACTTGCGGCCATTGAGCCCAAGCCTGGTGTACCTCCGAGTGCCGGCTATCTGGTTGAGCTCGTCACCAGGCTCACGGCCACACCGCCGCGGCTGATATTGCGCAACGCCTACAACGACCCGAAGGCTGCGGACTGGCTCGCGGAGCGCATTCATGTGCCGGTCGTGCTGTTGCCCTATTCGGTTGGCGGCACGCCCCAGGCCAAGGACCTCTTCGGCCTGTTCGATGACACCATCAATCGACTGCTGGCGGCCCTCAAGTGAGCCTGCTGCAAACCGAATTGAGCATCTTGTGGCCGGCGCTGCTGGCCGGGGTTCTCGTGGTGCTGTCGCACGTGCCGCTCGGGCAGCAGGTGCTGGCGCGGGGCATTGTGTTCATCGACCTGGCGATCGCGCAGGTCGCAGGGCTGGGCGTGATCGCCGCGCACGTCTTCGGCCTCGGCGCGAGCGGCTGGACTACGCAGGTCGCGGCGACGGCGGCGGCGCTGGCCGGGGCGCTGCTACTGACCTGGACGGAGCGCAAGCGGCCGGAGCTGCAGGAAGCGCTGATCGGTGTACTGTTCGTGCTGGCCTCGACTGCGCAGATTCTGATCCTGGCGAACGATCCGCACGGCGGTGAGGACCTGAAGGATCTGCTCGCGGGGCAGATCCTGTGGGTCACGCCGCAGCAGCTGGTGCACGCCGCGATACTGACCGGTATTTTCCTCATCGCCTGGTTTCGCTGGCGTCGCCAACTGGGGCGCATCGGGTTCTATGTGTTGTTCGCGCTGGTGGTAACGATCTCCGTGCAGCTCGTCGGCGTGTACCTGGTGTTCGCCAGTCTCATCGTACCCGCCGTTGCAACCCACAGGTATCCGCCTCGCCGTCAACTCGCCCTCGGCTATGGACTGGCTCTCGGCAGCTACGTCCTCGGGCTGGTGCTGTCGGCGGTGTTTGATCTGCCGTCGAGTCCGATCATTGTCTGGGCGATGGGGCTGATCGGCTTGCTGGTTCATTTTGGCGGCCGCGAAAGGCCGCGACCGGTCGAGCACTGAACGGCGGCGACGGACCAGCGTGGACACTGCTCAGGATGCGACTAGAATCGCAGCGTGGCTGTTGCTGAACGATCCTCAAGCCTCAAGATAAGCGCGCATACGCAGCTGGTGCTCGAGCGCGCGGATGGCTCGCAACAGCCGATTCACCCGCTGTGGCTGCGCGAGCGCTGCCACGACGCCGCCAGCATGGATCTGAAGACCCGCCAGCGGCTGCAGGACCCTTCCGACTTCGACCCGGATCTGAAGATCCGCGCGCTGTCGCAGGCCTCGCCGGGCGTTTACCACGTCGAATTCAGCGACGGCCACCAAGCGAGCTTCAGTGCCGAGGAGATTCTCGAGGAGGCTGCGCTCGCGTCCAACAGTGACGATTGTCCCGCGCCGCGCTTGTGGGATGGCGCGCTTGGCGCTCTTCCGCGTGCCCGCTGGCGTCCCGATCCGAGCGCGGCGGAGCTGTTCTCGTGGCTCGAATCCTTCCTCACCCTGGGGTTCGTGATATTCGAGGGCGTACCCACCGCTCCTGGTACGGTGCTCAAGGTGGCTTCGATGTTCGGCTTCACCCGGGAGACGAATTTCGGCGCTCTGTTTGATGTTCGCTCCACCCCCGATGCTACCGATCTTGCCTACACCTCGGTGTCACTCGATCCGCACACCGACAATCCGTACCGCGCGCCGGTGCCGGGCATTCAGCTGCTGCATTGCCTGGTGAACGAGACCAGCGGGGGTCTCTCGACCCTGGTGGACGGCTTTGCCGTGGCCGAGGCCCTGCGGGCGGGCCATCCGCAGGCCTTCGAGGTTCTCACCCGCACGCCGGTGCGCTTCAGATACGTCGATGCCGACACGGAGCTCACCGCCAGCGCACCGCCGATTGAACTGGATGTCACCGGCGCCTTGAAGTCGGTGCATTTCAGTCCCCGCCTGGATCTGGTGCCGCTTTTTTCCGCCGAGCGGCTCGAGGCGTACTTCCGGGCACGGCGGCTCTTTGACCACCGTCTGCGCGCGCCTGACTTTCAGATCCGCTTTCTGCTCAAGTCCGGGGATCTGGTGATGTTCGACAACTGTCGGCTGCTGCACGGGCGAACCGGGTTCGACCCCGGCGAGGGGCTGCGTCATCTGCAGGGGTGTTACATCGACGCCGACGGGCCGCGCAGTCTCTATCGCGTGCTGCGGCGCCGTGCGCAAACCTCCGCGGTGAGGCGCAGCGCATGAGCAGGATCGTCAGCTTCCGGCAGATGCAGGACGGCACCAAAGAGGACTACCTGCTCCTCGATGAGTCCGAGAAAAAGTATGCCGCGGGTCTGGGGCAGCGTGTGCTCGAGAGCCTGCGCAAGCTCGATCACTCCATCGAGGGCTACCCGGTCAGCCGCCTGGGACATTCACTGCAGGCCGCCACGCGCGCGTTGCGCGACAACGCCGACGAGGAGATGATCGTCGCGGCGTTGCTCCACGACATTGGCGATGAGCTCGCGCCTTACAACCATGCGGAGGTCGCGGCCGCTATCCTGCGCCCGTACGTGCGTCCGGAAGTCACCTGGATCATCGCGCAGCACGGACTGTTCCAGAACTATTACTACGTGCATCACTTTGGCGGTGATCGCAACGCGCGCGAGCGCCTGCGGGATCATCCCTGGTATGAATCCTGTGCGCACTTTTGCGCCGCCTGGGATCAGTGTTCGTTCGACCCGGACTACCCGAGTGAGAGTCTCGCTACCTTCGAACCGCTTGTGAACCGCATCTTCGCGCGGCCACCGCACGATCCACGTTATTTCTGTGCTACCTAGGCAGCGTGAACTCAGACGGTATCCTGGCCATTGCCTTTCGCCAATTGACTGTCCCCAGGGCAGGGCGGGCGATTCGGCTTTTCCCGCGCGCGGGCTCCCTCAGTTCTCGGACTTTCGGTGAATTCGCGGTCGATATCTCATCGCCCGAGCGCGCGATACTCGAGTACCTCGACGGATTTCCGCTGCAGGCGTCGTTCGAGGAAGCGCGACAGCTCCTCGAGAGCCTGACGACCCTGAGGCCCGAGGTGCTGCAATCCTTGCTCGAGGCCTGCACCGGCCTATCTGCCGAGCGAGGCATGGGCATGAGCCATGATTAGTGCGTTCGTCGGCTGAACGCTAAATCGGACCTCGGCTATTCGCTAGATAGTTCTTGCCAGAGATTCCGCCAGAACTCGGCACGTTCGGTTGCTATGCCGAGAAATTGTTCAAGGCTGCGCCGCTTCGCGATCGATAGCGTGCGCACCCGCAGGTAGCCGGAGACGAGCTTGGACAGCAGCGAATCACGCAATGTCCTTGACCTGGCAATCATATGCAATATGATTGGATACTATCATTCGAACCAGCCCATGAAGACGTCAACCAGATACAAAGCCATCTCGGTGACCGTACCCGCCGACATGGAGAAGGCCCTGACGGAAGTCTGCCGCAAGGAGATCCGCAAGAAATCCGAGGTCGTGACGGAAGCGCTGCGTCTGTATTTCGGCGCGCGGCACGGCAAGCGCCAGCGCTGGTCGCTCATCATGCCGACGGGAGAGGAAGAGGGGGCGCGGATCGACTACGGTGCTTTTGCGGACGAGTGGGGCAGTGAACACGACGCCGTCTATGACCAGCTCGGCAAGTAGGTTCAAGCCCTGGGACGTGGTAGTCGTCCCCTTTCCCTATAGCGACCAGCCTTCCGACAAGGTTCGACCCGCCATGGTGCTCTCCTCGCCGCAGCATATGCGCGGCACGGGTGTCTGCTATCTGGCGATGGTAACGAGTGCTGCAAACCCGGGGTGGCCCGGGGATGTGCCAGTGAGCAATCTGCGCGGTGCCGGGCTGCCGGCACCCTCGGTGGTGCGGCCCGCGAAGATCATGACGCTGAATGACGCGCGCATCGTGCGGCGTCTCGGTGCGCTGCCCAAGGCGGACCAGGCGAAGGTGGTGGCGGCGGTGCGGGCGTTTCTGGCGCAATAGATGGACCAGCTGCCGGAGCTGGCGGGGTCTCTCAGGGTGACGTCGCGGCCGGAATGGCGGCAGTACCCAACACGGCGCCGGAGATTTATGCCAAAAACCACTTTGCTCCTTATTTCGCTGGTCGTCATGGCCTCAGGCTGCGCTTCGACAGTCCAGAAGGCAGATCAAAGCGCACCCACGCCCGTCGCCGCAACCTCAGGAAAGTCCATTGTTCTCAACATGACCGGCAGCACCCTGGCAACGACCGCCAAGGACTGGAACGATTTCAAGAGTCTCTGGCCGGATGCCTGCAAGCAGGAATCTGCCGCGGTCGGCGCTGGCTTCTCGATGCAGGACGGGGAAGCCAAGCCCACGGGAGACGCGGGCACTCTGGTGGTCGTCGATATTGCCGACTTCCGCTATGTATCAACAGGCGCGCGGATCATGTTCGGCATCATGACCGGAAATGCCTTTATCGATGCGCAAGTCACGTTTCGTGATCTCAAGAGCGGAGACGTTCGCGGGAAGAAAACCTACGACACAACATCGACAGCCTGGCAGGGGATATTTTCGGGTATGACGACTAAGCAGGTGCGCGCGATGTGCCATGAGATCGTCGCTGACACTGCGCGTTAGTCCATGTAATTGCTGTGAGTGGCGGCCGGTGCTCCGTGTTCGGAGCTGCGTGCCAGGGGCTCGGCCTCGTTCTCACCCTCATCAAACGACGCGCCTCGATGGGAGGCATCCTGAGGTCGCCCATCATCGCCGTCCTGTGGTTCCTGGTCGGCATGATCTTGAAGACTCTGCGTGTGAGCTGCATCACAGGCGCCTTCTCGGATCGTCCGGGGCATCACCGGGTGGATGTTATCTCGCCGGCCATTGCGTCGCGCATGCCTCCCAGTCCTCGGCGACGCACGCCTGAGCTTCGGTCAATGTCAGCTCGCCTTCACACACCAGGTTGTGCATCCGCACCTCCAGAGCGTCCTTTCTCCACGCGCCGTGCTCACCTGGCCATGGCTGCAGCTCAAGATTGGACAGCTTGCGCGGGTGCCCACCGAGGGCCAGCGGAACGATATGGTCCAGCTCGAAGTCGCCCCTCCGGGATGCGTCGAGGCCCGCTTCCCGGAGCAACTTCGATTTGACGCCGTTGGTGTAGCTCGCCGCGGGGCGGACGGTTCGGGTGTAGCCGGCAACGCAGATCGTCTGGCTCACGGTGGCTTCGGTGACATC
>JANWKL010000067.1 GCA_025451375.1 Steroidobacteraceae bacterium
AGGCGGTGAGCCGCGCCGTCTGCGCCCACTTGTCAGGGAGCGGGAAGATCAGTTCGTTCTGGTTAACGACCCTCAGGTTTCCGCCGTACGGATTGCCGAACTGGTCTTTCGGCCCCTTGCGGCTCTCGCGGTAGGCGCGGATCGTGTCCGGGCCGCCGCCGTAGAATTCCCGGTAGGGTGGAATGGCGGTGGTATCCCCCAGCGGCGCGCCGGAGTCGACCCCGGCGCGGATGGACAGGTTCCATTTGCCAAACAGCGGTACGTACTTCAGGAACGCGTAATTCGCGATGTAGTACTGCACGTTGCTGCCGGGCACCGTCGTGGAGAGGGAAATGGTCTGGCGCATGCCGCGATCCGCGAACAGGGTGCGGTTGCGCGTGTCCCAGTCCCAGCCCAGCACGGCTTCCGTGGTCTTGAAATCCGTGCCATAGAACACGTATTCGTTGTTGCTGGCATCGTCGTGCGCCAGGCGCGTGTAGGGGTGGCCGTTGTTCTGCACCCACTGCTGCGCCTGCTGGGAGCTCGACAGTGAATTGGTGAGCAGTGAGGAGCTGTCGAAAGCCACCCCGAAGCGCAGGTACATGAACTCGGTGATCGGATACGCCCAGGTCGGACCGAAGCTCAGGGTGCGCGAGGAAAAATTCGACGAGGACGAAGTGAACTGCGTGGCGTCGCTGTAGCTCACGGAGATCGTGCGCTGCAGGTTGTCGATGTTGGTGTACGGATTGGTCTGCGTCACGCTGTAGACCTTGCTGAAGGCGCCGCCGTTCAGGTTGATCGCGATGCGCTCGCCGGTGCCGAGGAAGTCGGCGTCGGCGAAACTGCCGTTCAGCATGAACTTGTAGGTTTCCGAGTAGCCGATGCCGCCGGACAGCTGCGACGCCGGACCCTCCTCGATCTTGTAGTTGACGTCCACGAGGTCCGGCGAGCCGGGCACCGGGTCGGTCTTGAACTCGACCGACTTCACGTACGGCAGACGCTGGATGCGCTGCTTGGAGCGCTCCAGCGAGGTGTTGGACAACCAGCCACCCTCGAGCTGACGCATCTCGCGCCGCAGCACCTCGTCGTTGATGCGATTGACGCCGGAGTAGGTGATGTTGCGGACGTAGACGCGGCTGCCCGGGTCGATGAAGAAAGTCAGCGCCACGGTGTGGTTGGCGTTGTCCGAAGTCGGCACCGGTTCGACCTTGGCGAAGGCGTAGCCGTCGCGTCCCATGCGGTTCTGCATCAACTCCTGGGTGGAGGTGATGAGCTTGCGGTCGAAGATTTCGCCGGGGTGCACCAGCACCAGCCGCTCGAGCTCCGCCTGCGGCACGACGAAAGTGCCGGCGAGCTTGATCTGCGAGAGCTTGTAGACCTGGCCCTCACCGAGGTTGACGCTGATGAAGATGTCTTCCTTCTCGGGGGCGATCGCCACCTGGACGGAGTCGATCTGGAAGTTCGCGTAACCGCGGTCCATGTAGTAATTACGGACCTTCTCCAGATCACCCTGCAGCGATTCACGCGAGTAGCGGTCGTCCTGCTTGTACCAGGACAGCCAGTTGGGCGTATGCAGCTCGAGCGTCTCGAGGATGTCCTTCTGCTTGAACCTGGTGTTGCCGACGAGGTTGATCTGGCGGATCTTGGCGCGCGCGCCTTCCTTGATGTCGATCTTGATCTTGACGCGGTTGCCGGCCTCCTCTTCGACCTTGGTGTCGATTTTCACCCCGTACTTGCCGCGGGAGAAATACTGGTCGGTGAGGTACTGCGTGACGTCATCGAGCACGCTGCGGTCGAAGGTCTTGCCGGTCGCAAGTCCTACGCCGCGCAGCGACTTCTGCAAGTCCTCGGTCTTGATGTCCTTGTTGCCGGTGATCTCGAAGCTCTCGATCGAGGGGCGCTCAATCACCACTACCGTCAGGGTGTTGCCGTCGCGCCGCAGCTGCACGTCGCGGAAAAAGCCCGTGGCATAGAGGGCGCGGATCGCCTCGCGCACGCGCGCCGCCGACAGGTGATCGCCGATGTTCACCGGCAGGTAGTTGTATACCGTGCCCTCGGAGACGCGCTGCAGTCCCTCGATGTGGATGTCGCCGACGATGAAGTCCGCAGTCGCCGGTGCCGCGGCCGGCGGCGGCGCGGTGAACTCAGGCGCAGCCGGCGGCTGCTCCTGGGCCCACGACCACACGCCGTGGACCGTGAGCGCGACCCCCGCGAGCACTACCCGCGCCTTCACGCCAGAACCAACAGTTTCTTTGTCATCGCGCACTTCAGCGCCTCAACTCTCACAATTACATGCCTCGAGGACTGAGGGCTCGCGCCTTCAGGAAAATTTGCCGGCCCGCGGCCCGCCATCGCCACCGAACTAAAACTGGCGCGCAATATCGTTGTACAGCGCCACGCCCATCAGGACGATGAGCAGCGCGATGCCCACCTGCTGCCCGAAAGCCTGGGTGCGCTCGGAAAGCGGGCTCCCCTTGAGCCACTCGGCCACCTGAAAGACGATTTGCCCGCCGTCGAGAATCGGAATCGGCAGGAGATTCAAGAACCCGAGCGACAGGGAAATCAGCACCAGAAAACTCAGGAACGTCGCCACCCCGGCCTCGGCCGACTCACCCGCGAACTCGGCGATCGACAACGGACCGCTCAAGTTCTTCAGCGACACGCGCCCCTCGACCATGCGCGCGAAGAGGCGCGCCTGCAGCATGGTCATGCTCCAGGCTTCCTCGCCGGCGCGGGCCAGCGCCGCGCTGGCGCTGAGGTCGGTGTGTACGAGCATGCGGTCGGGAAGTTTGCCGGCGGATGGCGGCGGCTCGACCTGGATGCGCCCGACGCGCTTGCCGCCGACCTCATCGCTCCCCACCTGCAGCTGCACGCTGCGTGCAACGCCGGCGCGCTTGAAGTCGATGCTCACGTGCGCCCCGGGTCGTGCCCGGATGTAGGCGACCAGGTCGCGAAAGTCGTTCATCGCCACCCCGTCGATGGCGAGGATGCGATCCCCGGCTGCGAGCCCAGCCTTGACGGCCGGGCCGCCCGGCAGCACCTTGCCCAGCACCGGCGCCACCGGCGGCATCCAGAAACTGAACCCGAGCCCGCGAAACAGTTCCGATGGCTCGGTGAGACGGCGTCGCTCGGTTGGGTCCGGGACACGCAGTACGGCCGCGCGCGTCTCGCCGCTACTGCCAAGTACGCCCAGCGTGATCTCGCCGCGCGAACTCATGGCGTCCAGCAGACCGAATACCACGTCTTTTTCGCCGCCAACGGGCGCGCCATTGATGGTGCGGATCTCATCACCCGAGCGCAGGCCGGCGATTTCGGCCACCGAGCCCGCCGTGACATCCCCGACCACCGGCCTGACCTCGGTCACGCCGCTCATCCACAACATGCCCCACAGCACCAGCACCGCGAACAGGATGTTGAAAGCGGGTCCGGCGAGCAGCACGACAATGCGCTGCCAGTGCGGGCGGCGGGTAAAGGCGCGCGGCAGGTCGGCCGGCTCCACCGGGCCCTCGCGCTCATCGAGGAGCTTCACATAGCCGCCGAGGGGCAGCGCTGCGATGACGTATTCAATGCGATCCGCGCCGCCGATGTGCTTCAGCAGCGGCCGGCCGAAGCCGACCGAAAAACGCAGCACCTTGAAGCCTAAGCGGCGGGCGACCCAGTAGTGTCCGAACTCATGCACCGTGACCAGGAGGCCCACGGCGATGAGGAACCACAGGGCTTGCCAGAGCAGATTCATGCGTGAGCGTCCCTTACCGATCCGTTTCTTGTCGTGCCGAAAATCTGCTCACACGCGCGCCGTCTGCCTTCCGCGTCGGCGGCCAGCACGTCCGCCAGATCGCCGAGCACTCCCCCCGTGAAGCGCTCCATCACGGCTTCAATGACCGCCGCGATACCGGGAAAGTTCAATCTGCGCTCAAGGAACGCCTGCACCGCAACCTCGTTGGCCGCGTTCAGCACCACCGGATGCAGACCGCCGGTGCGCGCCGCCGCCTGCGCCAGTGCGAGGCAGCGGAACTTGTCCAGGTCGGGCACCGCAAAATCCAGCCGCCCGACCTTCAGCAGGTCGAGGAAGTCTACACCGGAGTCGATCCGTTCGGGCCACGCAAGCGCATGCGCAATGGGGGTGCGCATATCCGGCGCGGACAGCTGCGCGAGCATCGAGCCGTCCACGTACTCGACCAGGGAGTGCACGATGCTCTGCGGGTGCACGAGGATCTCGATCTGCTCGCCGGAAAGGCCGAACAGCAGGCGCGCCTCGATCAGCTCCAGCCCCTTGTTCATGAGCGTCGCCGAGTCCACCGAGATCTTGCGGCCCATGACCCAGTTGGGGTGCGCGCACGCGGCCTCCGGGGTAACGCTGGCAAGCGCCGCGCTCGGCACGTCGCGAAACGGCCCGCCAGAGGCGGTCAGGAGCACGCGCTTCAGGCCCGCCGGAGCAACCCCGGGCACCGCGCCCGCGGGCAGGCACTGGAAGATGGCGTTGTGCTCGCTGTCGATGGGCAGGAGTGTCGCTCCCGACTCCCTGACCGCCGTCACCAGCAACGGCCCCGCCATGACCAGGGATTCCTTGTTCGCGAGGAGCAGTCGTTTGCCTGCACGTGCTGCCGCCAGCGTCGAGGGCAGGCCCGCGGCACCGACGATGGCCGCCATGACACATTGCACCTCGCCGAGTCGCACCAGATCCTCGAGCGCATCCGGACCCGCGGACAGACGCGTCCCGGGCGCGGCGCTCCCCAGAAGTTCCTGAAGCTGCGGCAGCGCGTGCGGGTCGGCGAGCGCGGCATACGCCGGACGAAAGGCGAGGATCTGCTTTGCCAGTTTCGCAGCATTGCGGTGGGCGGCGAGCGCCACGACCCGGAACCGTCCGGGGTGGCGCGCGATGACGTCCAGGGTGCTCTCGCCCACCGAGCCGGTGGACCCGAGCACCGCGATGCCGAGCTGCGGCGCGGCCGACGGGCTCACTGGACGACTCCCATGAGTGTGAGTCCGAGCAGCAGGACTGGCGCCGCCCCGGTCAGGCTGTCAATGCGGTCCATGACCCCGCCGTGTCCGGGAAATGCGCTGCCACTGTCCTTCACGCCTGCGGAGCGCTTCAGCAGGCTCTCGGTGAGATCGCCGACAATCGAAAAACCGACCGCCGCCAGGCACAACGGCAGGAACTCAACCAGCGGCACGTGGAACCACATGCTTCCGCCGATGGCCACCAGCGCACTCCCCGCTGCGCCCCCGAGCACCCCCTCCCAGGTTTTTCCCGGCGACACCTCGGGAGCGAGGCGGATGCGGCCAAAGCGGCGTCCGCAAAAGAACGCCCCGATATCGGCGACCCATATCAGGAGGAGTACGAACAAAGTCCATTCTTCCCCGTGCGGGAACACCAGCCGCAGCCGCACCAGCGCCAGCCACGAGGGAACCAGCGCCAGAACCCCGGCGGCGGCGGCGGCCCACGGCGTGACCCGCTGCGGCGCGAGCGCAATCCACAGGAAGGCGGCGAGCCACCACAACACCGCGACGACGAGGATCAGCTCGCGACCCTGGGGGCTCGCGGAGAATTGCCACGCACCGTAAAGCAGCACCGCGATCAGGAATACGTACGCGACGCGCAGCGCGGGCGCGCGCGCCTTCGCGAGGAATGCCGACCACTCCCAGGCGCCAGCGAGCACGAGCAGCGTGATCACCACCACGCTCGCCCACGGCGGCAGCCCCAGGAGTACCGCCAGCAGCACCACCGCGAGGACGATCGCTGTCAGGATTCGCTGGCGCAGCATCTGCGTCACGAAACGCGCCCAAAGCGCCGTTCGCGGTTGCTGAAGAACGCCAGTGCGTCGTCAAAGTCAGTCAGCGCGAAGTCCGGCCATAGCTTGGGCGTGAAATACAGCTCCGCGTAGGCGAGGTTCCACAAAAGGAAGTTGCTGATGCGCTGCTCGCCGCCGGTGCGGATGACCAGGTCCGCGTCCGCGACCCCCGCGAGCGCCAGCGACTGCGAGAAGCGCTCCTCGGTGATGTCTTCCGGACGTAATGCGCCGATAGAGCATTCCCTTGCAAGCGCTTGAGCAGCCTGAACAATATCCCAGCGTCCGCCGTAGCTGACAGCGACCTGCAGCTTAAGTCCCTGGTTGTTCGCGGTGCGCTCCTCGGCGGCGGCGATCCGCGCCTGCAGGCGCACTGGCAAATGCCGGCGCTCCCCAATGAACCGCATGCGCACGCCCTGCGCGTGCAGCTCGGCGATCTCGCGCTCGAGCGACTCGACGAACAGCCCCATGAGGCTGCCGACTTCCTCAGCGGGACGACTCCAGTTCTCGCTGGAGAACGCGAACAGAGTCAGCGCACTGATGCCGCGCTTGCCGCATTCGCTGATACACATGCGCACAGGCGTAAGGCCCGCCTTGTGTCCGGCGATGCGCGCAAGTCCGCGCGTCTTCGCCCAGCGGCCGTTGCCGTCCATGGTGATCGCGACGTGCCGCGGAAGCGGATTGGCGGCGGCGGCGACCATCACACCTGCATGACCTCCTTCTCCTTGGCCGCGACCAGCGACTCGACGTCGGCAACGTGCTTGTCGGTGAGTTTCTGCACTTCAACTTCGGCGCGCCGTTCGTCGTCCTGCGAGATCAGTTTTTCCTTCAGCATGTCCTTGATGTCGTTCATGACATCGCGGCGCACGTTGCGGATCGCGACCCGCGCGCTCTCGGCGTCGTGCCGCAGCAACTTGGTGATGTCGCGGCGGCGCTCCTCGGTGAGCGGCGGCATCGGAATCCGGATCACGGTGCCGGCGGTCATGGGGGTGAGCCCGAGGTCGGACTTGAAGATCGCCTTCTCTATGGCCTGGACGACGCTCTTCTCCCACGGCGAGATCACCAGCGTGCGCCCGTCTTCGACCGCAATGTTCGCGACCTGCAGCAGGGGCACGTCCGAGCCGTAGTAGTCCACCTTCAGATGCTCGACCAGGCTCGGGTGCGCACGTCCGGTGCGCAGCTTCTTCAGATCCG
>JANWKL010000068.1 GCA_025451375.1 Steroidobacteraceae bacterium
AGTCGTGCACATGCCCGTACGACAGGTGGTGGCGGACAGCATCCCGTATTCCTCCAGGAATCCGGGATGCTGAGGACGGTGATAACCGCTCGTGTAGCAGAAGTGCCGCGGCTCGTGCGAGGTAAACATCATGATTCGACGACGGTTGTCCTGCAATTCCGCAACCAGCGCGCCCCGGGTGTCGCCGATCCGGTGGCGATGCGTGTGGTACTCGAGGCTCACGCCGCGACTTGCTACCTCGCGCGCTTCCTGCGGGTTAACAAGATGCAGCACGCGCCGCCTGCAAAGGTCCGCGTAGTCAACACCGAGCGATCCTGCAACGCGGGCGAGCAGCTCGTCTTTCTGCAGTCCTGACAGTTTGCGTGACAACGCAAACTCCCTGATTGACGCGATCACCTGAGGACGACCAGCGTCATCCAGCGAAAACGGACGCGCAGAGATCTCCGGGAATTCAAAGCGCTGCTGGTCGCGGCCCTTCCACAGCAGATAGGAGCTCATGGGCCTGAATATTGGACGGTTGAACTCGACGTAGTAGGTGGTGAGGTAGAGGGTAACGGGAAACCCGAATGATTCGACGATCGGCAAGGCTAGGCTGTAGAAATCCTGAAATCCGTCATCAAACGTGAGCGCCACAGCCCGTTCGGGCAGAGTACCGCTCCGCAGCCGGCTCAGCGCCTCTGTCAACGGAAGAACATTGCAACCCATGTCGGCCACCAGCTGCAGGCGCCGGCGCAGCAGCGCGGGAGTCATATACAGTGACCCATTCCACTCATGCTCGTCGTACCTGGAAACGCCGTGATAGCACAGGATGAGCAGCCGATTGCGCCGCCAGGCGCTGCTGCCAAGCAACCGTGACACCTGCGTCGCCTGCGCCAGGCGCAAGGTGCCAATCTTGGCTCGCTTCAGCACCGAGATATCACTCATGAAAGACCTTCCCTGGTAACTAGCTCTGGCGCGAGCGAGCGATTCGCAGCGGGCTTCGCGCTCATGACTTCGAAAGCCCCGCTGCTGCCTGGGCGCCAGGCCGCAACAGATCGCGCACCAGGGCGCGCGCGTCGTCGAGCACGGCCGGTCTGATGAGTCTCACCGCGCCAAGGAAAGCGGCGGCGCCGATGAGTATTTCGGTGCCAAGCAGCGCGATCGACGGCAGGCGCGTGGACAGGAGCGCGCGCGCCCCAGCTACTGCGAGCAGCATGGCGATACCGCCCGCAAAGGGAACCACGAGCTGACTCAGGCTGTCGCGAATGGCGCCTCCTGTTGCCCGGCAGGTGAGGAACGTCGAGACCAGAAACACGATCGGGTAAACCACGACCAGGCTGATGGCGGCGCCGTTGATGCCGTCAATACGCGCGCCGGCCAGAACACCAATTGGCAGCAGGATGCCGCTCAGCGTCAGGACTTTGGTGTTTGCCGCCGGGGCGCCCACGGCAACACTCACGGTGTTCTGGAAGGCCCACAGCATCCGGATCGGAGCGGCAATCGACACCATCGCCAGCGGAACTACCGCCAGCCGCCATTTGTCTGACAGTACGACGTGGACAAATTCCGGAGCGACAGCGGCGATGCCCCAGGCAATGGAGAAGCCAAACAGCGCCAGCAATCCCAGCAGCCGCTCGGCGGTCGAATTGAAGCGCGCCGGATCGCCGCGCATGCGGCTTAGAGTCGGAAAGGACACACGGTTCAAAGCGTCCATTGCCTTGTCGCCGGGAATTGCTGCGAGACTCGAGCCAACACTGTAACTGCCAACCGCTGACGACGTCACCATTCGGCCGAGAATGATCGTGTCCAGGCTGAAAGACCAATACCACAGAATACGGCTGCCCACGACATGGGCGCTGAAGTGCACCAGGTGGCGAACCGGCGTAAGGCCTTGGGAGAAATCCGGCCAGATGACCCCGTGCTCGTAGCAGATCATGACGGCCGAGGTTACGAACGAGATAACCAGACTCCCGATGATCAGGGCCCATACCCCGAAATCGAGAAACGCCAAGGTCACCGTAACCAGGGATCCGGCGAGATTCCCGGCGATCAGCGCCAGCGCCAGCTCCCGGAAGCGCAGATTGCGCTGCAGCAGCGCCTGCGGGATTGTCGCGATGGCGGTGGAAAGCAGCGACAGCGAGGCAACGCGGATCACCAGTGTGAGCTGTGGCTCGTGAAACCAGCTGGCAATCCAGGGAGCAGCGAGCATCAGCGCCGCCAGCAGCACGAGATTGAGCAGTACGATCAGCCCGCCCGCCGCCCGGGTCGTGTCCTCGCGCAGAACCTGCGTCTGCACCAGGCCTGCGGCCAGTCCCGGCTCGCCAAACAGGGCGACGAAGTTGATGACGATGGCCGACATCGCCACGAGGCCGTAATCGTGCGGATGCAGCAGACGCATGACGAGGATGGTCACCGGCCAGGTGATCAGCTGCACGAGGGCGCGGGCAGACACCGTCCAGCGAACTCCGGACAGGGCACGCAGCTTCAGATGCTCGTCGCTCATCGCGGAGCGCCCAGCCAGACCCTTTCCCCTGCTGCCGTAAATGCAATGGTGTCGCTCTTGAATGGCAGGAAGACCCTGCGAATCTCCAGCGGACTTGGGCTTGGATACTCCTTGAAACTCCAGCCGTCGCGGGCGGATCCGTCAGTTCCGAAAAGGGAATCCCCCAGGAAGACCCGGCCACCGTGCAGCATCGTTTCGTGAATATTGTTCAATTCCGCAGCTTCCCAGCCGGCCCCGCGCATCACGATCTCATTCGAGACATTGTCGATCTTCGGCAGGTCAGGGTCATGCGGATCGGAAATGTCGGACTTGCGCTGACCAAGCAATATCACCAAGTCCTTACCGCCGGTCGCTTTGCGCAGTTCGCGCAACCAGACTTGCCGGTAGGAATCGCTGCTGAAAGCCGCAGCAAATGCCCCTCCCCAGTTTACAGATGCAACACCGCACAAGGCGATCGCCGTCAGCGCAATGGCCAAGCCACTACGGGCTGGCATCCTGGTCCTCGCGGCCAGCGCCACTAGCAACAACTGAAAGGGCAATGAGGGGAAATAGCGTTCCAGGTCCGTACCCTGCCACGTCAGCGCGAACAGCAGATTTGTGCAGATCGCAACCAGACTCGCGATAACCAGGCCTCTTTCAAAGCTGGAGTGCGTCCTGAAACGCTTCAGCAGCACGCAGCCGACGGATATGACGCCTGCGTACACGATGACCGGTGTCAGCATCCACGGTGACCACGGAAATCCTCTTTCGTGCAGACCCCACAAACGCAACTGTTGACCAAGGTCGAGCATCGACAGCATGGATTGAGGCCATCCAATCAGGACCCGGCCAAGCTGCGATACACCAAGATGAGCCGGAATCCCGTGGTTTGACGACGCAAGCCACAGATTCAGGCCTGCCGAACGGTGTCCGCCCGACTCGAAGGCGTGTGACGCCTGAAGGCTCCACGCGCCGAGCAGCGGCGCCACAAACGTGAGCACACCCCCCGTCATCATGGCTATTGAATTTCGCAGCTGGATGCGCCGCGCGGCGCGATCCCAGCCAGGGGTCAGGACCATGACTAGAAACACCGCCGGAATGGCGAGGCACTGAATCGCCCAGGCCGCTGCCGCGGCGCCTGCGAACCCCCCGGCCATGACCGCAGAACCCAGGGATACCGGCGCATCGCGCTTCGCCACTGCGAAAACCAGCGCGATGATGAGGAAGAAAAGGCTCAGGCTGTAACTGCAGCCTGAGAATGAATAAGTCCAGAAGCCATTCGATACGAGCAGCAGAGCGGCAATCGCACCGGTGATGAGTCGGTTGCACCCTGCTGTCAGGAGAAAAAGCGACATTGCAGCGACGGCCAGCGCGCTCGATATCAGCGAGAGCCACTGCAACACCCACAGAACATCGGAGCTCGAACCAAGCGCGCCGACGGTGCCCGCCACGAGATAGCCGAGCGGACGCCACAACAGATGGCCCGGTTCGATCAGATGGCCGTCCCGGATATCTCTCACGTAGGTCGTGGCGTCCCCGTACCACACGGAGTGACACAGACCAAGAATCAACAGGCTGCCAAGCCCGATGACCGTAACCAGCATCCAATCCGCGTGCTGGAGTGGGCGCCTCTCCAGCGCAGTGGCAGGCATGCTTGTAGAGCGCTCTTGAGGAGCCAGAGGGATCATAGAGGGTCTCGGGGCGCGCAATGCGCCTGGTCACAGTTGCCGGTGAGCCGCGAGGCGCGGTCTATTCGCTCAACTGGTACACGGCGGTGAGGAATATGCGGTTCTCGGTGTAACCCAGCCCCTGCCCCTGCGCCACGACAAGCGCTGGCACCACATCAATCGTGCGCACGTCATGATCGAACCGCACCCGGTACTGCAGGCGCTTGTTTGGATTGAAGGTGGCGCCAACTCCAAAAAATACGGTGTGGTCGACGAATGCCAGTGTGTCGTAGCTCTCGTGTGCGTAAGCCGCGGTGATGAACGCCGACACGGTCGGGGTCAGGGTCCGACTGAGTTTCATTTCAATACCACGGCGCGTTTCATCCAGCCCGGCCGGCAGGCCGAGCAGGAGGTAGTCCTGAATCTGGGCCGGCGTCGGCTGGATGGTGTAAGCGATGCGATCCCACCGTGCACTGACGTCCAGGCTCGTGCGGTTTTCCTTGAAGGTCCAGCCCGCCGCCGCGGAGTCGCCCAGGTAGTTGCCGGCGCTGCCAGAGGCCCCGGCGACAACCAGCCTGCCTGCCGCTCCGCTCGTCAGACCTCCGAAGGTATCGGCGCCATCGGTGAACTGCCGGCCACCCGAAATGTACACCGACTGAAACGGCGTCAGATCCCGTGTGATCCGCAACTGCGCGAGCAGCTTGGAATTCCACCGACCGGTGTCATCCACCTGCGCCACGCCGGCATCCATGGCGATACTGGTGCGCACTCCGCGGATCTCGTAGTGCAGGTAGAACTTGCGACGGTCGTAGTTGGGATTGAGGCTCTCGTTCTGGAAGCGGATCTGGCTGATGTCGGCGTTGAGCGAGACGCTCGATGCCACCGACAGGTCATCCCCGATCGAGGCCATACCCAGAACCCGGTGGCTGTTGAAAGGGCTGGTCTCGTAGTTCACCAACTCGTAACGGCCGCCCAGTCGCAGATACGTTTCCGTGCTCGGGCGCACGAGAAAGTCAGGCCCGGTAGCGAATACGTTGACGCTCTCGAGGTTGTTCCGGTCCTGCGGCGCAAGCGCGTCCACCTGCGCCGTGCCGTAAGTCTCCTGCACTGACCACTTGAAATTGTCCGGAATGAGCGCGTAGGAGCCGTTGCCATCAAGCCGGCCGACCACCTGCCCGGGAAACGCGTGCTCGAGATAGTCCAGATAGGAAATTGCGCCCGTCAGGGCTCCCTCAAGCCGCCCCTGGCGCTCGACGTCAACCTGCAGGCCCACGGTTGCGATCGTCTGCGCCTGGGTGCCGGTGGCCGCGAGCCCGACGTTGTCGGTCTCCCCAAGTCCCCCGATGAGGGAGAGTTCGGTTTTCTCCGCCGGCTGCTGGCCGGGATTCTGACCTGGATTCTGGCCCGGGTCTGCGCCCCAGGCGCTCAGCGGGATGAGCGCCAGTGCCACGGTCAGCGCGCGGTTAACCGGCGCGCGCAGCATCATCAAGTGCTCCGTAGTAACCGCTGTAACCGTAGTAGGTTGCCGCGCCATGGCGCGCGTCATTCAGGATCAGCCCCTGCAGCCGTTTCGGATCCAGCTGCGCGATGGCATCCACGACGGCCTGCTGCGGGGTCTGCCCGGCGCGTACCACGAGCAGCACCTGTCCGGGAAGCTGCATGAGACCCTGCACTTCGCTCGCGGCCAGCACCGGCGCGCAGTCGAGCAGCACCAGCCGGCGCGGGTTGCGAGCCACGAGCCGCGTCACGATCTGCGCCATGCGTGCACTCGCCGCGAGTTCCGGGGCGTCTTCGACCGAGCGGCCGGCGGGCAGGATATCCAGACCGGGGATGTCCGTGCGCAGCACGAAGGACTCCGCGTCGCGCGATTCGTCGAGTAGGGCATCCACCAGCCCCGGCTGATCCTCGAGCCTGAGATCGCGCGTGATCTGTGACTTGTGCAGGTCCGCATCCACGAGCAGCACGGACAGGTCGCGCTCGCGGGACAGGCTGAACGCGAGATTGATGCTGGTGAAGGTCTTGCCATCACCGGGCAGCGGGCTCGTGACCGCGACCAGGCGCGCGTCGGCAGCAGCGCCGGCGCCGATTGCCTTGGCGACGACCGAGCGCTTGATGCGGCGGAAATGCTCTGCGAAGCGCTGATCCTCGCTGGCATCCGACAGGTGTCCCGCGGCGCGCAGCGCGAAGATATCAACCGCCACGCGGCGGTAGTCGTAGTCCGGCATGGTCGGGGAATCGGGCCGCGCCTCGACGGGCACGCCGACGCCAGGAACACCGAGGGCGCGCGGCGGCGCCAGCGACTCGGATTTGGCAGCGGCCGCGGCCGCGCGCCGGACCTTGCCGAGTGTGTTTTCGATGAGGCTCACTGGTTCACCAGGTTAGTACGGAGGTCAGAACGGCAGGCTCATTCGCCAGCCGGCGTTGCTGATCATCAGAGCCGCTGCGAAAGTCGCAACGAGGCAGGCGGTGGCAAAGTAAACCCGCCGGGCATCGAGGCGCGCCGCCCGGGCAGTGCGCGCCGGAAAAGCGTTACCCACCACACCCAGGACATTCGTTCCGGTGAGCGCCGCCAACGCGCGCGCTGACCCTGCCACCGGCTGCAGGAGATTCAGACCGTATGCCGCACCCAGCCCCGCCGCGAGCGCTGTCAGCAGGACACCGACGAGCAGCAACGGACGATCGGGCGACACGGGTTCGGACCCCGCCGAGGGCGGCTGCACCATCGTGAAGCGCACCGAACCGGCGTCGTTGGCACGCTGGCCGAGCCGGGTCTTTTCGTAGTTCTCGAGCAGCGCCGTGTATTGCTGCTTGTTGACGTCGTAGTCGCGCGCGAGCTGCGCGTACTGCGCCTCCACCTGCGGGGCGGTGTCGAGCATCTTGCGAAGCTCCTGGGCTTTCGTGCGGTGATCCGCCAGCTCGCTGCTCAGATCCGATATATCCACTTCCGCCTGGTTCAGCGCGAGCGCGATGCCCTGGTAGACCGGGCTGGCGCTTGCCCTGCTGGTGGCGGCCGCTCCGGCGTCGCCACGCCGCAGACTCGCCACTTCAGCGGCGCGTCGCCGCTTCAGTTCCTCGAGCGTCGAGCGCGCTGCGATGACGTCCGGATGCCTGTCCGTATAGCGCAACAGCAGGTCATCAAGGTGTGCCTGGGTCTCCGCGATCCGAGACAAGGTATCGCCGGCACCGCTGCCACCGCCGGACATCGAGCCGCTACCCACTGCCGACACGGCCGCGTCACCGCGCAGCTGGCGCTCGAGGGTCGCCCGGCGGCTCTGCGCGGTGCGCAATTTGTTCTGGGTGTCCTCGACGAGCCCGTTTTCTTTCTGCAGTGCTGCGAAGTAACCGCCTGCTTCCGCGGGCATGACGCCCAGGTGCGCAGACTTGAACTGCGCGAGCTTCGCTTCGGAAGCACTCAGGCGCCCCTCGTAGTCGTGCAGCTGCGTCTCCAGGAATCGTTGCGCGCTCTCGGATTCCGCGTGGGTGCTACCCACAGTCCCCGACACGAGCTCACGGGTGAGAATCGTCACCACTTTCAGGCTCAGCGCACGATTGGGGTCCTGGTACGAGATGCGGTAGATGTTGCCAGCGTTGCGATCCTCTTCGTGCTCGCTCGCGCTGTGCACGGCGATCGCCGTGCGGCTGACCAGGCCCGACAGCACGTCCGCCTTGCGCGCCGCACTCACCCCCTCCAGCATGCCCGCCTCCTCAGCAATCTTCTGCAGCTGGGGGCCTGCAAGCAGCGCCTGGCGCACGTAGTTGAGTTCCGCGTTGAGGTCCTCGTTGAGGGCGAGCCCCTGCAGCGCGGGACGCAGTACCGTACGCGTATCGACGAACACGCGTGCACTGGCCTCGTAGTTGTCCGGAAGCGCGAACACATAGAGCCAACCCAGCAGCGCCACCAGCCAAGCGGCAGCCAGCCCCGCCCAGCGATGCCGCCAGGCGCCGTGCACCTCATCCATCAGTCTTTCCAACGCCGGAGTCACGCGATCTCCCTCTTAGAAGCGGCTTTCCGGCACGACGAGCACGTCGCCGGGCCGGACAGGCAGGTTCTGGCTCATATCGCCGTGGTTGAGCAAGGCATCAAGCTTCACCGGCAGCTCGTACTGTTTGCCGTCGATGGTGCGCACCAGCCGTGCCCGGTTGCCGGCGGCAAAGTTGGTCAATCCGCCCACCGCGAGCACGCAATCCATGACCGTCATGCCCTCGCGATAGGCAACCGGCGCAGCATGCATCACCTGGCCGATGACTCTGATCTGGCTGAACACGCTCGCCGGCACGGTCACGATGACATTCACCTGCGGCTGCTTCACGTATACCGCCAGCACCTTCTCAATGTCGCGCGCCAGCTGCGAGGGCGTCTTGCCGACCGCCGGCATGTCCTCCACGAGCGGGGTGGATATCTTGCCGTCCGGGCGCACCGGTACGGTGGCCGTGAGCTCCGGGCTGCGCCAGACGAAAATCTGCAGGCTGTCACCGGGACCGATTACATAGTCCGATGAGACGGTGCTCGGGGCCGCTGCCGGCGGCGCCGCCGCCTGAGCAACGCTGAGCACCCATAGCATTCCGAGCGCCGCACTCCGTGAGCGATTGTTCATAATCTTTTGATCCATCTCCATAATCTTAGCCGGTTCACGGGGCGCCTACCCGGGATTACTTCACCAAATACCCGCGTACCGTCCGCCCCACGCGACACCTTGACCGAAGCCGATTTCACGTGCCCGCAAGAACCTGCGTGTCGGTCACAAAACTCGTCAGGCTGGTCCGGGCAGCCGCGCAATTCCCGTCGCACTGTGCGCGCAGCAACATGACACTGGAAATCGGGGAACCCAGCAGCGAATCCCACCCGTAGCGCAGCTGCGCCCACCAGCCGGAGGTGAAATGGCGCGCGCCGACGGTGTATCTGAGCCACACGATGGCGTGTCGGTTTCCGGGTGCCCGCGCCTCGATTTGCGTGACCGAGTGTCCCCCGATATCAATCCGTTCCTGTATCAGCGGCGTCTCATCCTCATCAAGAATCTCAACGCCGTAGCCGACGAGCTTCTTGGCGTGCCGTTGCACGCCATACGCCGCGGTGAAAGCGGTGATGCGTTGCTCGCCACGCAGATAGATGCCGAGGCGCTGCGCATCCGCGCCGGGAAACTGCGGAGTCCAGTCCCGGGGCGCTGTGTCGGGGCCGATCCACCGGGCGCTCGGGTCCCGCGGCAGATCAGCCGTGACCCGCGGCGGCTCGCGCCAGTCGGCCGCGAGTTGCCAGGCAGGTCCCACCGCAAGACACGCGAGGATCATCACCGCCGCGATCCCCAGGTGCCCCGCCGTCGTTCCCACCTCAGGCACCGGCTGCGGACCGGCGGCGGCCGGCGCGCTCGCGATGCGTGTGGCGAGAGGAAAAAAAGCGAGCAGCATGACCGCAAACAGCACCCAGCCAAAGCCGTAGTGATCCCGTACCAGGTAGGTGTTCATGCCCTCGAGGTACCCGGCATAGACGATGCCGGCGACGCGGATCCAGTTCGCCAGCACACTCAGGACCGCCGCCAGCACGACCAGCAGCAGGCGGCGGTTCGTGGGCTGGCGTTGCATTTCACCGTAGAGTCCCGCGATCGCAAGCCCCACCAGCAACATACCGAGGCCGCTGCATCCGGGCGCCACCTCGAACGTCCCGGCGTTGATGTGGATGAAATTCCCCGTGACCCGCGTCGGGACCTGCGCCAGAGCCAGAATCCCAGCCGCTACGCGCGTGGTTATGGCCTGCAGCGGGGCGCTCAAGGGGTCCCACACCGGGATCGCGAGCACGAGGAACGCGCATGGAAACAAGCAGTGGCGCGCGACCGCCGCGCCGAACGATGCCCGGATCGCCACCCAGAGGATCACCGGTAACAGCAGCGCCTCCGCCGTCTGAATGCCAGCACGCGCGCCGATCAACCACACGAATCCGAGGATAAGAATCACGGGGAGGACGCCCAGGCCCGGTTGCCAGCGCGCTGCAGTCTCACGGCCGCGCATCGCGAGGATCCACAGGCAGACAGCGGCGATCAGGTAACCCTGGGAGTAGGTCCCCCGATCACTTCCCCACACCCGCAGGAGCGCGGCCGCGCTCGGCCAGTAGAGTGCAACCACGACCGCCGTCAGCAGCAGCACGGGCAGCACTCCAACGCGCAATGAACGCGCGCGCGTGTACGGCATCAACTGGTTCCCCTTGGCGCCTCGCGGCGCACCCCGGCCTTACCTGCCGATAGTTTTTACTGGTTCTTGTACGGTGGCCACAAGCCCTGTGGCCAACGCGGGTATGTTCGCTGGTTGCCGCCGCGCACCGCCTTAGCTTTAGCGTGCCGGTGTGACCCACGTCACACTCGCCCGCGAGCGACTTCTAGGAGATGGTCTTGCTCGCGATGTTCGAAAGCACGCTGTTCACGCCGGACGAGGTATTGGACAGGATAGCGAAGTACCAGGTTCCCTGGCCCAGACCCTGCACGACATAATCGGTCATGCTGATGTCCGTGAGCTGCACTTGCTCGTTCATGGTCGCGGGGCTCGAGCCGTAGATGATCGTGTATCCGGCGAGATCGGTAAGCGGCGTGCCGTTGGTGTTCTCTGTCGGCATCTGCCAGACGAGTTCCGCAGTGCCCTTGGAGACGACCGAACTGGTCTGACCAGCGGCCGCCTGCACGCCGGAAGGAGAGTCGTAGTTGAAATTACATCCGGCCAGAACCACCAGCCCCAAACCCAGCGCGATATTCTTTAATCGAGACAAAACCACTCCTCCCCACACAAGCGGGTATGCGTACTTACCGAGACCGCGGGCGCGGGAGCAGATAGAGCAAGCGCTATGCCATCTGGATATTTCCCTTGTCGGTCATTGCGTTGCAGAAAGACGCGGCGTTTTTTGTAGGCGGTTGCTGGCACATCGGTCGGCTCGCGCCGACAGATCGCGCGTGCTGCGCCGCACACTCCGCACGTAAGTCATTGACCGCACGTGAGTACATGCCACTCGCCGGCATGTTGCCGAGCGACGACACAGGGGCACGTGCTGCGTCACCTTGGATTGCGATCGCTTAGGTGCGCGAGCCTGCGACCTGAGCGCGCACGCGATCTCTCACCCGCGTGCCGCAAGAACTGCGACGGGGCTCACGAGTACGCCTGGAAATTTTTCGACGGCACGCGGAAGCGCGCCGATATTTTGATCATGGACTGAAATTCAAGCGGCGCGAGCGGGCGCGGCTCCTCAGCGCGGCAGGTTTCGCATCTGCGCCCGGGGCGACCGCCGTGGCTGGTGTCAGCAAAGCGCGATACCTGCCGACACGAAGCCGCCGTGGCGGCGATAGCGACCTGTCAGCCGCTGCACGCCTTGCCGCTGCAGCAGCAGCGCCCGCTGCGGCACCACCACGAACACACCGCCTCCGTCGGGCGCCTCGTCCAACTCGATCGCGACGTCCGCGAATCCAAGCCATTCGCCGGTCAGGGGAAACTGGCTTTTGTAAAACGCTTCCTTGGCGGCGAAGGTCACCGCCGCGCGCTCGCCGCGCCCGGTGTCCGCAACGGCGCGCAGGCGTTCGAGCTCGACCGGCGCGCAAATGCGGCTCCAAAGCCCCACATGAACGGCGCTGATCCGTTCCGAATCCAGGCCAACGCTGCGCAGGTTGCCCCGCCGGATCACCACCGCGGCCGCGTACCCCTCCGTGTGGGTGATGCTGCCCGCAACTCCCGTCGGCCACAGCGGTTGGCGGTCCCTTGCGGGCAGTAACGAGAAGCCTTCAATGCCAAACTGGCGCAGCGCCCGACGCGCGCAAAGGCGCCCCGCCGCAAAGTCACCTATCCGCTTTTCAGAACAGTGGCTTACAGCCTGCATCTCATCCGGCCTCAGGTCTGCGGGCTGCGCGATGCCGGGCAGTTGGGCAGCGACGGCGCCCAAGGGAAAGAGTGCAGCAAGCTCAGCACACAGCTCGGGCATGGCTTGTATCTTAGCGTGGTCGCACTGACGTCCCTGATCCGGTGCGCTCGAGCCTTTAACATAACGCTGGCCGCTGACCGGGGACGAATCGATCCGCAATCGCACCCAACCGGGCGCGCGGCCGCCCCAAATCTGCGCTGGTGCGGTGTCGCCCACACGAGCGTATGATCTCGGGAAGCGTGTTGGTTCCAATTCTTCTAACTATCTGACGCCACACGTTTTTAAAGAGCGGCGCGAGCCGCCCGTAAGTTTCGGGATCCACTTGGGCGCTTCGCATTGGCATCGAAGTTGCTTGTTAACCCAGATGTACTGACCCGGTTCACAGATTACAGGGACGCCCAGGGCGGACGGGCGCTTGACGTGATGAAGTAACAACTACTGATCACAATCAAGAACTCATAAAGGGACGGGAGACTGACTTTGGCTGCGGTGATTGATTCTGTCGCGGAGCACGAGGGCCAGCGGCGCGTGCGCTTTGGCAGCGTTGAGCCCGCCATCCTCGTCATCCTCAGCCAGATCGACCCACTGATCTGCGTGCTGACGCTGTTGGCGTGTACGTTCGGCTTCGGCGGCACGCTTACACCGGCGATCGGCGGCACGGCGGCGCTCACCTTCATGGTGGCAAGTCGCGTGTTCTACAAGCGCGTCCGCGACATCGACACCAGCGCCTCGATGTCCAGCGTATTCGGACGCATTCTCTTCGAGTGGTCGTGCGTGGTGGGCGTGCTGGTGTTCGGCGCGTTCCTCTTCAAGATCGGCGCGGAGTTTTCGCGCCTGACGATGCTCACCTGGTTCGTGGTCACGCCGCTGTGTCTCGAGGCGGCGCACGTGGCGCGGGTGCGTACCAGGCGGCTCATCGCTCACAGCAGCCACGCACCGCGCTACCTCATTGTCGGCGCCAACAGCGTCGGTTTCGAATTGTTCCGGCGTTTACCGAAGCGCGGGTTTCTGGGATTTTTCGATTTCCGCAGCCCTGACCGCGTCGCGCAGGTGATCGATCCCGCGCAGTTCGCGGGACACTGCAAGAACGTCGCCGAGTTCGCCCGCACTCACGGCGTGACCTCAATCTACATCGCCCTGCCGCTGTCGAATGTGCCGCGCATCGGCGATATGGTGCGCGAACTGCGCGACACCACCGCTTCCATTTACTTCGTGCCCGACGTCTTTGCCTTCGACCTGATCCAGGGCCGGCTGGTGGAGATCAACGGCATGCCCGCGCTGTCGGTGTGCGACACCCCGTTCCACGGCACCGACGCCGTCCTCAAGCGCGTGACCGACATCGTGGTGGCCGCGCTGGCGGCGATCGTGCTGTCGCCGGTGATGCTGCTGGTCGCGCTGGCCGTGAAGCTGACCTCCGGTGGCGGGCCGGTGTTGTTCCGTCAGCGCCGCTATGGCCTGAACGGCGAAGAAATCCTGGTATACAAATTCCGCACCATGACCGTCTGCGAAGACGGCGCCGTGGTGCGCCAGGCCGCGAAGAACGATCAGCGCGTGACCTGGCTGGGGCGGTGGCTGCGGCGCACCTCGATCGACGAGTTGCCGCAACTGCTGAACGTGCTTGAGGGGAAGATGAGCGTCGTGGGCCCAAGACCGCATGCCGTCGCACACAATGAGCTGTATCGGAAGCTCATCTGCGGCTACATGATCCGTCATAAGGTGCGGCCCGGCATGACAGGCTGGGCGCAGGTGAATGGCCTGCGCGGTGAAACCGAAACGCTCGAGAAGATGAGCGAGCGCGTGCGCTACGACCTCGAATACCTGCGCAACTGGTCGCCCTTGCTCGACCTCAAGATCCTGGCGATGACGTTTGCGATCGTGGTGCGCGATCAGAAGAACGCTCACTGAACCACCGCTGGAGAGCCTGGCGGTTCGCCCCTAGGCGGGCGCAGCCTCTGTGACGGGCGCCCGCAACGGCTGCGAATCGCTGAAGCCGGTGCGCGCATCAAGCTCGGAGTGCATCGCAAGCAGGCGCTGCTCGAGCAGCGCGCGCTTCGCTTCGAGCGCGGCGGCGTCCAGACCGGGCGGCACTTCAATAGGCTCGCCGATCAGAATGCGGATTTCCGCGTTCGGCCTCGGCATCACATTGCGGTCCCAACACCGCTTGCAGATCCACGCGTCTGAAGTGGACGCGGCTACGGGCAACAGCACTCCACCGGTCTTCTGCGTGAGCGTCAGCGTGCCGAACTGGGCCACCCCGCGCGGCCCGCGCGAACCATCAATGGCGAGACACGAGCTTAAGCCCGGGTCCTCGCGCTGCCCTTTGATCATCTGCACCAGGGCCCGCGCCCCACCCTTGCCGGACGAGCCGCGCGCGACGCGAAAGCCGAGGCCCTCCTCGACCTGCGTCATGAAGTCCCCGTCGCGACTCTGCGAGCACATGAGGATCCAGCGGCCACGCGTAGGACGGCTGAAGTAGTAAAGGAGTTGAAAGGTACGCCCGTGGAGGAACGCGCCGACGAGCGGCCGCGGTCCCTGCAGCAGATCGGTGAGCACCTGCTCGTTCTCGGTGACATAGCGCCACGAGCCGCCCCAGCGTCGATAGATCCACAATGCGATGGGCGGGAACACACGGCGCAGCAGGAAAGCGCGGATGGGTTTGCGGTTACCGCTCACACCGGTTCGCCGTCGCTGCTTTGCCCCCGCCGGCCACCGGCCGCATGCGCATTCGCGAAGTTGCCGCTCGCCATGGCGCCGGTAATCGCGAGTTCCCCGGCCAGCGCCACCACCGCGCAGATCTCCGCAAGCTTCGCCGCCTTGCCTTCCCCAACGCAACCGAGCATGCCTAAGCATTCCTGCGCGGTCGGCAGGTAGGTCCCGCCGCCGACGGTGCCAACGATGAGATTCGGCAGGGTCACGGACGCGTAGGCGTCACCGGACGGCAGGCTCTCGACCCGTGTCAGCGCGGTCGTCGCTTCGACGACGCACGCCGCATCCTGGCCGCACGCGATGAAGAGCGCGGCGATGGCATTCGCCACATTGCCCTGCAGACCGATCGTACCCGTCTGCGCGGCGCCGTTGACCGCCTGGCGCCAGGCCCGCGCCATGCTCACCGCATCGGTGCGCCAGTAGCGTTCGATCTGCTTGGCGGGCAGCAGCACCTCCGCGCTCGCGTTACGCCCGCGCGCCGCACGGAATGGCTGGGCTGTGGAGCGCTTGTCACCCGAGAGCATCGATTCGATGAGCCACGAGCGCGGACCGACCGGCGTTTCGGCCAGCACGCGCTGGCAGATGGCCTGCGCGGCCTTGGTGACCATGTTCTGTCCGGCGGCATCGCCGGTGGCAAATTCCAGCACCACGTAGACGGTGTTGCCGACGACGCCCGCGCGCATCTCGAGCAGACGGCAATGCCGCGACGCAGCCGCGGTGGTCTCCTGGAACGCCGCCAGCCGCCTCGGCAGCCAGCGGGCAAACTCGCCGGCCTGCGCCAGACTCTCGAATTCGAAGCACGGCGCGCGGCCCACCTGCTCGCGGCTGCACAGCGCGCGCGCGCCGCCACTGCGATTGATGGCATTGAACGCGTGCTGAAATGAAGCGACCAGCGTGCCCTCGCTGGTGGCGAGCGGCACGAAGAAATCCCCCGCGGCGGCCGCGCCCGCGATCCTCACCGGACCTGCGACCCCGATGGGCACGCGCGCAAAGCCGACGAAACCCTCGATGCTGCCGGCCAGCCGCTCGGGTTCTATTTCGGGCCCGCGTCCGGCGATCTGCTCGATCTCGAAGCCGTCATCCCGCAAGCGCTGCTGCCGGGTGAGCATCGCCTCGCGCGATGAGTCGGTAGTGGCGGGAAGCCGGCGCGGCAAAGCCGCGGGCGCTTGCGAGGGGCGCGTTTGCTCACGCGGCATCTCAAGGTTGCCGCCCCCGGATTGGTCTTTCACGGCCGGCATTCTGGACGTCGGCAACCGATCCGGCAATCTAGGCCGGATTCTCCAGGCTGAATGCCTGGCGATTGTCATCGTACGCAAACACTTCGGCGTAGCGACCCCAACTGATGATGGTGCGCAGGGTCTGCTCGGCGGCGTCCTCCGCCATATAGTCTTCCAGTTCATCGAAGAAGCGACTCTTCGGAGCCGTGTGGGTGGCGCGCTCGTCGAGTACCCGGCGCACGTGCGCCGCGAGCGGCACGTACGTGATCAGGTGGCGCGCGAAAAGCTTCTTGCGCTCGTCGGTCTCGCCGCGGGCGAACTGCACGCCCGCTTCCGTCAGTTTCATGTCACCGCCCTCGACCTCGGCGAAACGCAGCAGCTGCAGCGCCTCGGCCGCCGGAAACAGCTCATCGACTTCCAGGTGCTGCTCTTCGGCGATCACCGGCAGGTCGGCCTTGCCGTTGTAAGGCGGCTCGTTCACCGCTTCCAGCAAGCCCTGGAGGACGTTCGATGACACGTGCGTGAGCGTCGTGCCGATGCCCGTGCCCGGGAAGCGCTCGGACTTCGGCCCCGTGCGCGGCTCGCCGCGCGGTCTTGCCGTCATCTCCACGTACACCCGCTCGATGAGCGCCCGGAAGCGCGGGTCCTGAGTGTGCCGCGGCTGAGGCAGATCAATCGGGATCTCGCTCGCCACTCGTCCGGGGTTGCTCGAGAAGATCAGCAACCGGTCGCACATTTGCACGGCCTCCTCGATGTTGTGGGTCACCAGCAGCACCGCCTTGATCGGCAGCTGGCCCTCGCCCCAAAGGTCCAGGAAGTCCGAGCGCAGCGTCTCGGCGGTGAGCACATCGAGCGCGGAGAACGGTTCGTCCATCAGGAGGATGTTGGGATGGACCACGAGCGCGCGCGCGAAGCCCACCCGCTGGCGCATGCCGCCGGAGAGCTCGCGCGGATAGGCAGACTCGAAGCCGTCAAGACCAATGAGATCGATCGCCTGCAGCGAGCGCTTGCGCATCTCCGGCTCCGGTACCCCGAGCGCCTCGAGTCCCAGCTGGACGTTCTCGAGCACCGTCAGCCATGGAAAAAGAGCGAAACTCTGGAACACCATCGCGATCCCGCGCGCCGGGCCTGCCACGGGCTGGCCGAGGTAATTCACCACCCCGCTGGTGGG
>JANWKL010000069.1 GCA_025451375.1 Steroidobacteraceae bacterium
TCTTCGACGGTCATGAATTCTATTTCATGGAAATGAACACTCGGCTGCAGGTCGAGCACACCGTGACCGAGGCCATCACCGGACTTGACCTCGTCGCATGGCAGCTGCGGGTTGCCTGCGGGGAAGCGCTGCCGCTGACCCAGGAGCAGCTGCGATTTGACGGCCATGCCATCGAGGCGCGCGTCTGCGCGGAGGATCCGGAAGCGCGCTTTCTCCCCAGCGCAGGTTACCTGCAGCGCCTCGAGTGGCCGCGCATGGAGCATGTGCGGGTGGATGCGGGCTTCGCCACGGGCGATACCGTTCCCGACTGCTACGACTCGCTTCTCGGCAAGATCATTGCCTGGGGCGCGGATCGCGACCAGGCGGCCGCGCGCCTGGCAACGGCGCTTCGGGAAACCTACAGCGCCGGCGTACACACGAATGAGAGGTGGCTGGCGCGCATCCTCGCCTCGCCACGCTTTCTGAAAGTCCGGCACAACATCGCGCTCCTCGACAAAGGCGCGGCGGAATTTGCGGGCAGCGCGACGCCAGCGCCCGTGGAGCTGATTCTCGCGGCGCTCGCCGCGCATCAGGGAGTTGCCGCCGCGCACAACCCATGGGAGGTGCGCGACGCCTTCACGCCGAATCTTCCGGCACTCATCAGTTACAGTTTTTCCTGGCGCGGACAGAGCCACACCGTCGAGCTCGAGTACGCCGCTGGCCAGCCCAGCGCGGCGAGTGTCGCGGGGCGCAGCCGCCTGGCGCTTGCCAGCGTCACGATCGCGCCGGAACTGGTTGCGGCACAGGTTGATGAGCGGCGCCACCAGGCGCGCTACCAGCTCGCGGGCGCGCACGTATACCTGTGGACGGCGCAGGACCAGTACGACTTCGTGATCGAGGACCCGCGGACGCGCGAGTTCTCGGCGAGCGTCGCGAAGGGCGGGCTCACCACACCGCTGCCGGGAGTGGTCGTCTCCGTGCCGGTGAAGGTAGGGCAGAAAGTCTCGGTGGGCGAAGTCCTCATGGTCATCGAGGCGATGAAAATGGAACACACCATCACCGCGCCCTATGCCGGCACGGTTGAAACCATTCACTTCGCCCAGGGTGCGCGCGTGCCGGAGGGCAGCGAGTTGCTGGCCCTCACGGCCTCACCTGAGGGTGGCGCCGCGTAGCGCGTCCAGTACGCGCCTATCCGCGGTCAACCGGGATACGTCAACCCTGTCGTTGAAACCAGACACTCGTAGCTGAACTGCGGCTGAAGTAACCGCTATCTCGTTTCCGTACAGCGCCTATGCCGTAAAATCGTCTTGATGGCGGAGAGGTTCGCTGCATTGAGGAGACGATGATGGATAAGTCGCTGGTTACGGGTCTGGTGATTGGCGCCGTGGTCGCCGCGGGTGCCGGCGCCTTTGCGGGCATAAAGCTGATGAACAAGGGTCCCGAGTACGCACAGGTACTGAAGGTGACGCCGCTGACCAAGACGATTCACACGCCCCGGCAGGAATGCCACGACGTGACCGTTACTCAGCAAGCGCCGGTCAAGGACCAGCACCAGGTGGTCGGTTCGCTGGCCGGCGCGGTCCTTGGCGGCGTCCTCGGTCACCAGGTTGGTGGCGGTTCCGGGCGCGACCTCGCGACCATTGCTGGCGCCGCTGGCGGAGGCTACGCAGGCAACCGCATTCAGAAGAACCTGCAGGACAAGGACACCGTCACGGCAGTCCAACAGCAATGCAGCACGGTCTACGACCAGTCGCAGAAGCAGACCGGTTATGACGTGCGCTACCGTCTCGACGGTCGCGAGGCGACCGTCAAAATGGACCACGACCCAGGGGATCGCATTGCCGTTCGCGATGGCCGGCTAATGCTCCACGACAGTAACGACCAGGCGAAGAACTAGCCCGCACGGGCCGCGGGTATCCAAAAGCTTACTGCGCCTTCGCCGCGCCCTTTACGGTGCGCTTCCTGGCCGCGTAGCGAGCCATGGCGATGAGCTTGTCGGCGTTGACAAGCATCTGCTCGTGGGTGTCGCCGAGCACCAGGTAACGACCGTCGATTATGAGCGCCGGAATCCCTTCGACGGTATAGGTGCCGATCATGGCGTCGGACTGCACGGTCTGGTTGTTCACGCCGAAAGAGGTGTAAGCCGTCGCGAATTTCGCGGCGTCGCCACCCTGCTTGCCCACCCAATCAGCGAGGCTCGCCTCGTCGGTAAGCGCCAGGTGCTCCTCGTGCAGTGCGTGAAAGAGCGCCGCGTCGAGCTTCGGCAGATCCCCGCTCGCTTTGAGCGCGTAGTAGGCGCGCGCCAGGTTCACCCACTGCTGATGGCCGAGGCTGACGGCCTCACGACGTAACACGACGTCCTTCGGCTGCTTCGCCAGCCAGGCGTTCAGGAGTGGATAGAACTCGTTGCAATGCGGGCACCCGTACGAGAAGAACTCCAACACCTCGATCTTCCCGGGGCTGGCCGTCGGCTGCGGACTGGCGAGTTGCCGGTAGTCCTGACCCGCTACCGCCTCCGGTGGCTGAGCAAAGGCCGGGGCGCCGGTCACGACCGCGAGGATCGCCAGCAGGCCGGGGAGTCGTGACGTGAGAGAGCGAAACATCCTTAGTCTCCTTCAGGTGACGGGGCGTGAAAGACAGTCCGAGGTTCGGTCAAAAAATCGCCACGGGCGCTGCGCCCATGGGCCAGCGTAGTCCACACCGATGCGCGTGCCTCGGCCGATGCGCACCGGGCGCGCGGACGGCGAGGGCGGGGAGAGCCACAGGACATCTCCCGAGAGGGTGACCCCATTGAAGCGCCGATCGATGCGCATCGCCCGGCACAGAAGTCCCGGGCCGCAGGTACGGGCGGTGATGCCCGCCACCGGCTCGAGCGCACGCAACAGCACCGCTTGCGGTGTGCCCGCGCGCGCGGTGACGACGTTCAGGCAATTCCACATACCATATATAAGGTACACGTAGGCGTGCCCGGGCGCGCCGAACATCACCTCGGTGCGCGCGGTGCGTCCGCGGCTGGAATGCGCGGCCAGATCCTGCGGACCCAGATACGCCTCGGTTTCAACGATGCGCCCCGCCCGCAGCCTGCCGCGATAGCGATGCACCAGGTGAACGCCGATGAGTGCGCGGGCCACACTGAGTGTGCCGCGGTCGAAGAAAGCGGCCGGAAGCTTTCGCGCCAGGGGATCCACTACAATAGACTTGACGGGATTTGCATCAGGCCCCAAGGATAGTTTCTTACAAAGTACATGAAGTACCGAACACCATCGGCATTGCCTGCCCTAACATTGCTCATCGCCGGACTCGCGGCGCCGGCCGTGTGGGCGAGCGTATACGAGTTACCCACGGACGGATCCACAGTCGTCGGCTCGGACTCGGATGTGAAGAGTGCCTATGAGGACACGCTCACCGACATCGCACACCGTTACAGCCTCGGCTACTACGAGATCATCCGCGCCAATCCGCACGTCGACGTCTGGCTGCCGGGAGCGGGCAAGGATGTCGTGTTGCCGGGGCGGCGGATTCTGCCGCCGGGTCCGCACGATGGAATTGTGGTCAACCTGCCCGAGCATCGCCTGTACTACTACCCGAAACCTCATGGGCACGAGAAGCCCGTGGTGATCACCTATCCGGTAAGCATCGGCAAGATGGACTGGCGCACGCCTCTCGGGGCGACGACGGTCATCGCCAAGATCCGCAATCCGGCCTGGTATCCCCCCGAGTCCATTCGCAAGGAGCACGCCGAGAATGGTGATCCCCTGCCGAAAATTGTCGGCCCCGGACCGGATAATCCGCTCGGGGATTTCGCCATGCGGCTCGGCGCCGGACACGGTGAGTACATGATCCACGGCACCAACAACCCGACCGCGGTCGGCATGTCGGTGACCCACGGCTGTATCCGCATGTATCCGGAGGATGTCGCCGCCTTGTTCACGGTCGTTCCGGTTGGCACGAAGGTGCGGCTGGTCAACGAGCCGGTGAAGGTTGCCTGGGTCGACGGGCAGCTGCTGCTCGAAGTGCACCCTCCGGTGGATGAGGAAGGCCAGACCGTGGAGCCGGACCTGCAGGTGCTGTCAGCGAAGCTCGATCACGCCCTGGGCGCGAACACCGCCGCCATTCATTGGGATCTGGCGCGCGCGACACTGCAGGCCGCGAATGGCATTCCGACGGTGGTGGGTATCGCGGCCGACAATCCCGATGCCACGGCGTCCGCCCCGCAGGCCTCTGCAGCGACCCCGAGCCCGGTGCGGCGCTAACCGGCCGATCTACAACGGCGGTTGGCGGCGGCGGGAAAACAGCTGCAGCACGTGCACTGCATGGGCAATGAGTACCAGCACAGCACGAAATCGCAGCGCCAGCGCGATGAGCTCGCGTGATCCACCGAGAAACACCAGGCTCAGGAGCGCGATCAGCCAGGTCAGCGGCCGCAGCCGGCGATCACTGCGATCATTGGCGAGCAGCACATCGGGCGCGGCCTGTGAGGCAGACGCAGACCAGGGCGTAAGCGTCCCGCTCGAAACCGCGGTCGCAGCGCGCTGCGCGCGCAGGGCGCGGACGGCCACGGCACCGAACACCACGGCAAGAACGGCGAAGCCGATTCCTGGAGCCACGAGCGCAAGGACTGGCCGGGCATCCCACAACGACACGATGATCGCGGTCATCCCAAGGATGCTCGCGGCAATGGCGCACACCAGGGCTGCGACCGCCCACACCAGTGTGCGTGCTGCCTGACCGAGGCTTCCCAAGGCCTTGTCCACCAAGGTGCTCAGGTTGTCGATCGCTTCCATGCGCCAATTTACGCATATCCGCCGCGAAACCGCGAGACGGACGCGGCCACCTGCGCTACTCTCCCGGCCACAGCGAAGGACTGCCTGCATGACCAATTCCGCGCCCAATCCACTGCTGGAACTGCGCAAACTCGGCGAGAGTGCGTGGCTGGACGGCATCAGCCGCAGCATGCTCGAGGACGGCAGCCTCGCGCGGCTCATCAGCGAGGACGGCGTGGCGGGCCTGACCTCGAACCCCGCGATCTTCGCCAACGCCATCATGACGGACCCGAAGTACGCGCAGCCCATCGCGAAGCTTCTTCCGAGCGTGAGCTCGAGCATGGCGCTCTACGAGGAGCTGGCGCTGCAGGACCTGCACGATGCGGCGGCGCTGTTGCGCCCGCTGTATGACTCGAGCGCTGGCGCTGACGGCTACATCAGCATGGAAGTCTCGCCGCACCTTGCGTACGACACCGCCGGGAGTCTGGCGGAGGGCAGGCGCCTGTGGCAGCGCCTGAAGCTTCCCAACGCGCTCATCAAGATTCCGGGCACGGAAGCGGGCCTGCCGGCAATCCGCGATCTCATCGCCGCGGGCATCAACGTCAACGTGACGCTGCTGTTCTCCCCGGAACGCTACCGCGCGGTCGCCAATGCCTACATGGATGGATTGAGTGCCCGCGCCGATGCCGGCGCACCGATCGCTGCGGTCGCATCGGTGGCGAGTTTCTTCCTCAGCCGAATCGATACCGCGGTCGACAAGCTTCTGGATGGGCTGAGTGCCCGCGGTCAGACGGCGGCGCGCGCCATGCGGGGCAAGGCTGCCATCGCGAGCGCCTGCCGTGCCTACGAGATCTACGAGGAGCTGCTGGCGACGCCGAAGTGGCAGGCGCTGGCGGCGCGCGGCGCGAAACCGCAGCGCCTGCTGTGGGCATCGACTTCCGCCAAGGACCCGACCTTCAGCCCGATCAAGTATGTCGAGGAACTGGTGGTTCCCGAAACGGTGAACACCATGCCGCTGGAAACCCTCAACGCCTATCGGCGCCTCGGCAGGCCGGAGCTGCGGCTCGAGCGGCACATCGCGGAGGGTTCGGATGCCCGCGAGAGTCTGGAGCGACTCGACATCGACATGGATGCCGTCGCGGTGCAGCTTGAAGAAGAGGGCGTCGCGAAATTCGTCGAGCCTTTCGACAAACTGCAGAAATGGCTCGAGGACCGTCGCCGCGGGCCCGCCGCGAGCTGATCCGCCTCACCGGTCTGGGGGAAGACACGTGGACACTGACGCCGTACGGCAGCGACTGCTCAGACGCCGTGATGAGCTGCGACAGCGCGCCACCGAGACGAACGCGGACCTGCGGCACGAGGCTGATCCCCTGTCCGCCGACTTCGCCGAGCAGGTCACGCAGCGCGAGAACGATGACGTGCTGGGGGCGCTCTCCGAATCTGCCCAGGCAGAACTGCAACAGGTGGACGGTGCGCTGCGACGCCTCGCCGCCGGACGGTACACGTACTGCGCTGTGTGCGGCGAGCAGATCGAACCGGAGCGCCTCGCCGCCGTGCCCTACACGGACCGTTGCCGGATCTGCGCGGAGGCGGCTGCCAGCGCCGCCGGACGCGGCGCCCGCAATTGAGCGATCGTCCGGTGCAGCCCTGCGGCGTGGTGACCATCACCACCGACTTCGGCCACCAGGGACCCTTCGTCGGGGTCATAAAAGGGGTGATCCTCGCGCGCTTCCCCGCGGCGCGGATCATCGATCTCACGCACGAGATCGTGGTGCACTGGCCAGCAGAGGCCGGGTTCTGGCTGTGCCGGGCCTACGGATATTTTCCGGCCGGCACGGTTCACGTCGCGGTGGTGGATCCGGGCGTCGGGACCTCGCGGGACATCATTGCAGTAGAGGCTGGCGGGCACTTCTTTCTCGCTCCCGATAACGGCCTGCTTGCGCCGCTGGTGAACCGCACCGCAGGTGCCCGCATCGTGCGCCTGATGCCCGCCCAGCTCGCCCGCATCGGGGTCAACCGCCCGAGTGCAACCTTCCACGGCCGCGACATTCTCGCGCCGGTGGCGGCGGAGCTCGCCGCCGGCCGCTGCGCGCCTGAGAATCTGGGCGACGCCACGCAATCCATCGTGCCCGCCTGGGTGGACGAACCGGCGATCGACGCCCACAGCGTCACCGGCATGGTCATCACCATTGACCATTTTGGAAACCTCATCACCAATATCGACGGACCGCTCTTTGAGCGATTCCGACTGCCGATCGTGCATGCCGGGAACCACTCATTTCCCGTGCTGCGCACTTACGGGGACGCCCGTCCCGGGGAATACCTCGCTCTCGTGAACTCGTTCGGCGTGCTGGAGATCGCCCGCGCGGAGCAAAGCGCCGCCGAAGGCTTGGGCTTAAGCCGGGGCGCCCCGGTCGTGGTGCGCAGCCGCACCGATCAGCCCTGATTTTATAGCTTCGTTTCCGCCGGCAAAACGCCGGGCCCGATGCGCACGCGCTGCAATCACCTCAGCAGCCGAGCACTTCGAGGGGAGCTGAGCGGACGGGGTTTTGCCGGCTGCCCCGAACCGGCTCCGGCTGCATTTTCCGCCCTGATAGGGAAAAGTTGATCGGCGGCGCGAATCCGCTATAGTTCGCGCCTTGCCCGGCGCCATAGTGGCCCGTTAGCCTTTGAATTAATTCAGGATTTCTGCTCCAGATGTCGGAAAGAGACAACGAGAGATTCGATCTCGAAGACGAATTTCTGAGTAGTCCCCCCGAGGACGGCACCGATTACGACCGCATCCTCGACCGGGTGGATAAGCGCGTGCGCAATCAGGGCAAGCGCGGCAAGGCTGCCTGGAGCAAGCTCGAGGAAGTCCTGGCCGACAAGAAGCTTGAGAAGGATCTCAAGGACTTCGACGACGAGCTGTAGAACCGCTCGTCCCCCGACACAGTCCAACCTCGAAGTTAACGGCGCGGCGATAAGCTGCGCGCACCCGTGCCATCGCGCTGGAGAGCCTTTCGTCCGTGAGCCGCTCGTCCTCGTCCTGGATCGTCCTTAAGTTCGGCGGCACGAGCGTTGCGACGCTCGCGAACTGGAAGAACATCGCGCGCATCGCGGCTCAACGCCGTGCTGCCGGCGCCCGCGTCCTGATCGTACATTCGGCGATCAGCGGCATCACCGACCGCCTCGAACGACTCCTCGATGCCGCCATCGGCCAGGCGCAGGACGAGGAGCTCAAGGCAATCGAGGAGCGGCACCGGAAGCTCGCCGCCGATCTTGAAATTACACCCGGCGAGGAAGTGGAGCGTTACTTCGCGGAACTGCGCGAGATCGCCGCCGGCGTCGCGCTCGTGCGCGAGGTCAGCGACCGTACCCGCGCCCGGGTCATGGCCACCGGCGAACTCATGGCAACCCAGCTCGGCGCGCGGTTTCTGCGCCTGCAGGGGCTGGATGTCGCCTGGATGGACGCGCGTCAGCTGCTGCGCGCGGAAGCCGGCAGCGCCTTCGCACGTCCGCAGGTGCTCTCGGCGGTCTGCAGCTTTACCCCTGACGCGGCGCTCGAAGAGCAGCTCGAAGCCCTATCCTCGCTCGTCATCACCCAGGGCTTCATCGCCAGTGACGACGATGGCAACACCGTGCTCCTCGGGCGTGGTGGCTCGGATACCTCCGCCTCCTACCTGGCCGCCAAGTTGCGCGCCCAGCGCATCGAGATCTGGACCGACGTGCCGGGCATGTTCAGCGCCAATCCCCGCTCGACACCGACGGCGCGACTGCTGCGCGCCCTGCATTACGACGAGGCCCAGGAGATCGCGACCAGCGGCGCGAAGGTGCTGCATCCGCGCTGCATCCTGCCGGCACGCCAGTACCGCATTCCATTGCACGTGTACGCGACCCAGGCGCCGGACCTCGAGGGCACGATACTCAGCGCCGAAGGGCAGGACGGCGCCGCACAGGTGAAGGCCGTGTGCACCAAGCGCGGCATTACGCTCATCGCCCTCGAAAGTCCCGGCATGTGGCACCAGGTGGGCTTCCTCGCCGACGCTTTCCAGGTGTTCAAGCAGCACGGCATGTCGGTGGATCTGGTTTCAACCTCGGAAACCAACGTCACCGTGTCGCTGGATCCGGCCGCCAACTCCCTCGACAACACCCGGGTGGCGGAGCTGGTCACGGATCTGTCGCGCCTGTGCCGCGTGCAGGTGATCGGGCCGTGCGCGTCGGTGAGCCTGGTCGGACGCAACATCCGCGCGATCCTGCATCAGCTCGGCGGCGCCTTCGAGTTCTTCGAGGAGCAGAAGATTTATCTGGTGAGCCAGGCCGCCAACGACCTGAACTTCACCTTCGTCGTCGATGAAAACCAGGGCGATCGCCTGGTCGAGCAGCTGCACGAGCTCCTCATCCGCCCGGTGCCCGGCGACCGCATCCTGGGTCCCACCTGGCAACAGCTGTTCGCGCCGCCGCCGACAGCGGACCCGCGCGGCGGCGCCTGGTGGCGGGCGCGGCGCGAGCCGCTCCTGGCGCAGCTTGCGGATCGCGACGCGGCCTTTATCTACGATCTGGATACCGTGCGCGCGGCGGCGCGGGCGCTGCGCGCCATGGGGTCTCTTGGCCGCGTGCATTATTCCATGAAGGCCAACTCGCACCCCGAGATTCTGCGCACTCTGCGCACCGAGGGGATTGAATTCGAGTGTGTGTCGCGCGAAGAAATCGAGCGGGTGTTTGAGCTCTTCCCGGATCTGCCTCCCGAGCGCGTGCTGTACACACCGAATTTCGCGCCGCGAGCCGAGTACCAGTGGGCGCTCGAGCGTGGTGTGCGGGTGACGGTCGACAACCCGTATGCGCTCACCGCCTGGCCGGAGTTGTTTCGCGACCGGGAGATTTTCCTGCGCGTCGACACCGGCGTCGGCCGCGGCCACCACTCGCACGTGCGCACCGCCGGCACGCGCTCGAAGTTCGGCGTGCCGATCAGCGACCTGAAGGATTTCGCGCGCCAGGCGCGTGAAGCGCGGGTGCACATCACCGGCCTGCAGGCGCATGTGGGGAGCGGTGTATTCGATGTCACCAGCTGGGAACATACGGCGCGCCTGCTCGGTGGCGCCTCGCAGGCGTTTGAGGAGCTGCGGATCATCGACGTCGGCGGGGGCCTGGGCGTGCCGGAGCGTGCCGATCAGCCGGGCGTGAACCTCGGGCAGCTCGACACCCTGCTCATGGCGGTACGCGCCGAGCACCCGCATCTGGAAGTGTGGCTCGAGCCGGGACGCTATCTCGTCGCGGCCGCCGGGGTCCTGCTCGCGCGTGTTACGCAACTCAAGTCCAAGGGCAACGTACGCTTCGTGGGCATCGCCACCGGCATGAACTCCTTCATCCGCCCGGTGCTCTACGGTGCCTATCACGAGATCGTCAACCTCAGCCGCGTCGATGAACCCGCCACTGAGCTCGTCAACATCGTCGGTCCGATTTGCGAGAGCGCCGATGTCCTCGGGCACGACCGGCTGCTGCCGGTGACGCGCGAAGGGGACGTGCTTCTGATCGCCAATGCCGGTGCCTACGGCAAGGTGATGAGCTCCAACTACAACCTGCGCCCGTCGGCGCCGGAAGTGTGCATCTGAAGCGCCTGCTGCTCGGGGTGCTGGCGGCCGCGTTGGCTTTAGGCGCGCTGTATGTGCTGTACCTCGATCATCTGGTTACGCACCAGTTCGAGGGCCGTCGCTGGACGCTGCCCGCGCAGGTGTACGCCGCGCCGCTGGAGTTATACGCCGGCCTTGCGCTTTCGCAGTCCGATCTTGAGCGTGAGCTGCAGCGGCTGCACTACCGGCGCGCCGATCGCCCCGATCATCCCGGGACCTACCACATCACCGGCGATCGGCTCGATGTGCAGCTGCGCGCCGCGCGCTTTGCGGATGAGACGCGGGCCGCGTCGCTACTGAGCATCACCGCCGGCGCCAGCGCTCTGCAATCGTTGCGCGATGGCGCGGGACGGGACGTGCCGGTGCTGCGCCTCGAGCCGCTGCTCATCGGCAGTATCTTTCCGAGCCACGGCGAGGACCGGATTGTCGTCACGCCGGAGGAAGTACCGCCGCTCCTGCCCGCGGCGCTGAAGGCAGTCGAGGATCGCAAGTTCGACACCCACCACGGCGTTGACCCGATCGCGATGCTGCGCGCGCTGTGGGTCAATGTGCGTGCGCACCAGATCGAGCAGGGCGGCAGCACGCTCACCCAGCAGCTGGTGCGCAGCTACTTCCTTGACTCGCGCCAGACCCTGTCGCGTAAGCTCCGTGAGGCGGTAATGGCGATTGCGCTCGATGCGCATTTCACCAAGGCCGATCTCATGAATTCCTACATCAACGAGATCTTCCTCGGCCAGGATGGCTCGCGCGCCATTCACGGCTTCGGTCTCGCCAGCCAGTTCTATTTCGGCAAGCCACTCGCGGAGCTGGACCTCTCGGAGGTCGCGCTCATGGTGGCGATCGTGCGTGGTCCCTCCTACTACGACCCACGCCGGCATCCGGATCGCGTGCGCCTGCGGCGGGACCTGGTGCTGAAGGTGATGGCGGACCAGGGGATTATCAGCGCGCCCCAGGCGAGTGCCGCCGCGCAGCGCCCGCTGGGGGTGAGCACCCGGCCGGCGGGCGCCTACTACCCGGCGTACCTGGATTTCGTGCGCCGCACGCTGCGTCGCGACTATCGTGATGAGGATCTGACCCAGACGGGCCTGCGCATTTTCACGAGCCTCGAGCCGCGCGCGCAGGATGAGGCGGAGCGTTCGCTCGAGCGGGAACTCGAGCGGCTCGACCGGGTGCGCAAGAACCCCGGTGCGCACCTGGAAGGAGCGGTGGTCGTCACCACGCCGCAAAGCGGGGATGTGATCGCCATTGTCGGTGGACGCGACGTCGGTTACGACGGTTTCAATCGCGCGCTGGATGCGAAGCGCTCCATGGGTTCCCTCGTCAAACCGTTCATTTATCTGACGGCTCTGGAGAGCGGGCACTACAACGCCGCGACGGTGGTACAGGATGCGCCGGTGGATGTGAGGCTCGTGAACGGCACCCACTGGCGACCGGAGAACTTCACCCACCAGATATACGGTCCGGTGCCGGTGGTGCGCGCGCTGAGTGAGTCAATGAACCTCGCCACCGTCGGTGTGGGCCTGAATGTTGGCCTCGGCAAGGTGTCGCAGACACTGCAGCGCTTCGGCTTGCCGCGGCCGCCGCTGCAGGTCCCTGCCATGCTGCTCGGTGCCGTGGACCTCGCGCCCATTGATGCCGCTCAACTTTTCAACGGGCTCGCGAACGGCGGCTTCAGGAATCCGCTGCGCGCGGTGCGGGCGGTCATCAGCCAGGATGGCAAGACCGTGAAGGCGTTTCCTTTGCAGGTGACGCAGGTGGCGACGCCGGAGGTCGTCTACCAGATCGACCGCATGATGGTGCACGTGATGGATCACGGGACCGGAAGACCGGCGCGCGCGATGTTGCCGCCGAACCTCGAGGTCGCGGGCAAGTCCGGAACCTCGTCTGACTACCGGGACAGCTGGTTCGCGGGGTTCTCCGGCAGTCACGTCGCGGTAGTGTGGGTAGGCTACGACAATGACGAACCCACCGGCTTCACCGGCTCCGCGGGCGCGTTGCCGGTATGGGCTCACCTCATGGCAAATCTCGGCACCACGTCGTGGAACGCGCCCATGCCCGAGGGTCTTGCTGAAGTGCAGATCGAATACCCGACCGGGCTGCGCGTCGCTCCCGGCTGTGCCGAGGATATCGTTGCGGTCGCGGTGCCCGCGGGGACCGAGCTTCCGGCAAAGCCTGGCTGCGGCTTCCCGGCGGCGCAACCCGCCGCCAGCGATCCGGTGAACACGCTCATCAACAGCGCCCAGAAGTGGCTCCACAACCTGACTCACTGACAGGCAGCGGGCAACGGCAGCGCAGTTATGATGTCCGGGATGACCAAGCGCGTCGTTTGCACGGTACTCATCGCGGCGGCCCTGCTCAGCGGCTGCGTCATGCGAACCGCCGAGGAGGGCCCGGGGACACCGGCTCCGCCACCCGGCCAGGCGATTGGTGCCGTGCGTCCGCCACCGCCCGTTCCCGTGCAGCCGCCGCCGGCACCACCGGAGCCACCTGCAACACCGGCGCCGCGCCAGTTTCACCTCGGCACCGCGTCCCGCGCACTCGTCGCGCAGGCGCACGCGCAAGCCAAAGGCGGTGATTTTGGCCAGGCCAGCGCCACCATTGAACGTGCGCTGCGGATTGAGCCGGAGAATCCGCTGCTGTGGATCGAGCTCGGGCGGATGCGCCTGGGTGCGGGGGACGCGGACCAGGCGGACAGCATGGGCCACAAGGCGCTGTCACTGGGTACCGGTGACCCTGCTGCCCAGGCGGGCGCCTGGCGTCTCATTGCGGATTCCCTGCAGGCGCGCGGCCGCAACGGCCAGGCGGCGGATGCGGCGCGGCGTGCAGCGGGGTTTACACCACGCTGAGGCCGGGTTCGATCACTCATTTGAAGAGTTGTCAGTGCGAGTTCTGGCGTTTAAGGCCTTGTGCGCGTGTCGCGCGCGTAGTTCAACGGCTACCTGCGCCAGGGACAGTCCGCGCGAACGCAACATCAGAAGCACGTGATACACGAGGTCGGAAACCTCGACGATCACTTCAGCATCACTGCCGGCCGCCGCAGCGAGCGCGACTTCCAGGCCCTCTTCGCCGACTTTCTGCGCGATGCGCTTAGGCCCCTCGGCGAGGAGCCGCGCGCTGTAGCTGCCTGCAGGCCGCGCCGCAATGCGCTCGTCGATGACACGCTCAAGATCGCCAAGGAACGCGAGCGATTCAGCCGCAGTTACCGGTCCGTCACCGAAGCAGGTGAGAGTGCCGGTGTGACACACGGGACCCGTCGGCAGCGCCGTCACGAGCAGCGTGTCGGCATCACAGTCCAGGTGAATCTGCTTAAGCGTCAGGCTGTGGCCGGAAGTCTCACCTTTTTCCCACAGGCGCTGACGGCTGCGGCTGAAGAACACGACGCGGCCGCGTTCGAAGGTTGACGCCAGTGCCTCGCGGTTCATGTAGCCGAGCATGAGGACCGCACCACTGTCGGCGTGTTGCACGATCGCGGGCA
>JANWKL010000070.1 GCA_025451375.1 Steroidobacteraceae bacterium
GGACGGAACTCATGTCCTCGCCGTCGATATGAATCGTGCCGCTCGTCGGGCTCTCAAAGCCGGCGAGCATGCGCAGGAGCGTGGTCTTGCCGGAGCCTGAGCCGCCGAGGAGACAGAATATCTCGCCGCGACGGATGTCGAGCGAGACAGCATCCACCGCGGCGAAATCGCCGAAGCGCTTGGTGAGGTTCGCGATGCGCACGTAGGCGGCATTGGGGTCGGCGACGACGGGCACGGGAGGGGTATCCACCTGGGGCTGAGTATTCATCTTATTAGAGATCGCTCGCGGTTCACTTGCCGGTCTTGAAGCGCGTCCACATGCGCGTCAGCAGGCGTTGGTACTCGGGGGGGCGGGCGCGCTCGGGTGTCAGCCGCGCGCGCACCGCTGCGGGCGGGTAGACGCCCGGATCGTCGCGCACCGCGGGGCTCAGTGGCTGGATGCCCGGCTTCACGGCGTTAGCGTACTTGATGAGGTTTGAGTTGCTGGCGGCCACTTCGGGTCGCAGCAGGTAGTCGATGAACAGGTGTGCGTTCTTCACGTGCGGGGCATCGGCGGGGATGGCGAGGACGTCGTAGTTGCTGATCGCGCCCTCCTTGGGGATGGTGTAGGCGATCACGCCCTTGCCCGCCTCGGCGGCCCGATCGTGCGCCTGCTTGATGTCCCCCGACCATCCCATCACAAGACAGATGTCGCCGTTGGCGAGATTGTCGATGTAGCGCGAGGAGTCCACGTAGCGCACATACGGGCGCATGGCGTGGAGCACCGCTTCCGCGGCCTTGAGATCCTCGAGCGAGTTGCTGTTGGGGTTCCTGCCGATGAACAGCAGCACCGTGCCCACGACCTCTGAAGGCGCATCGAGAATCGAGATGCCACAGTCCCGGAATTTGGCCACCACCGCCGGATCAAACAGCATCCGCCAGCTGTCCACGGGGGCATCCGGCATGCGCGCCTGGATACTCGCGACGTTGTAACCCACGCCGGAAGTAATCCACATGTAATCCACGGCGTACTGGTTGCCCGGATCGTACAGCGCCGTGGCGCGCGCCACGTCCGGATCAACGTTCTTCAGATTCGGCAGCTGCGCCTTGTCGAGCTTGCGGTAAATGTCGGCCTGCAGCTGGCGCTCGAGGAACGCGCCCGACGGCGAGACGATGTCGTAGTTGGTATGGCCGGTGAGGAGCTTGGTCTCGAGGATCTCGTTTGAGTCGTAGACGTCGTAATTGACCTTGATACCGGTCGCTTTCTCGAAATCGGCAATCACGGAGGGCTGGATGTAGTCGGACCAGTTGTCGACGTTGAGGACCTTCTCATCCGCGCGAGCGCCGCCCCCAGCGCCCTCCTCTGACGCGCCTCCCGAGCAGCCGGCGACCACGGCGACGAGCGCGGCCAGGGCCGCGCGGGTAGCGGGGAAGCGAGGAGCGTTCGTCACGTACTCTTTTTATATATCAGCGCGCCGCCCCTGAGAAGCTGAAACCCACCTCGCCGGCAAAAGTCCATGCGCCCAGGCTTGCCACGAAGTGCTCGGCTGCTGAGGTGATCGGGGCAGGTGCGCATCGAGCCACGCCTTTTGCCGGCGACGACCGATTCGTCCAGCGCATGGTCTGCGGAAAATGTCGCAGACATTTTCCGCCAATCATTAAACATTCAGCAGCAGGTGCTCACGCTCCCAGGAACTGATCACCTGCAGAAATACCTCGTACTCAGCTTCCTTCACGATGGTGAAGGCCTCGACGAAGGTCTCGCCCATGAGCTTCACCAGCGGATCGCACGCCCGCAGGGCCCGCAGCGCCTCGTCCAGGGACCGCGGCAGTCCGAATGGCAGATCGTGGGCGCTGCCGACGATCGGATCCGACGGCTGCACGCCCTCCACCATGCCGAGATAGCCGCAGGCGAGCGAGGCGGCGAGTGCGATGTAGGGGTTGGCGTCCGCGCCCCCCACCCGGTTCTCCACGCGGCGCGCCTGGGCATCGGACATCGGCACGCGCAAGCCGGCGGTGCGGTTGTCATAGCCCCAGTGAACGTTGATCGGCGAGGACAGGTAGCGCGTCAGGCGCCGGTAGGAATTCACGTTGGCGCAGAACAGCGCCATGGCCGCCGGCATGTACTTCTGCAGCCCGCCGATGTGTGAGAAGAACAAGGGTGAAGGCGTGCCGTCGGGATTGGAGAAAATGTTCTTGCGCGTCTTGATGTCCACCACGCTCTGGTGGATATGCATGGCGCTGCCGGGCTCCTTGGCGTGCGGCTTTGCCATAAAAGTGCAATACATCTTGTGCCGCAGCGCCGCCTCGCGAGCGGTGCGCTTGAACAGGAACACCTGGTCCGCCAGATCCATCGGCTGGCCGTGCAGAAGATTGATCTCCATCTGCGCCGGACCGTCCTCGTGAATGAGAGTGTCGATCTCAATGTCCTGGTCTTCGCAGAACTGGTAGATGTCATCGAACAAGGGGTCGAACTCGTTGACCGCGGCGATGCTGTAGGACTGGCGGCCGGGCTCGGAGCGCCCGGAGCGGCCTACCGGGGGCTTGAGCGGATAGTCGGCATCCTTGTTCTGCTCGACGAGATAGAACTCCAGCTCCGGGGCAACCACGGGCTCCCAGCCGCGCTGCGCATAGAGCTCGACGATGTTGCGCAGCACATGCCGCGGCGCCATCGACACCCGCCGGCCGTCGGAATAGAAACAGTCGTGGATCACCTGCGCGGTGGGCTCGGCCGCCCACGGCACCCGCCGCACCGTCTTCTGATCGGCCTTGAGGATGATGTCGATTTCCGCCGGACTCATGGCGTCACCGGTGTCAATCGGATAGTCGCCGGTGACGGTCTGCAGGAACACGCTCTCCGGCAGGCGCATGCCGCCGTCCTCGGCGAACTTCGCCGCGGGCATGATCTTGCCGCGGGCAATGCCGGCCATGTCCGGAATGATGGCCTCGACTTCCGAAATGCCGTGATCACGGAGGAACTGGCGGATCTCGCTCACCATAAACTCACCACTTTCATATCGTTCGTGGGGCAAAAGGTGCGGCTTTTGTCCGCTGCCACAGCCCGGTTCGTTCAGGCAGTCGTGTCATGCCCTCGTCTGCGCCCGCTCGCGGCTCGCCTGCCCGAAGGCGGCGAACAGCGCGCGGGAAAAAGGATTGCCCATCACCCGCCATTCCGGATGCCACTGCACCGCCACCGCAAAGCGCTGCGCCTTGCGCACGCGGAACGCTTCGATGACGCCGTCCGGCGCGCGCGCCTCAACACTAAGCTCCCCGCCCAGCTGGTTGATTCCCTGGTGGTGAAGCGAGTTGACCTCGATGCGGTCGTGCTCGGCGAGACTGCGCAGCAGGCCGCCCGGTTCGAGGGTCACCTCGTGTGCCGGTCCGTACTGAACTTCCAGCGGCTGCGTCGTATCGTCGCGATGATCGAGGTAGCCGGGAATCTCGTGCAGGTTCTGGTGCAGCGTGCCGCCGAAGGCCACATTTATTTCCTGGAAGCCGCGGCAGATTCCGAACACCGGCACGCCGGCCTCCACCGCCTTGCGGATGAGCGGCAGCGTGGTCGCGTCGCGCGCCGGATCGTGCAGCGTGCCTGGCGCGCTCGGCGGACCCTGATAAAGATGCGGCTCAACGTTGGAAGGACTGCCCGTGAACACCAGGCCATCCAGGCGCTGCAGCAGTTCGTCGAAGCGCAGTTCCTCGGCGAGCGCCGGGATCATGACCGGGGCGGCATCGGCTGCATCCAGCACGGCGCGCGCGTATTTCTCCCCAACCATGTGAAAAGGGTGCGCGCCGACCATACGTCGGTCAGCGCAGATTCCAATGAGCGGGCGGGCGGGTGCCATGGGGCTTACAGCCGGGTCTGTCTATTATATTAGACGAATCCGGACCGGTGACTCTCCAAACTACCGGCCTATTAGAGCATAGCCGGAGCCCTTAAGCCTGCAGTTGCGCACAACTGTGAAAGTGCGGTAAAGGCCTAAGTAGCACGCATTCCCGGGCCCGAACCCCGCCGCCGCGGGGTACGCGCCGATTTGCCGCCCGCGCCTTGTGGCCCGTATCCTTCGAAAGGTCCGCGCGGCGCGGGCGTCAGATATCTTAAACACGCGCGCAACCGCGGATCACGCCCATGGCACCCCTGCCCTACGTCAGCTCCTATTACGCCGCCTCGGCGCATCCGGCACGGCCAGGAGCTGCACTCGCGGGCAGCATCGAGTGCGACGCCTGCGTCGTCGGCGGCGGCATCGCAGGCTGCTCCGCGGCGCTGCATCTTGCGCAACGGGGCATGCGCGTGGTGTTGCTCGAAGGCGAGCGCATCGGCTGGGGCGCCTCGGGCCGCAGCGGCGCGCAGGCCCTCTTCGGCGTCGCCGCCGGCCAGGCCAAACTCGAACGGCTCATCGGAGCCGCGGGCGCGCGCGCCGTGTGGGATGTGTCGGTGGAGGGGCTCGCGCTCATGCGCGAACTCATCGCCCGGCACCGGATCGACTGCGACTGGGCGGACGGCCACCTGCTGACCGCCGTCAAGGAGCGGCACGAACGGGAGTTGCGCGCCGAGGTGCGCGAGCTCAACGACAAGTACGGCTACGCCAGCGTGCGCTACCTGTCACGCGAGGAACTGCGCGCGGTGCTGCCAAGCGATCGTTATCTCGGCGCGCTCTACGATACCAACAGCGGCCACCTGCATCCGCTCAACTACACGCTGGGACTTGCTGCCGCGGCGCAGAGCGCGGGCGCGCAGATTTTCGAAGGCACGCGGGCCCTGCGCTACGCGGCCGCGGGCGCCGGGCGGGTGCGCGTCACCACCGCACACGGCGAGGTGCGTGCCCGGCAGCTGGTGCTGTGCGGCAACGTCTACCTCGGCGCGACCGTACCGGCGCTCACGTCGAAAATCATGGCGGTCGCAACTTACATCGTCGCCACCGAGCCCTTGGGCGAAGCACGCGCGCGGCAGCTCATTGCCAACAACGCGGCGGTCGCCGACATGAACTGGGTGCTGGATTATTTCCGGCGCTCCGCCGACCACCGCCTGCTTTTCGGCGGTCGCGTCAACTACTCCGGCCTGCGTTCCTTCGATGCGCCTGCGGCAACACGCGCGCGCATGCTTGGCGTGTTCCCGCAGCTCAACGACGTGCGCATCGACTTTGCCTGGGGAGGCGACGTCGATATCACCTTGAACCGCGCCCCGCACTTCGGCCGGCTCGCCCCCAACGTCTACTTCCTGCAGGGCTTCTCCGGTCACGGCATCGCCCTCACCGGCATCGCAGGCAAACTGGTCGCGGAGGCAGTGGCCGGCACCGCCGGCCGCTTCGATGTGTTTGCGCGCATTCCGCACGGCAACTTTCCCGGCGGCGCAGCGCTGCGTCGCCCGGTGTTGGTCCTCGCGATGCTCTACTACCGTATCAAAGACCTGCTGTAGCATCGCCGGGCATGCATCACGCGCCCACAATCTATCGCCACGTCATCGGTTTGTTGTGGCTCGCGTGGGCCGTGTACTGGATGGTCTCATCGGTACGCATCAAGACCGCGGTGCGCCGCGAGTCGCGCGCTTCACGCCTGGCGCATGTCATACCGCTCGTGGTCGGCGGCGTACTCATTGGATGGCGCGACCTGCCCTGGGGAGCGCTCAACCTGCACCTGTTACCGCACTCGTTCGCAGCGTATTGGATCGGACTTGCGCTGCTGGTCGCGGGACTGGCGTTCGCGGTCTGGGCGCGAGTGCACCTGGGAAGGAACTGGAGCGCTTCGGTGACCGTCAAGGAGGGCCACGAGCTCATCCGCTCGGGTCCCTACGCCTGCGTGCGCCACCCGATCTACACCGGCCTGATCACCGCGGTGCTGGGCACGGCAATTATCTCGGGAACGGTTCGCGCGGCCTTGGGCCTGGTGATCATCGTGCTGTCACTGCTGCGCAAACTGCGTACCGAGGAAGGCTTCATGCGCGAAACCTTCCCGGGCGATTACGAGCGCTACGCTGCGCAGGTCCCGGCGCTCATCCCGTTCACAAGAGTTCCGCAATCTGCACCGCGTTGAGCGCGGCGCCCTTGAGCAACTGATCTCCGGATACAAATAGCGCGATCGAGCGCCCGGAAGGATCGCTTAAGTCCTGACGGATGCGGCCGACCAGGATCGCGTCCTGTCCGGAGGCATCCCTGGGCATCGGAAAGTGGTTGCGCTCCGGATCATCCACGAGCTTGACCCCGGGCGCGTCCTCGAGGAGCGCACGCACCTGCGCCGGCGTGATCGGCTGCTCGCACTCGAAGGTGATGGACACTGAGTGTGCCCGCAGCACCGGCACGCGTATGCAGGTCGCCGCCACGCGCAGGTCCGGATCACCGAAGATCTTGCGCGCCTCCTCCCTGATCTTGGTCTCCTCTTCGTTGTAGCCGGTTGCAGGATCAATGCGGGTGTTGTGACTGAAAAGGTTGAACGCATAGGGGTGCGGCAGCACCTTGTTGGCGTACTCGCGACCATCGAGATAAGCGCGCGTCGACTCGCGCAGCTCCTCCATCGCCGCGGCTCCCGCGCCGGAAGCGGACTGGTAGGTGCTGACGATCAGCCGTGCGATGCGGTTCACCTTGTGGATCGGCCACAAAGGCGTGATGGAGATAATGGCGCCGCAGTTGGGGTTGGCGATGATGCCCTTGTGCCCCCGCAGTGCCTGCGGGTTGATCTCCGGCACCACCAGCGGCACCTCCGCCTGCATGCGAAACGCGGAGGAGTTGTCGACCACCGTCGCACCCGCGCGCACTGCCAGCGGCGCGAACTGCCGGGAAGTGCTGGCGCCCGCCGAGAACAAGGCGATGTTCACACCCCGGAAACTGCCCTCGGTCAATTCACGCACGGTGAGCGGCGCGCCGCGAAACGGCAGCGTCTTGCCGGCGGAACGCGCCGAGGCGAAGAGGCGCAGCTCCGCCAGCGGAAAATTCCGCTCCTCCAGACAGCGGATCAGCTCCACGCCAACCGCGCCGGTGGCACCGACGATGGCTACGACATTCTGCGATGACATGCGACTCGTTTACCGTACCGCCCGGCTGCTGTAAAGCACACCAAATCGCCTAAGGGAATTCCCGCCGGGAATCAACCTACCTCGAGCGCTTGTCGGAGCAGCGGGACCAGGCGCTGGCGAGACTCAAGGCGTTGGTGGAGAGCTGAGCGGCACGACCTCATCGAATCGGCCGTAGTCGACGCGCAAGGTTCCATCCGCGTCTTCTTCCAGCAGGTCCGGGAAGGCGGCGTTCCAGTGAATATTCTCGCTCGAGTATTCGGTGCGTGCCGAGAGGCGCTGGCCGGTCGTGTCGTCGGTGCCGGTCACGCTGAGAATGATGCTGGCATCCTTATCGCGCAACGACTGCGCGGTTTCGTGGCACAGCGGACTCGCTTCATCCATGACGTGCATGATCGTCCAGCCGAGAGAGAACATCGGGTGTTGTGAGCGCACCAGTGGCAGATCGACGATGCGCCGCAAGTTCATGCCTTCGAGGGTCGTGTCGTCGTACAACAGATGCAGCTGCGCCGCGGCATCCTGGACGATATTCTGGCGCTCGTTGGCGGCGCGCACCACGAAGGTCGCCTTGCCGTCTATCGGCCGCACCACGGCGTTGTGGGTGAAGAGGAAGCGGGCCCGGGGACGCGAGAAGCGCGCAAACATGATGCCGGTGATGAGCGCCAGGGACATGACACCGGCGAAGATCTCGGCCATGGCGATGAGGTGCCCGTACAGCGTCTGCGGGTGCATGTCCCCATAGCCCACGGTCGCGAAGGTCTCGACGCTGAAGAAAAATGCGCCCGCGAACCCGGGCGGATTCAGATTGGCAATGCATCCTGGGCTTAAGTGATAGAGCAGACCGAACAGCAGGTCGAAGCAGATAAAAAAAGCGGCCAGAGTCGCGAACAGACGCGGCCAACCGATGGTCATGAAATGGTGGAACAGATCGCGCAGCACGTTGCTCGGCAGGCCCTGGATGAGGAACTGGTAGCGGCCTCTGGTGATCCGCCGCGGTGTGGCGTGGCCGTGCCGGGCGTGACTCGCGCGATGCTTCAGTTTGCTCATGGGGTTCAGGCTGCGAGCTGACGCGTCCGCACCTCGAAGCACTTGTGAATGCGCGGATTGCGCTCAAAGTCCTTCGGTAGCGTCGCGGCTGACACATCCCGGATCTCGTAGCGCGCACTCAGGGATTCTTCGAGCCGGAAACGCTGGGCGTTGGTTGAAAATACGATCAGGCCTGTCGGCGCCAGGAGCCGCGCGCAGGCGTCGATGAGTTCGGGGTGATCGCGCTCGAGGTCCAGCACCCCTTCCATGCGCTTGGAGTTGGAAAACGTCGGCGGATCAAGGAACACCAGCTCGTAGCGCTCAGCAGCGCGCGCCGCATCCTCGAGCCAGCGCCGACAGTCAGCCTGCACGAACGCATGCGGCTTGCCCGCGAGGCCGTTCACCGCGAGGTTGCGCTGCGCCCATTCCAGATAGGTGCGCGACATGTCGACCGAAGTGCTGGCCACCGCGCCGCCCGCCGCGGCATACACCGTGGCCGTGCCGGTGTAGGCAAACAGGTTGAGAAAGCGCGCACCCCGTGCGGCTTCCCGCAGCCGCGTGCGCGTAGTGCGATGATCGAGGAACAGACCCGTGTCCAGATAGTCCTCGAAGTTCACCCGAAATTTCAGGCCGCCCTCTTCCACCAGCTGGAAGTGCTCACGCTCATCGAGCTTCTCGTACTGCTCACCGCGCGCCGTGCGGCGCCGGGTGCGCACGCGGATACGTTCGGGCGCAACGCCGGTGACTTCGGGGAGGCTGGCGAGCACTTCGCCGCGGCGTTTGCGCACGGCATCCAGCTCGATCTCCGCCGGCGCTGCGTATTCCTGCACGTACAGCCACGACTCCTCCGGTTCCAGCGTCCGGTACAGATCAATCGCGAAGGCATATTCGGGCATGTCCGCGTCATACACGCGGTAACAGGAAACGCCGTCGCGCCGGGCCCAGGTGCGCAGCCGCTTGAGGTTCTTGCCGAGGCGGTTGGCGAACATGCGCGCGCCCGGCGTGTCCTTGAGGTGCTCGACGCCTTTGCCCAGCATGCCCGGCTCGCGGGCACTGCCCGCCTCCACCTTGATGCGCAGGAGGCGGCACTCGATGCCGCCGTTCCATACGGCGTGGGTGCGGTAGGCGCGTAACCCAAGTTCCATGCCGAGTTCGGGTGCGCCGGTCAGGATCGCCGCGCTCCAGCCCTGGAAGCGCTCACGCAACACCAACCCGAGTTCGCGGTGAACGACACGCGCGGCTTCATGGTCCTCGAGCCGCATGCCGTACGGCGGATTGGTGCACAGGAGTCCAGGCCTCGGGGGCGTTTCGGCAGTCGCGGGCGCCGCGGCGGTGAGCAGGCCGGTCTCGAAGCGGGCGAAGCCTCCGACGCCGGCGCGACGTGCGTTGTCGCGTGCGTTGCCGATGGCAAGCCGGTCGCGGTCGGTGCCGCGCACCACCGCACGGGTGTTTGCCCCGGCGCTCGCGCGCGCTTCGGCCTCTTCCCGCAGCCGCGCCCACAGCGCCGCGTCATGGCCGCGCCAGCCCAGAAACCCGAAATGCTTGCGCGTCAGTCCGGGCGCCCGGTCGGCGGCGATGAGCGCGGCCTCGATGCAGAAGGTCCCCGAACCGCACATCGGATCCAGAAACTCCGCACCCTGCTCGGCAAGCTCGCGCCACCCCGCCCGGATGAGCACACCCGCCGCGACGTTTTCCTTCAACGGCGCTTCGCCGGCGGCGCCCCGGTAAGCACGCCGGTGCAGGCTGCCGCCCGAGAGGTCAATGGACAGGGTGATGGCAGTACCGTGCGCGTGCGCATGCACCCGCACATCCGGGTGCTCGAGCGCGATATCGGGCCGCGCCTCGGTCGCCAGGCGCACGGCATCGACGATGCCGTCCTTGAGTTTGAGTGCGCCGAAGTGCGTGTGGGTGATGGTCGGGTGACGGCCCGTGAAGTCGCACGCCAGCGTCGCCCCGGGCGCAAGATGCGCTGGCCAGTCAAGCGCGCGCACGGCGGCGTGAAACTCCTCCGCGTCGTGCGCCTGGAAATGCGCCACCTCGAGATAGACGCGGTTGGCGATACGTGACCACAGGCAGGCGCGGTAAGCGACCTCCAGGTCACCACTGCACATGACCCCGGTGGCGCGTTCACGCACATCCTGTGCACCGAGCTCGGTCAGCTCGCGCGTCAGCAGATCGGTCAGTCCGCGCGGCCCACTGACCAGGAACCTTAGGGGACTTGAGCTCACGCGGCCGTGCGTCGATTTTCGTTAAAGTGACAGCTGTACATCAAGCTCACGAACTTTATTTTCGAGGTTGTGCGTCGCGGCAATGAGTTCAGGATCCCGCCTAGCCATGCGGAAGGGGCCCTCAAGTGCGACCGGATCATTGGCCGCATTCAGGTTTTCAATTTCATTCTGTACGGCAGCGTAGGTTGCATCACTACTGCTGAGTACTTGTTCCTCAACATTGGTCCAGCCCCCTTCAAGCCTGTCGTGCACTATCGAGATACTGGCGTATCCCTTCCAGACGGCATGGTCGTAGGCGCTATCGCAAAGGAGATGGTTCAACCGCAACGCCTCCCGCTCGCAAAACAGTTCTTGGATTCTAAAAACTCTGTGCAGAGCGGCCTTTTTGTCCGGCCAGCCTTTTATTGCACATCGTTCGAAAATTGCCATGAATCCACGCTGGGCCTCAAGGTATTGGCGAAAGGCATCCTGAACCAGGACGGCTCTGACACGACGTCCGGGGTCGCTCACGGTCGAGCCGCCGCCCCTTAGGACAAGTCAATCCACGTGGTCTTCATCTCGGTGTATTTCTCGAGCGCGTGCAGGGACTTGTCGCGCCCGATGCCCGACTGCTTGTAGCCGCCGAAGGGCACGGTCAGGTCATCCGCGTCATAACAGTTGATGTACACCGTACCCGAGCGCAGCGCGCGCGCGGTGCGATGCGCGGTGGTCACATCGCGCGTCCACACCGCGGCCGCGAGGCCGTAAATCACATCGTTGGCGATCTCGATCGCCTCCTCGATGGTCTTGAAAGTGATCGCCGATAGCACCGGTCCGAAAATCTCCTCGCGCGCGATGGTCATGCTCGGCTTCACGGCCTCGAACACCGTCGGCTCGATGAAGTAGCCGCCGCTGTCCTCCCGCACGCGGCGTCCGCCGAAGCGCAGCTCGGCGCCGTCGTTGCGCCCGGAGTCGATATATCCGAGCACGCGTTTCATCTGGGTCTCATCGACAATCGCGCCCAGGCGCGTGGCCGGATCCAGCGGATCGCCGGGCTGCATCTTGCGGCTCACGGCCTGAATTTTCTCCAGCAGCGCATCCTTGATGCTCTCCTGGACCAGCAGGCGCGAGCCCGCCGAGCACATCTCGCCCTGGTTGAAGAAAATCGCGAACGCCGCGGCCTTCGCCGCCCGGTCCAGATCCGGATAGTCCGCCATGACGATGTTGGGTGACTTGCCGCCGCACTCGAGCGACAGGCGCTTCAAGTTCGACTGCCCGGCGTACTGCATGATCTGCTTGCCGGTCGCCGTCGAGCCGGTGAAGGCGATGCAGTCCACGTCCATGTGCAGCGCCAGTGCCTTGCCTGCGGTCTGCCCGAGGCCCGGCACGACGTTCAGCACGCCCGGCGGAATGCCGGCTTCAACCGCCAGTTCCGCCACCTTGATCGCGGTGAGCGGGGATTTCTCGGAAGGCTTGAGCACCAGCGAATTGCCGGCGGCCAGGATGGGCGCGAACTTCCAGGCCGCCATCAGCAGCGGAAAGTTCCACGGCACGATGGCGCCGACCACCCCCATGGGCTCGCGCGTAATCAGGGCGAGCGCGTCGTGTCCGGTGGGCGCCACCTGGTCATACACCTTGTCGATGGCTTCCGCGTACCAGCGGATGCAGCGCGCGGTGCCGGGGATGTCCACCTTCAGGCTGTCATTGATCGGCTTGCCCATGTCGAGTGTTTCGAGCAGGGCCAGCTCATCGCCGTGCGCGACGATCAGGTCCGCGAAGCGCAGCAGGATGCGCTTGCGCTCCGCGGGCGGCAGATTCGCCCAGCTGCCCTCGCGAAATACCGCGCGCGCCGAACTCACCGCGCGGTTGATGTCTTCCTGGTCGCCGGAGGCAACCCGCGCCAGCAGCTTGCCAGTGGCGGGATTCAGGCAATCAAACGTGGCGCCCGAGGCGGCATCCGCGTAGCGCCCGGCAATGAAGGCCTGGGTGCGGAACTGCAGGGTGCGTGAGCGCTCCTGCCAGGAAATGCTGTTGGGCTTTGCGTTCATGTTGACGGACCTCAAGCGGATCAAAACGTCGCGGGAGTGCAGGCACTGATGATCTCACACGCCTCGCGCCCGACATTGCGGAAGCGATGCGGGAGCTGGCTGGCGAAATAATAAGCCTCGCCGGGTCCGAGTACGCGCGTGGCGCCGCCCACCGTGAGTTCGATCCGGCCGCGGATCACGACCCCGGCCTCCTCGCCGCGGTGCGCCAGCATGTCTTCCCCGGTGGCGGCACCGGCAGCATAGCGCTCATGCAGTACGGTCAGCTGACGCCCGTTACGCTGCGCGGCCACGAGGCGCAGGGAGACTTCCGGATTGCCAAGCTCCACGAGCTCATCGGCGCCGAAAAACGCCTGCGGCGCCACGTTCAGATCCAGCGTGAAAAACTCTGCCAGCGGCATGGGTATGCCATCCAGCACCTTCTTCAGCGAGCTGACCGAGGGGCTCACCCGGTTCTGCTCAATAAGAGAGATGAGTCCGTTGGTTACCCCGGCGCGGCGAGCAAGTTCGCGCTGCGACAGGCCAAAAGTGGTGCGGACGCTGCGCAGGCGGGCTCCGACATCGATGCTCATGGTGTTTAGGATCTTAGACAAGGAAGGCCGAAATATCCCTTTCGTGGCTGTTTTTGTCCACTTTATTTATCATTCGACGCTTCCACCCAGCGCACCGAGCCACCCATGCCCGATTCCAACCCTTCTTTGCAGCGTAGTGATCTCGAAGCGTTGTGGCTGCCGTTCACGCCGAACCGGCAGTTCAAGGCCAAGCCCCGCCTGCTCGCCCGGGCGAGCGGCATGCACTACCAGACCCCGGATGGTCGGCAGATCCTTGATGGGGTCGCAGGCCTGTGGTGCGTCAACGCCGGTCACGGCCGCCGTGAGATCACCGAGGCGGTGGCAAGTCAGCTTCAGACTATGGACTACGCGCCGCCGTTCCAGATGGCGCACCCGCCCGCGTTCCTGCTCGCCAACGAGCTGGTGAAAATCGCGCCGGCAGGTCTCGACCATGTGTTCTTCACCAACTCAGGCTCCGAGGCGGTCGACACGGCGCTGAAGATCGCTCTGGCCTGGCATCGCGCGCGCGGGGATGCGACCCGCACACGGCTCATCGGCCGCGAGCGCGGCTACCACGGTGTTGGTTTCGGTGGCATTTCGGTGGGCGGGATCTCGCCGAACCGCAAGGCCTGGTCAACCGCGCTCCTGCCGGGCGTCGATCATCTGGCGCACACCCATGACCTGGCGAAGAACGCTTTCTCGCGCGGCGTGCCGGCGCACGGTGCCCACCTCGCCGATGAGCTCGAGCGGCTGGTCGCGCTGCATGATGCATCCACCATCGCCGCGGTGATCGTCGAACCCATCGCCGGCTCCACCGGCGTGCTGATTCCGCCGCAGGGGTATCTGAAACGCCTGCGCGAGATCTGCGACCGACACGGGATTCTCCTGATATTCGACGAAGTGATCACCGGTTTCGGCCGCACGGGCGCGCCGTTCGCTGCGCAGGAATTCGGCGTTACCCCCGACCTCCTTACGCTCGCCAAGGGCATGACCAACGGCTGCGTGCCCATGGGCGGGGTGCTCGTCAGCAAGTCGGTGTATGACACCTTCATGCAGGGTCCTGATGGGATTGAGCTCTTCCACGGCTACACGTACTCGGCGCATCCGGTGGCGTGCGCGGCAGGGCTCGCGACGCTGGATATCTATCGGCGCGAGGGACTTCTGACGCGGGCGAAAACACTCGCCAGCAAGTGGGAAGACGCGGCACACGCGCTCAAGGGTCTGCCGCACGTCATCGACGTGCGCAACTACGGGCTGATCGTTGGACTGGAACTTGCGCCGCTCGCCGGCAAGCCCGGCGCGCGGGCATTCGAGGTGTATACGAAGTGTTTCGAGCGCGGCCTGCTGATCCGGCAGACCGCCGACATCCTGGCGCTCTCGCCGCCGCTCATCGTCACGAGCGAACAGATCGACGAGATGTTCGGCACCCTCGCCGAGGTGCTGCGCGGGAAATAGCTTTAGAGGCGCGGGCGCGGTGCGCGGCACGCGCGCGGCGCACGGGCCACTCTCGCCCGCGCGCGGGTTTTCCTTAGCTGCGGGCCGTCCTCAGGCGTGCGGCTGATGGCTATCGCGCCGGCCGCGCGACATCACCATCCACGCGAGCAGCCCCAGTACAATGACGCTGCCCACCAGCATTTCCATTTCCGACAGGTTGAACGCGCTCACGCGCGACGCGCTTACGACCACGGTTTCCACGACGCACCTCCAAAGTTAACGCAATTCCACTCACGCGGTGAGCGTCCCACGGGAGAGAAGAACCGTTAAAGAAGGCCGTCGTGGATCTGCGACGGATTTCAAGCCGATAGTGTGTTATGTCAGCGAGCGGGCTTCAAAAATCGCGTAGATCTTGGAGCAATCCTCGAGTACTTCCCAGGTACCGGCAAATCCCGCCGGCACCACAAACGCGTCGCCGGGGCCGAAAGCTTGGGCGTTACCGCCCTCGCTGTGGATCACCACCCGCCCGGCGGTCATCACGCACAGCTCGTTTTCGGTGTAGCGCACCCGCCATTTACCGCGGGTAGCGGACCAGCGGCCGGCAAAAAACTGCTGGCTCGTATCGGCGAAGTAGTTCTCCACCTTGAGCTTCGGGTTGCCGGCCACGAGACGCTCGGGCGGGGGATCGGACACTTCGGCCGCGACCGGTCCGTCCAGGCGGACGATGTTCGTGTTCATGAGCGCGTGGCACAGGTATTCATGCCAGGAAATTCTAGCGCGAAGGCGCGCCGCGGACCTGAACGTTCGCGGCGCGCCTTCCCAGCTGTCCGACAGCGACTTAGTCACGGCTGGCAACCTGCGTCGACGTGGGCAGTTCGATCCGCACCGTCACCCGCCGCTCGAGGGCGTAGGCGTCAAGATCGCCGTCCTCGGCGGCGCTGTCCGCCTTGCCGTGTGCTTCGATGAGGATACGTTCCCCGGGCACTCCCGCCGCGGCCAGCACTTCGGCGACACTGTGCGCCCGCGCTAAGGACAACTGCTCGTTGTACGCCACCGAGCCGCGCGGATCAGCGAAGCCGGCAATGCGTACCTTCGCCTGCGGCACGCTGGCCGCGAGCGCACCGAGTTTCAGGAGCGGTGCCATCATCTGCACCGTCACCGCCTCATCGTCAGTGCGAAAGCTGACATCAAGACCGAGCTGATCGGCCTGCTGCAAGCTTGCGTCCAGCTGCGCGCTACGCGAGCGGGTCTGCCTCAGAGAGCCGTCGAGCTCGGCGACCTGGGACGCGAGCTGGGTGCGCTGCGCCTCGCTGCGCGCAAGGTCCACGGCCAGATCCGCCTCGCCCTGGCTGTGGCGGTGGTAGCGATCGCCGAGCCACGCGCCGGCCGCCGCGCCGACCAGGGCGCCCACGGGTCCACCGGCGACCGCGCCAACAGTGAACCCGGTCGCAACGCCAATGTTCTCCTGGCGGGACGCGTTCTGGGGCGGCTCATCGGCAGCACTTGCAAATACCGGCAACCCGCCGAGCAGCGCGGCCGCACTCAAGCCAATGGCACCGCGGCGAAATTTCAAAGTCGGATTCCTCATATAGCCTCCTGTCGGTGTGTTTGTGGTGGACGGGAACGCTGTGGGTTCCCGTCTTCGGCTCCCATTGCAGCGGGCGGGGCGGTACAACTGGTGATGCAAAAGCGGCGGCGCGACGATGATTCGTGGCGAAACATGGCAGCGCGGTGTGATCGCATATACTCGCGATCCGAAGTCCTGTAGGGAATCCGCCATGCCGCACTACACTCGCGCGCGGGCGCTGCCGCGCGCCGTCGGCGCGCTCGCCGCCCTCCTCGCACTCTTGGCCTGCGTGCAGGCGGCGGCGACCGAAGGTGCCGTTGAGAGTGGCGTGTTGCGGGCCACGCTGCCGAACGGGCTGCGGGTCGTCATTGTTCGCAACACGCTCGCCCCGGTAGTGGCGACCTCGGTGAACTACCTGGTCGGTTCGGATGAAGCGCCCGCGGGGTTCCCGGGCACGGCGCACGCCGAAGAACACATGATGTTTCGCGGCAGTCCGGGGCTGACCGCTGAGCAGCTCGCCGACATCGGCAGCGTCATCGGCGGGGACTTCAATGCCAACACGCGCGAGGACCTCACCCAGTATCTGTTCACGGTTCCCGCGGACGATCTCGACGTCGCGCTGAACATCGAAGCCTTGCGCATGCGGGCCTCGCTGGAAAATGCCAAGGAGTGGAACAAGGAACGCGGCGCCATCGAGCAGGAGGTCGCGCAGGATCTCTCCGAGCCCTCCTACCGCTTGTTCGAGAAACTGCGCGCGCGCATGTTCGCCGGCACGCCCTACGCGCACGATGCGCTCGGCACCCGCCCATCATTCGACAAGACCAGCGCGCGGATGCTGAAGAGCTTTCACGACACCTGGTACGCACCCAACAACGCCATCCTCGTGATCGCCGGCGATGTCGATCCGCCCGGCGCCCTGAGTGAAGTGCGGCGGTTGTTCGGCAATATCGCCGCCCGGAAGCTGCCCGCCAAGCCGCGGGTACACCTGCGTCCAGTCCATGGCACCTCCTTCACGGTCGACACCGATCACCCGAACGGCTCGCTCATGATCGCGGTGCGCGTACCGGGCCCGAAAGATCCGGACTTTGCCGCGCTCGAGGTGCTGGCGGACGTGCTCAGCAACCGTCGCTTCGAGTTGTACGGGCTGGTGCCAAAAGGCAAGGCGATTGCCGCGGAATTCGCGCTCGATCCGCTGCCCGAGTCCGGCCTCGCCTACGCGGCGCTCTCCTTTACCAGCGGCGATGACCCGAAGGCGCTCGAGACCGAGGTGCGCACGCTCCTCACGCGCGTGGCGCGCGAAGGCGTGCCGGTGGAACTGGTCGACGCGGCCAAACTCCAGGAGCGCAGCGCCGCGCAGTTCCAGCGCAACTCCATCCCCGAGCTCGCGTCCGTGTGGTCGGACGCGCTCGCGCTGTACGGACTTGATTCCCCCGACGAGGACCTCGCGCGCATCGAGCGGGTGAGCGCCGCGGACGTCAACCGCGTGGCCCGCAAATACCTCAACCTCGGGCAGGCCATCACCGGGGTCATGCTGCCGCGCGGCTCCGGTCCACCGGTTGCCGGCCGTGGCGGCTTCGGCGGCCGGGAATCGATTGCGCTCGGGGAAGCGCATCCGACTGCCCTGCCGCCGTGGGCGCAAAAGGCGCTGACACGGCTGGAGGTGCCGCCGTCAACGCTGCGGCCGCTCGTCAGCACCCTGCCCAACGGCCTCACTCTCATCGTGCAGCCGGAAGATGTCAGCGACACCGTGAGCGTCTACGGCCACATCCGCAATCGCCCCGAGACCGAGGAGTTCAAGGGTCAGGAGGGTGCCGCGCAGGTACTTGAACGCCTGCTCACCTGGGGCAGCCAGACACGTGATCGCGTGGCCTTCCAACAGGCGCTGGATGCCATTGGTGCGCAGGAACACGCGGGGACCGACTTCTCCGTGCAGTCGCTGGCGGAGCACTTCGATCAGGCCCTGCAGCTGCTCGCCGACAATGAGCTGCACCCGGCGCTCCCTGACGCGGGACTGAAGGTGATCCGCGGCCAGCTCGCGCTCGGCGTCGCGGCCCGCAACGTCAGCCCCGGCTTTCTGACACAGCATTCATTGCGGGCCGCGCTGTTTCCGCCCGAGGACCCGAGCCTGCGCATGGCAACCCCGGAGTCGGTGCGCGCACTGGATCCTGCCATGGTGCGCGCCTACTACCAGCGGGTGTTCCGCCCCGACCTCACCACCGTTGTGGTGATCGGCAAAGTCACGCCTGAAGCCGCGCGCGCTGCGGTCGGTAAGTACTTCGGTGACTGGAAGGCGGAAGGTCCGGTACCCGCGATCGACCTGCCGCCCGCACCCGCCAACCGCCCGGGCACGATCACCGTGCCCGACGCGAGCCGCGTCCAGGACCGCGTCGTGCTCGCGCATACCCTCGCGCTGACGCGTTCCGATCCCGACTATTACGCCCTGCAGCTCGGCAACGCCGTCCTCGGCGGCAGCTTCTATGCAACGCGCCTCAGCATCGATCTGCGCAAGAACGCAGGACTGGTTTACTCAGTGGAGTCGGTGCTGCAGGCCGGTCGTACCCGCAGCGTCTACCTGGTCGAATACGCGAGCGACCCCGGGAATGTGCGGAAAGCAGCCGACATGGTGGCGCGCGAAGTCACCGCCATGCAGGACACCGCCGTCGGCGCCGATGAGCTCACCCGCGTCAAGGCATGTCTCCTGCGCCAGCTGCCCTTGAGCGAAGCCGGTATCGCGGAGATCGCCGCGGGGCTGCTCCAGCGCAGCGACCTTGGCTTGTCCTTGGATGAGCCCACCAACGCAGCGCACCATTACATCGGGCTGGACGGCGCGGGTGTGCAGGCGGCGTTTCGCAAGTGGCTGCGTCCGCAGGACCTGGTGCGCGTCAGCGAGGGACCTGCACCCCCTTAGACTGTCCGCCCCTATACCTTCGTGGGGAGTGTCACCAGACCGTCCGGTCGGTACAGTCGCGGCCGGTCAACCACACCCGCGCCCATGTATTTCCGCAACCCCATACCAAACTCGTTACCGCGCGAGCGCCTGCTGGATGCGGCCGAGCGAGCGGTTCTTGAGACGGGCGCAGGCCACCTGACGCTCGATGCGGTCGCAAAATTCGCCGGTGTCAGCAAGGGTGGATTGCTGCATCACTTTCCCTCGAAGGACGCACTCCTGGAAGCCATGCTCGAGCGCTATTTGAAAGACATCGAGACGCAGGTCGCGGAGCGCTGTGCGGGCCGCGGCGGCACGCTCACGGCCATTGAGCAATTTCGCGAGCGCGTGCGGGTGCTGCTCGAACAGCATCCCGAGCGCCGTGCAGCGGGCGCGGCGCTGATTGCAGCATCCGCTGACAAGCCGGATCTCATGGCGCACTGCCGCGCGGAATACCGCGAGGTGCTGGACGAACTCGCGGCGTTGCCCGGTGGCTTCGAGCGCTCGGCCCTGGTGCTCCTGGCAGTGGATGGCCTGTTACTGGGTGAACTGCTGCGTCTGTCGCCCTACACGCCCGAAGAACGTTCGCGGCTGGTCAAGGCGCTGCTGAAAGCGGTGGACCAGTGCGGGAGAATTCAATGAGAGCGGATGTCCGCAAGCTCGGCCTCGGGATGGTCAGCGCCGCGGCGCTCTCGGCCTGCGCCGTCGGACCGAATTTCCATGCGCCTGCGCCACCGCAGACGACGCACTACACCCGCGCGCCGGAGCCGGCCGGCACGGTGGCCGCCGAAGGACGCGGCGGCGCGGCGCAGACCCTGATCGCCGATCGCGACATCCCCGCCGACTGGTGGACGCTGTTCCACTGCGCACCGCTGGATACGCTCGTGCGTCAGTCGCTCACCGATAACCCCACGGTGCAAGCGGCGAGCGCAACGCTGCGCAACGCCGCCGAGACCTGGCGGGCGGAACGGGGGGGACTGCTGCTGCCGTCCGTGGATGCGAAGGCGACCGCCCAGCGCAGCAAGGAACCGGGCGCGGTACTCGGCCAGCCCGGTCTGCCGCCGGTCACGTTCAGTCTGTTCAACGCATCCGTCGCAGTGACCTATCAACTGGATCTGTTCGGTGCGTCGCGCCGGCAGATCGAGGCGCTGCATGCCCAGACCGACTTCCAGCGCTTCGAACTCGAGGCGGCCTATCTCACACTCGCCGGCAATGTGGTCACGACGGCCGTCAACATCGCCTCGCTTCATGCACAGATCACCGCGCTCACCGAGATCATCGCCAGTGAACACGACCAGATGAAGGTCGTGCAGCGGCAGTTCGATGCCGGCGCCGCCTCGCGCTCGGATGTGCTCGCCCAGCAAACGCAGGTCGCATCGAACGAAGCACTCCTGCCCGGACTTCAGAAGCAGCTGTTCCAGTCGCAGCATCGCCTGGCGGTGCTCGCCGGCCGTACACCCGATGACACGGGACTCCCGGATTTCACGCTCGAGGAGTTGACGCTGCCCTCGGAACTGCCGCTGTCGGTGCCCGCGAAGCTCGTGCGGCAGCGACCTGATGTGCAGGCCGCGGAAAGCTTGCTGCACCAGTCGACCGCACAGCTGGGCGTCGCCACCGCCAACCTGTACCCGCAGTTGAATCTCACCGGCTCCATCGGTTCGGAAACGATTGCGGCGAGTGATCTGTTCAAGTCGGGCACCGGCGCCTGGAACATCGGCGGCTCGCTGCTGCAGCCCTTGTTTCACGGCGGGGAGCTGCGGGGACTGCGGCGCGCGGCGCGCGCGGACCTGGATCGCGCCACCGCTCAGTACCGCCAGGTGGTGTTGAGCGCGCTGCAGGATGTCGCCGATACGCTGCGTGCGCTCGAGGCGGACGCCGGCACGCTGCAGGCGGACACCACTACCGAGACGGACGCGCATGACGCGCTCGCCATCACCAAACTTCAATATCAGGCGGGCGGTGTGAGCTATCTCGCCCTGCTCAACGCACAACGCACCTATCTGCAAGCGCGCCAGGTGCGCATCCAGGCAGAAGCGGCGCGCTACGCCGATACCGCCGCGCTGTTCCAGGCGCTCGGGGGCGGCTGGTGGAATCGGGACAACGGGAAGGAGAGTCGCGAGTGAACAGTCCGATCGAGACCGGAGAGTCGACCCGCAGACCGCCGATGCGGCGCCGCGTGATCACCGTGGTGGTGGTCGTGATCGTGCTGTTCGCGGTGATTGCAGCCTTCAAGATCATCCAGATCCGCGGCTTCATAGCGCAGGCGGCAAAAAATGGCGCTCCGGCGCAGACCGTAACCACCATGATCGCCCAGTACTCTGACTGGCAGCCGCAGATCACCGCGGTCGGCAGCGTGCGTGCCGTGCATGGGGTGAACATCACAACTGAAATCGCCGGCCTGGTGCGCAGCGTCAACTTCCGCTCCGGCGAGGATGCGAAGGCCGGCCAGACACTGGTGCAGCTCAACGCCGATACGGATGTCGGCACGCTGCACTCACTGCAGGCGGCGGCGGATCTCGCGGCCACGGTCTATGCGCGCGACAAGATGCAGTTCGACGCCCAGGCGATCAGCCAGGCGCAGCTCGATGCGGACTCTGCGGACCTTAGAAACAGGCGCGCCCAGGCGGCGGCGCAGGCCGCCACGGTGGCGAAGAAGTCGCTGCGCGCCCCCTTCGCCGGACGCCTCGGAATCACCACCGTGAACCCAGGCCAATACCTCAACACCGGCGACAAGGTGGTGAGCCTGCAGTCACTCGATCCGGTGTACGTGGATTTCCGCCTGCCGCAGCAGCAGCTGCCGCAGTTGAAAGCAGGCCTGACGGTGCGCCTCTCCAGCGACGCGTTCCCCAAGGACAGCTTCACCGGCAAAGTCAACGCGATCGACCCGAGCATTGATACTGCGAGCCGCAACTTCCAGGCCGAGGCGACCGTTGCCAACCCGGGGCATCTGCTGATGCCGGGCATGTTTGCGCGGATCACGGTCGCATCCGGGGACGTGCAGCGCCACCTGACACTGCCGCAGACCGCCATCACCTACAACCCCTATGGCTCGACGGTGTTCCTGGTGGTCAAGGATGCCGCCGGTAAGCGCACCGCACAACAGACCTTCGTGACTACCGGCGCCACCCGCGGCGACCAGGTTGCGATCCTCACGGGAATAAAAGACGGAGATGAGGTGGTAACCAGCGGGCAGCTGAAACTGAAGAACGGCACCCCGCTCGACATCAGCACGGCCGCCACGCCCAGTAACGACGTGAGCCCCACTCCGCAGGAGCACTGAGGAAGCGCGATGAAGTTCACCGATCTTTTCATCCAGCGCCCGGTCCTCTCGGCGGTCGTCAGCCTGCTGATCCTGGTGCTGGGCCTACGGGCGATATTCCAGCTGCCGGTCAGCCAGTTTCCGCAGACGGAAAATGCCGTGGTCACCATCAGTACGGCCTACTACGGCGCCGACGCCGCTACCGTCGCCGGTTTTATCACCCAGCCGCTGGAAGCCGCGATCGCGCAGGCGCAGGGCATTGACTACCTGTCCTCCTCGAGCAGCACCGGTGTGTCGGTCATCCAGGCAACGCTGCGGCTGAACTACGACTCCAACCGCGCCCTCACCGAGATCAACACCCAGGTGGCCTCGGTGCGCAACCAGCTACCGCCGCAGGCGCAGCAACCGGTGCTCACGGTGGCGATCGGCCAGACCGTCGACGCCATGTACCTGGGTTACTTCAGCGACACCATCCCGGCTAACAGCGTGACGGACTACCTGATCCGGGTGGTGCAGCCGAAGCTCGATGCCCTCGACGGCGTGCAAATCGCCGAGGTGCTCGGCGCGCGCCAGTTCGCGCTGCGCGCCTGGCTCGACCCCACGCGCATGGCCGCCCACGGCGTGGCGGCGGATGACGTATACGCGGCGCTCGGCGCCAACAACTACCTCGCCGCAGTCGGTCAGTCCAAGGGCCAGATGGTGTCGGTCGATCTCGCGGCCAACACTGACGCGCATTCGCTGGATGAGTTCCGCCGCCTGGTGGTGAAGAAACAGGGCGGTGCGCTGGTGCGGCTCGAGGATGTAGCGACCGTCGTGCTCGGCGCCGAGAACTATAATTTCAACGTCGCCTTCAGCGGCCAGCGTTCGGTTTTCATCGGTATCAAGGTTGCGCCGAAGGCCAACGTGCTCGATGTGGTCCACCGGGTGCGTGCAACCCTGCCGGAGATTGCCGCGCAGCTGCCGACCGGCGTCACCCAGAAAATCGCCTACGACGGGACCAAGTTCATCACCAGCTCGATCAATGAAGTCATCAAGACGCTGGTCGAGGCGCTGATCATCGTGACGGTGGTGATTTTCCTGTTCCTGGGAAGTCCGCGCGCGGTACTCGTGCCAGTAGTCGCCATGCCGCTGTCCCTGATCGGCGCATTCTTCCTGATGCTGGCGCTCGGTTACTCCATCAACCTGCTGACCCTGCTGGCACTGGTGCTCGCGATCGGGCTGGTCGTGGACGATGCCATCATCGTGGTGGAGAACGTTGACCGGCACCTGAAAGAAGGCGTGACGCCCTTGAACGCCGCGCTGCAGGCGGCGCGCGAGCTTGGCGGGCCGATCATCGCCATGACCATCGTGCTGGTGGCCGCCTATGTCCCGATCGGATTCCAGGGTGGGCTCACCGGCGCGCTTTTTACGCAGTTCGCCTTTACGCTCGCTGGTGCGGTGACCATTTCCGGCGTCATCGCGCTGACGCTCTCGCCGATGATGTGCTCCAAGGTATTCACCGCGGAGCAGGAAGAAGGACGCTTCACGCACTTCCTCGATCGCACCTTCACCCGCATCCGCGATCGCTACAAGCGCCTGCTCGCAAGCTGGCTTAAGACCTGGCAGGTGGTGGTGCTGTTCGGGGTGTTGCTGCTCCCGGGAGTGGTGCTCCTGTTCATGACCTCCAAGTCAGAACTTGCCCCTCCCGAGGACCAGGGCATCGTGCTCGAGCAGACCATCGGACCACCGGATGCGACGCTGGCGCAGATGCAGGCCTACTCCGACATGGAGTTCGGCATAGCGCGCAAGCTTCCCGAGTACGAGGCGATGTTCCAGCTGACCGGGCAGCCTTCCGTGAATCAGGGCTTCGGCGGCGTGCTGTTGAAGTCCTGGAACGAGCGCACCCGCAGCGCCGCCGAGCTGCAGATGGGGCTGCAGAACGAGTGGAACAAGGTGCCGGGCGCGCGGGTGGCGGCATTCCAGTTCCCCTCCCTGCCCGGCTCCTTTGGACTTCCGATCCAGTTCGTGATCACGACCACCGACCCGCTGCAGAATCTCAACGAGGTCGCCAACCGGGTGCTCGACAAGGCCAGGGCGAGCGGTATGTTCTGGTTTATCGACGCGGACCTGAAGCTCGACAAGCCGCAAGCGACACTGTCGGTCGACCGTGACATGGTGAGTGACCTGGGGTTGACGCAGCAGAACGTCGGCGGGGCGCTGACCGCAGCCCTCGGCGGCGGTTACGTCAACTATTTCGCCATCGCCGGACGCTCCTACAAGGTGATTCCGCAGGTCCTGCAGGTTGACCGCCTGAATCCCGACCAGGTGCTCGACTACTACGTGCACTCCGGTGACGGCTCACTGATCTCCGCGCGTACCGTGGCGACCCTCAAGACCTCGGTCGTGCCCGAGGTGATCAGCCACTTCCAGCAACTCAACTCCGCGACCATCGCCGGGGTAACCGGCGCCAGCGAGGCAGATGCCCTCAAGTTCCTGCGCAACACGCTCAAGGAGGTCGCGCCGAGCGGCTACACGGCCGACTACGCCGGAGAGTCCCGGCAGTTCATGCTGGGCTCCGGCAGCTTCGTGCTGACGCTGATCTTCGCGCTGATCATCGTGTACCTCGCGCTGGCGGCGCAATTCGAGAGCTTCCGCGATCCGGCGGTCATCCTGGTGTCGGTGCCGATGGCACTGTTCGGCGCGCTGATTTTCATCAACCTCGGTGTCAACGGACTGTCGCTCAACATATACACGCAGGTGGGACTGGTGACACTGCTCGGCCTGGTGAGCAAGCATGGCATCCTGATCGTGCAGTTCGCCAACGAGCTGCAGCGCAGCGGGCACTCCAAGCTCGATGCGATCGAGGAGGCGGCCGCGGTCAGGTTGCGGCCGATCCTCATGACCACTGCCGCCATGGTGTTCGGTATGGTGCCGCTGGTCATCGCATCAGGAGCCGGTGCCGCCGGACGGCAGAACATGGGCACGGTGCTGCTTACCGGCCTCTCGATCGGCACCTTGTTCACCCTGTTCGTGGTGCCGGCGGTTTACATCTTTATCGGTGCCGACCACGGCCACGAGCGCAAACTGGGCGGTGATCCCGGGAAGGCGACAGCCGTAGCGACGGCCTGACCGCAGGCGCCTTCAGGCAGCCGGGTGACTGCCGTTGACGTGCATCGCCAGGAGTCCCGACCACGGCGGCAACGTCCAGGGGGTGGCCCCGCCGACCGCTTCGAGCACGCGCCATTTGCCGGGCAGCGGCGCGCTGAACGTCTGTGGCGTCTCGCCGAGATTGAACACGCACAGGAGCTGCTCGCGCACAGCGGTGCGTTCAAAGCCGAGTATCGAGTCCCCGGCCTCGATGATACGGATCGCACCAGCGCGCAACGCCGCGCTGGTGTTGCGCAGCGCGATCAGCCGGCGCGTCAGCATGAGCAGCGAGTGCGGATCGCGCTCCTGGGTCTGCACGGCGAGCGCCATGTGCTCGGCGGGAATCGGCAGCCACGGGCTCACCGTGGAGAACCCCGCGCCCGGGTTGTGCGCCGTCCAGGGTATGGGTGTGCGGGCGCCGTCCCGGCCGAGCGTCTGCGGCCAGTTGGCAATCGCTTCCGGGTCTTTGAGGTCCGCAAAAGCGATCTGTGCCTGCGGCAGGCCGAGTTCCTCACCCTGGTACAGAAACACGTTGCCGCGCAGA
>JANWKL010000071.1 GCA_025451375.1 Steroidobacteraceae bacterium
ATGGCTCCCCGGGTTGGAATCGAACCAACGACCAACGGATTAACAGTCCGACGCTCTACCGCTGAGCTACCGGGGAACGGGCGGGAGACTCGAAGGGCGCGAATTCTCGGGCACCCCCGTCATGGACGTCAAGGAGATACGACGGATTTGACGGGTTTTACCGGCTGGAGACCTGGCCCCAGGGCCCGCGCCCGAGCCAGCTGCCGGCGCAGGTCGGGAACCGCCCCGGCGGTCGCGGGATTGGCGGCCAGGCGATTGATCGCCTGATCGACACTGTCCAGCCCGAGCGACAGCCCGGTGCGCGTCGTAGCCTGCGCCCACGCGCCTTGGAACGCCGGGTCGGCCCGTAGCTCGGTCTCCCCTAGGGCCTGCGCCTTGGAGATGATGTCCTGCAGTGCGCTCACCGCCTGGGCGGCGGCCGCGGGGGACGTGAGGGTTCCGGGCTTGGCGATCTGCGCAACCTCGGGAAGGCTTGTGGCGAAGCGCCGCATCGCGGCCGCCTGCTCGGCGTTGCGCGGGTTGTTCTGGTGCATGAGCGCCTGCGCCGCACCCATCATGGCGAAGGGCGCCATGGCCGCATGGGACATGAGCTCATGGCCCTTGAATGCTCCGGTCGCGCCCAGCGCCACCAGCGCAAGCCCGCCGATGCCATGCAGGGCATGCAGCACCTTGCCCTCGAGGCTAAAGAACTCGCCCACCAGTGCGCGGATCGGTGAGAACGCGAACAGGCCGGCTGCGACCAGGCTGACCATCGAGGCGGTCGGCTGACCGTTCAGCTTGAAGTGCTGGTACGCCACGAACGCGCCCGCCGCCACGACGAGCGAGAGGCTATGCAGCAGTATGCGGGCCAGGATCCCGCGGGACTTCGGGGCCTCGGCGGCCAGTATGCCTGCAGACGGTGCTGACACTTGCTTCACGATCGAGCCCCTTGGCCTGCGCTTTCTAGGAAGCGCTCAGGTCCAGTTACAGCATTGCCGGGGAGTGTACCCCCACACCTTGTCGTCCACGAGCGGCAGTTGCTGTAGGACGTTGAGCGAACCGGCTGGACGCCGGCCATACGGCGCGCGACGCGTCTCATACTCGGGTTTCCGGGAAGGATGCCGGTTGTTCTGCAAGATCCAGGAGGAGTCCGATGAGCGCGAAGCGTGTCGCCGTAATCGTGGGAAGCCTGCGCAAGGAGTCGCTCAGCCGCAAGATTGCGCTGAACGTCATCGAGCAGGCGAAAGGGCGGCTCGATTGCCGGCTGGTCGAGATCGGCGCGCTGCCACTCTACAACGACGACCTGGAAGCCGCGGAGCCGCAGGCCTGGCAGCGCTTTCGCAGCGAAGTTGCCGCGGCCGATGCGGTGCTATTCGTCACGCCTGAGTACAACCGCTCGATCCCCGGGGTGCTCAAGAACGCGGTAGACGTGGGCTCGCGCCCTTCCGGGAAGAGCGTCTTCAAGGGCAAGCCGGCCGGGGTCATCAGTCAGACGCCCTACAGGCTCGGGGCCTTCGGCGCGAATCACGCCCTGCGCCAGACCTTCGTTTTCCTGGACATGCCGGTGTTGCAACAGCCGGAGGTCTATATCGGCGGCGCGGGCGAGCTCATGGACTCCGCCGGAAAATTCACCTCCACCGACACCGTGAAACTCATCAACTCCTTCCTCAACGCTTTCGTCGCCTGGATCGACAAGTCGGGACAGAAAGAGGCTGGCCCCGACTTCAGTGACTTTATGCAGCGCCGCGAGCAGATCGCGCGCGCCTACGTAAACGGCGACGCCGCACCGCTTGAGGCCGTGGTGACGCACGAGGACCCGGCGACGTTCCTGCCACCCGGCGGCGAGCCGGAGCAGGGGGCGGAAGAGGTCGCGCGCGCGTACGTCAAGGGCGCGAAGCAGTTCGGGCCCGGCAGCGAGAGCCGTCTGCAGGTCATACATTCGGAAGCCGGCCGCCTCGCCTTCTGGAGCGGAGTCCAGATCGCCACGGTCAAGACACCGGGGAGCGACACGGCCGAGCCGGTGAAAGTGCGCATCACGGAAGTTTTCCGGCTCGAGGAGGGTGACTGGAAGCTCGTCCACCGGCACGCCGACATTCCTGCCGCAGCGCCGGCACCGGCCCGGAGCCGTGTCACGCCTGACGCCGCCGCCAAAACCGAGAGTAGGCCGTCACATTGACGAGGATCAGCAGGCCGGCGAGCAGCCACTGGATGTGCCAGGTGAGTCCCGGCGGGTACAGCATCCGCACCACGTAGTGCGCCAGGAACCCCTCGCCGTAGCCGGCCTCACCGCCCAGGCGGCGCAGGTGATTCTCGAGCGGGGTGAGGGGGCAGATGCTGTGCGACACCTCGACCCAGCAGCCCCAGGCGAGTGCCGGCAGGTGCAGGAAGGGCATCCAGCGCCAGCGCCACGACAAAAAACCGCCGCACACCACGAAAGCGGTGAACGCGAAGTGGATGACGACCAGGGCGTCGGCGAGTAACGAGTACAGCATCGCCCGCGACGGGCGCGCGCCTCAGGCTGCGACGCGCTCGGCGAGCAGGCGCGCCATGCGGCCGAGCGCCTCTTCGAGGGTCGTCATGCTGCAGGCGAAGGACAGCCGCACGTGGCCGGGCGCACCGAAGCCCGAGCCGGGCACGACCGCGACGCCGGCATCGTTGAGCAGCAGCTCCGCGAACTCGCCGTCGTCACGGCAGCCGAGCGCGGCCATGGCGCGCGATACGTCGGCGAACGCATAGAAGGTGCCGGCCCCCGGCAGGCAGCTCACGCCGGGAATGGAGTTGAGCGCGCGCACGACGAAGTCGCGCCGCGCCTTGAACGCCTCGTTCATCTTCGTGACGCACGACTGGTCGCCGTTGAGAGCCGCGACCGCCGCCTTCTGCGAGATGCTCGAGGCGTTGGACGTCGACTGGCCCTGGATGGTGGCCATCGCCGCGATGAGGTCCTTCGGCCCGCCGCAGTACCCCAAGCGCCAGCCGGTCATGGCGTACGCCTTGGACACCCCGTTGATGGTCACGGTGCGCGGGTAGAGCTCGGGCACCGTCTGCGCGAGGCTGCAGAAGGGCGCCGGCTCCCAGTAGATCTTCTCGTACATGTCATCGGTGCCGATGATGATGCGCGGGTGCTCGATGAGTACCTCGCCCAGCGCGCGCAGCTCGGCGCGGGTGTACGCCGCCCCGGTCGGGTTGCAGGGGCTGTTCAGGAGCACCAGCTTCGTCTTCGGCGTGATGGCGGCGGACAGCTGGCGTGCGGTGATCTTGTAACCCTGCGCCATGCCGGCGAGTGGCATGACCGGCAGCCCGTCGGCGAGCAGCACCATGTCGGGGTAGGACACCCAGTATGGCGCGGGGATCACCGCCTCGTCGCCCGGGTCCAGGACCGCCATGCACAGGTTGTAGAGGGTCTGCTTGGCGCCGGAAGAGACCAGGATCTGCGGCCGCTCGTAGTTCAACTGATTGTCGCGCTGGAACTTGGCGATGATGGCGTCCTTGAGCTCATCGATCCCCTCGACATTGGTGTAGCGCGTGAAGCCGCCGTTGATGGCCGCGATGCCGGCCTCGCGGATGTGGGCGGGGGTATCGAAATCCGGCTCGCCGGCGCCGAGGCCGATCACGTCCTTGCCCTGGGCCTTGAGGCGGGCCGCGCGGGCGGTGACGGCAAGGGTCGGCGAGGGTTTGACGCGTTGGACGCGTCGCGCGACGGGGAAGGTCACTGAAATTCCTTCGAGTTCGCTTGAGATCGGATCGCACCGCTATATTAAGGGATTGTGAACCGCCCGGCCACGACCCATGACCCGATGCTCGCAGCCGCTGAGCCCTCATCCCGCATGGAAACGCAGGTTCCCTTCAGTCTCGAAGCCGACTACCAGCCCGCGGGCGATCAGCCGCAGGCGATCGAGAAGCTCGTGGAGGGCCTGGGCCAGGGACTTGCGCACCAGACCCTGCTCGGCGTCACCGGATCGGGCAAGACGTTCTCCATCGCCGGGGTAATCCAGCGGGTGCAGCGCCCCACCATGGTGCTGGCCCACAACAAGACCCTCGCCGCGCAGCTGTACGGTGAGTTCCGCGAGTTCTTCCCGCACAATGCCGTCGAGTACTTCGTCTCGTACTACGACTATTACCAGCCCGAGGCCTACGTGCCGTCCTCGGACACGTACATCGAGAAGGACTCCTCGGTGAACGAGCACATCGAGCAGATGCGCCTGTCGGCCACCAAGGCGCTGCTCGAGCGCTCCGACTCCATCATCGTCGCGACCGTGTCCTCGATCTATGGCCTGGGCGACCCGCAGGCCTACCTGTCCATGGTGCTGCACCTGAAGCGCGGCGACCGCATCGACCAGCGCAAGCTCCTGCGGCGGCTCGCGGAGATGCAGTACACGCGCAACGAGCTCGACCTCACCCAGGGCACCTACCGCGTGCGCGGCGACGTCATCGATATCTTTCCGGCGGAGAGCGAGCGCGAAGCGGTGCGGGTGGAGCTCTTCGACGACACCATCGACGCCATCACCCTGTTCGACCCGCTGACCGGTGCCATCAACCGCAGGGTGCCGCGCTTCACCGTCTACCCGGGCACGCACTACGTGACCCCGCGCGAGCGCCTGGTGGGAGCGGTGGACCAGATCCGCGAGGACCTGCGCTCGCGGCTCAAGGAGCTGCGCGATGCGGGGCGCCTGCTGGAGGCGCAGCGCCTCGAGCAGCGCACCATGTTCGACATGGAGATGATCAAGGAGGTCGGCTACTGCGCGGGCATCGAGAACTACTCACGCTACCTCTCGGGACGCGCCCCCGGGGAGCCGCCGCCGTGCCTGTTCGACTACCTGCCGCAGAACTCGCTGCTCGTCGTGGATGAGAGCCACCAGACAATCCCGCAGCTCGGCGCCATGTACCGCGGCGACCGTTCGCGCAAGGAAGTGCTGGTGGAGTACGGGTTCCGCCTGCCCTCGGCACTCGACAACCGGCCGCTCAAGTTCGAGGAGTGGGAGCAGCTCGCCCCGCAGATGATCTTCGTGTCCGCGACGCCGGGGGGCTACGAGGCCAAGCACTCCTCTCAGGTGGTCGAGCAGCTCGTGCGCCCGACCGGGCTGGTCGACCCCGAGGTCGAGGTGCGCCCGGTCGGCACGCAGGTGGACGACGTGCTCTCGGAGATCAAGAAGTGCACGGCAGTCGGTGAGCGCGTCCTCATCACGACTCTCACCAAGCGCATGGCCGAGGACCTGACCGACTATCTCAATGAGCACGGAGTGCGGGTGCGTTATCTGCACGCCGATATCGAGACGGTGGAGCGCACCGAGATCATCCGCGACCTGCGCCTGGGCAAGTTCGACGTGCTGGTGGGCATCAACCTGCTGCGCGAGGGCCTCGACATGCCCGAGGTTTCCCTGGTCGCGATCCTCGATGCCGACAAGGAGGGGTTCCTGCGCTCGGACAACTCGCTCATCCAGACGATCGGACGCGCCGCGCGCAACATCAACGGCCGCGCGATCCTTTACGCCGACCGCATGACCGGCTCCATGCAGCGTGCGATCGAGGAGACCAACCGCCGGCGCCGGAAGCAGGTCGAGTTCAATGAGGAACACGGCATCACCCCGCGCGGCATCCAGAAGGCCGTCACCGACATCATGGAAGGCGCGCGCAGCGAGGCGCCGGTCCCGGGCATGAAGCGCCGCGGCAAGGGGCCCGCACCCGAGGAGATGCGGCCGGAGGTGCTGGTGAAGGAGATCAAGAAGCTCGAGGTCGAGATGCTGCGCAAGGCGCGCAACCTTGAGTTCGAGGCTGCGGCGCAGCTACGCGATGAGATCGGGCGCCTGAAGCAGCTGGAGCTTGGATTCCCGACACCCACCACGCAGACGTAAGTTACTGGAAAGGCAGGATTTACCTTGCCCGGGGGCCGGCACTCTTGTATCGTTCGCCGCCCGCGTCGCACAGTAGGTTTCTCTAGGCGCGTAGCTCAGTGGTAGAGCATCACCTTGACATGGTGGTGGTCGGTGGTTCGATCCCACTCGCGCCTACCAGATGAGAAAAGGGCGCTCCGCACGGAGCGCCCTTTTTAATCGGCAGGATCCGTCCGGCTGCCCGCGCGACCGGCTGCGCGGCTCCCGGCGCGGCTGGAGCGCGGCCGGCCCGGCTTGGCCCGCGCCCGGAATTGCAGATAACGTAGGTGGATGCGGCGGATGGCCCTCAGTTAAGGATCGTTTTTCCGATGCCGGTCGTCACTTTGCCCGATGGCAGTACGCGCAGCTTCGACCACCCGGTCACGGTGGACGAGGTGGCGGGCGCCATTGGCCCGGGTCTGCGCAAGGCCGCACTCGCCGGGCGCGTCAACGGCAAGCTGGTCGATACCTCGCACGTCATCAATGATGATGTGACGCTCGCCATCGTCACCGAGAAGGACGCCGACGGGCTCGAGGTCATCCGCCATTCCACCGCGCACCTGCTGGCGCAGGCGGTCAAGGAGCTCTACCCGGACGCGCAGGTGACCATCGGCCCGGTGATCGAGGATGGCTTCTACTACGACTTCGCGTTCAAGCGGCCCTTCACGCCCGAAGACCTGGCGGCGATCGAGGCCAAGATGGCGGAGCTGGTGAAGGCGGATCAGAAGGTGAACCGCCGCGTCATGCCGCGCAACGACGCCGTGCAGTTCTTCCGCAACCAGGGCGAGCTCTACAAGGCGGAGATCATCGCGGCCATCCCCGAGAAAGAGGAGATCAGTCTCTACGGGCAGGGCAACTGGGTGGACCTGTGCCGCGGCCCGCACGTGCCCTCCACCGGCAAGCTCAAGGCGTTCAAGCTGACCAAGCTGGCCGGCGCCTACTGGCGCGGCGACTCGCGCAACGAGATGCTGCAGCGGATCTACGGCACGGCCTGGGCCGACAAGAAGCAGCTCGATGCCTACCTCACGCGCCTGGAGGAGGCCGAGAAGCGCGACCATCGCCGCATCGGCAAGGAGCTCGATCTCTTCCACCTGCAGGAAGAGGCTCCTGGGGCGGTGTTCTGGCACCCGAAGGGCTGGACCGTCTTCCAGACCCTCATTCAGTACATGCGCGAGCGTCAAAACGCCGCCGGGCACCAGGAGGTCAATGCTCCCGAGCTCATGGACGCCTCGCTCTGGCAGGCCTCCGGTCACCTGGAGAAGTTCGGTGAGAACATGTATCTCACCAAGACGCCGGATGAGCGTACCTACGCCATCAAGCCCATGAACTGCCCGGGACACGTGCAGATCTTCAAGCAGGGACTGCGCAGCTACCGGGAGCTTCCGGTGCGGCTGTGCGAGTTCGGCAAGGTGCACCGCTACGAGCCTTCCGGAGCGCTCCACGGCCTCATGCGGGTGCGTGCCTTCACTCAGGACGACGGCCACTGCTTCGTCACCGAGGACCAGATCACCTCCGAGAGCGTGGCCATCACGAGACTCATCCTCTCGATCTACAAGGATTTCGGGTTCGAGGACGTGGCGATCAAGTTCGCCGACCGGCCGCCGAAGCGCGTCGGCTCGGATGAGATCTGGGACAAGGCGGAGGCTGCCCTCAAGGCCGCCTCTGATGCCGCCGGCATCCAGTACACCCTGAACAAGGGGGAGGGGGCCTTCTACGGTCCGAAGCTGGAATTCGTGCTGCGCGATGCCATCGGGCGCGACTGGCAATGCGGGACGCTGCAGGTGGACCTGAACATGCCCGAGCGCCTGGGGGCCTACTACATCGACGAGCATTCCGCCAAGCGCACGCCGGTCATGCTGCATCGCGCGATGTTCGGCTCCCTGGAGCGCTTTTTCGCCATCCTGCTCGAGCACCACGCCGGGCGGCTGCCCGCCTGGCTGTCCCCGGTCCAGGCTGTGGTCCTGAGCATCACCGACCGGCAGGACGAGTATGTCCGGAAGGTTACGGAATCCCTGAAAAATCAGGGATTTCGGGTTGAGTTCGACTTGCGCAACGAGAAGGTGGGCTTTAAGATCCGCGAGCACACGCTCAGGCGTGTTCCGTATCTCTTGGTTGCGGGCGACAAGGAAGTGGCCGCCAATCTGATTTCAGTGCGCACACGTAGCGGCAAGGACCTGGGCGCGATGGCCCCGGAGACGTTCGCCGAACGACTCCGCATCGAGCTCGAAAGCCGCGGGCGCGAAGTATTGGAGGGTTGACGAATCGCTAGTGCAACAAAGCGGGTCCGGCGCAACGAGGACATCATCGCGCCGCAGCTCCGCGTGATTGCGGCCGATGGGTCGCAGGCCGGAGTGATGTCCCGCTACGACGCGCTGCAGATGGCCCTGGCCGCAGAGCTGGACTTGGTTGAGGTCTCGCCGACCGCCGAACCGCCGGTCGTGCGCATCATGGACTACGGGAAATTCCTGTTCGAGCAGAACAAGAAGGCCCACTCCGCCAAGCGCAAGCAGAAGCAGATTCAGGTCAAGGAAGTGAAATTTCGTCCCGGTACGGGCGAGTCGGATTACCAGATCAAGCTGCGTAATCTGACTCGTTTCCTGACCGAGGGCGACAAGGCCAAGGTGACCTTGAGGTTCCGCGGCCGCGAGATGGTGCACCAGGACATCGGGCGCAAGCTCCTGGAGCGGGTTTCCACTGACTTATCACCGCACGCGGTGATCGAGCAGAATCCGCTCATGGAAGGCAAGCAGATGATCATGGTGTTTGCACCAAAAAAGAAGTAACGCCTCTACGGACCGCAAGGTCCCGCGGGGCGTTCGCCCGTAGCGGGTGCGTAACTGCACCCTGCGATCGGGGCTACACAACTAGGAGTGAAGTCGATGCCCAAGTTGAAGACCAACCGGGCCGCGGCCAAGCGCTTTCGCAAAACGGCGAAGGGCTTCAAGGGCTACGCGGCGAACCGGCGCCACAATCTCGGCCACAAGACGCGCAAGGTGAAACGCCAGGCGCGCTCGGGCGGCTCAAGCCTCGTGGACAAGACCGACGTCGGTCGTCTCGAGCAGCTTCTGCCCAACCACCGTTAAGCGAGCACCAACATGGCACGAGTCAAGCGTGGCGTGACGGCCGGGCGCCGTCACAAGAAAGTTCTCGGTAAGGCGAAGGGCTATTACAACGCCCGGCGCAAGGTCTACCGCGCGGCCAAGCAGGCCGTGATCAAGGCGGGTCAGTACGCCTACCGCGACCGGCGGCAGAACAAGCGTGAGTTCCGCGCACTGTGGATCACGCGCATCAATGCCGCGGCGCGCATCTATGGCCTGTCCTACAGCCGCATCATGAACGGCCTCAGCAAGGCCGGCGTCGAGATCGACCGCAAGGTACTCGCCGACATCGCAGTGCATGACACGGCCGCCTTCGGCGCACTCGCCCAGCAGGCGAAGACCGCTCTCGGCATTAGCTGAGGAGGTCAGTCCTCGTGGCTGACCTGGCTTCGCTCACGCAGGAGGCGTTGGCTGAGGTCGCCGCGTGCGGCGACCTGGGCGCGCTCGAGGACGTGCGCGTCCGCTGGCTTGGGAAAAAGGGCACGCTTACCGAGCAGCTGAAGGCGCTCGGCGGCCTGTCGGCTGCCGAACGCCCCGCCGCGGGCGCGCGCATCAACGAGGCCAAGGAAAAGGTCCAGGCGGCGATCGAGGCGCACCGCTCGGCGCTGGCGCTCGCGTCCCTCGAGCGACAGCTGGCCTCCGGCCGCATCGACGTGACACTGCCGGGCCGGGGCGAGGAGCAGGGCGGGCTGCACCCGGTGACCCGGGCGCGCCTGCGTATCGAGACGCTCTTCACGCGCGCGGGGTTCGACGTCGCTTCAGGTCCCGAGATCGAGGACGACTTCCACAATTTCGGTGCCCTCAACTTTACCGAGAACCACCCGGCGCGGGCGATGCACGACACGTTCTACTTCCCGGACGGCCGGCTGCTGCGTACCCACACATCGCCGGTGCAGATCCGCGCGCTGCAGGCCCAGGGCGCACCGCTCTTCGTCATCGCCCCGGGACGCGTCTACCGCTGCGATTCGGACATGACGCACTCGCCCATGTTCCACCAGCTGGAGGGACTGGCCGTCGACGAGAACATCAGCTTCGCCAACATGAAGGCGGTGCTGCACGGCTTTCTGCAGGCTTTCTTCGAGCGGGATCTCGCGATGCGGCTGCGGCCCTCGTTCTTCCCGTTCACCGAGCCCTCGGCCGAAGTCGACATGTCGTGCGTCTTCTGCGAGGGCCGGGGCTGCCGGGTGTGCAAGCACACCGGCTGGCTCGAGATCGCCGGCTGCGGGATGGTGCACCCGAACGTGCTGCAGGCCTCGGGGGTAGACCCCGAGCGCTACACCGGCTACGCCTTCGGGGCCGGGATCGACCGACTCGCGATGCTGCGCTATGGCGTGAATGACCTCAGATTGTTCTTCGACAACGACCTCAGGTTCCTCAGGCAGTTCCGGGCGTTCGGCGCATGAAGGTCCCGTATTCCTGGCTCGCCGAGTGGGTGAAGGTGCCATGGCCGGCGAAAGAGCTCGGCCAGCGCCTCACCATGGCCGGCATCGAGATGGAGTCGCTCGAGCCGGCGGCGCCGCCGTTCGCGGGGGTCATCGTCGCGGAGATCGTCAGCTGCGAGCGCCACCCGCAGGCGGACAAGCTGTCGCTGTGCCGGGTGGCGACCGGGAGCGGCGAGCCGGTGCAGATCGTCTGTGGTGCGAGCAATGCCCGCAAGGGACTGAAGAGCGCGCTCGCCGTCGTGGGGGCGACGCTTCCGGGCGACCTCAGCATCAAGGCGGCAAAGCTCCGCGGCGTCGAGTCCCAGGGCATGCTGTGCTCGCCCAAGGAACTGCGCCTCGCGGAAGGCTCCGAGGGCATCATCGAGCTGCCGGCGGATGCGCCCGTGGGACAGGACCTGCGCGAATACCTCAATCTCGATGAGCAGGTTCTCGACCTGAATGTGACGCCGAACCGTGGCGATGCCATGTCGGTCATCGGCATTGCGCGCGAAGTGGCGGCGCTCACGGCTGCCCGCGTCACCGGACGCGCCATCGCCGCTGCAGCGCCGAAGCTCACCGACCGGATCGCCGTGCAGCTCGAAGCCCCGGCGGCCTGTCCGCGCTTCGTCGGCTGCGTGGTGCGGGGCGTGGACAACAAGGCGCCGACATCGTTGTGGATGCGCGAGAGGCTGCGGCGCGCGGGCGTGCGCTCGATCTCCCCAGTTGTGGACGTGACCAACTACGTGATGCTGGAGCTCGGTCAGCCGATGCACGCTTACGACCTCGCCAAGCTCCAGGGCAGCGTGCGGGCCCGCATGGCGAAGCAGGGGGAGGCCGTCACGCTCCTCGATG
>JANWKL010000072.1 GCA_025451375.1 Steroidobacteraceae bacterium
GCCCGCTACCCACTTGACCGACTCGCCGCCGGCATTCGTGCCGATGGTTTGCCTGGTCAGCGGCAAGTTGCCGGAGACCTTGTAAGGACCGTTTTTTACGATCTGGACCGTCGCGTTGATCGCTGCTTTCTTAGGCATCGGTTAGCGGCCGCGATAGATGATGCGGCCCTTGGTCAGGTCGTAAGGCGTCATTTCCACGGTGACGGCGTCCCCGGTCAGGATGCGGATGTAGTTTTTGCGCATCTTGCCGGAAATGTGTGCGGTCACCACGTGGCCATTCTTCAGCTTCACCCGGAACGTGGTGTTGGGCAGGGTCTCGACGACCTCACCTTCCATCTGAATGGCATCTTCTTTGGACATACAGCCCTAAACGCGTTACGGGGCGCGGATTGGAGCATAAGCGTGCTCACGCAGCAAGGAGGCGAACTGGCGCCGTGGAATGCTGCGGACCCCCAAGCTTGTGAGGTGTCGCGATGGCAGCTGGCAGTCGATCACCACCACGTTGTTGCGCGCACACGTCGAGGCGAGGTGGGCGAGGGCGACCTTGGAGGCATCGCGCTCACGGCTGAACATCGATTCGCCGAAGAACACCTCCCCCAGGCGCACCCCGTACAGCCCCCCGGCAAGCTCGCTTCCGCGCCAGACCTCGATGCTGTGGGCGCGGCCGATGCGGTGCAGTTCCACGTAGGCGGCGCGCATGTCGGAGGTGATCCAGGTACCGGGACTTGCCGCGCGCGGGGCGGCGCAGCCGTCGATGACAGCCTCGAAGTCACGATCGTCCGATACCGAGAACTTGCCGCCGCGCAGCGTTCGCTTAAGGCTGCGGCTGCAGTGAAATTCTTGCGGAAACAGCACTGCGCGCGGATCCGGCGACCACCACAGCACCGGCTGTCCGGGCGAATACCAGGGAAAAATCCCGCGCCCGTAGGCGGCGACGAGGCGCGCAGATGACAGGTCGCCGCCGGCGGCGAGGAGCCCGGCGGGCTCCTCCAGCGCCTGCTCGAGCGGCGGAAACCAATCCGGCGCATCCAGGGCGGAGAGCCAGGTGATGCGCTTCACGGCATGACTGCCAGCGTGCGCCGGCCCCGGTAAGGCACGTGCCCCTGGACCTCGAGGGCGTAGGCGTCAACCGCCTCGCCCTCACGCTGCAGGTAATCAGCGATCGCGGCGCGAAACCTGAGATCGGCAATGTAGTGCCCCGACCAGGTGATGGCGGGTTCGAACCCACGGCTGACCTTGTGCTCGCCCTGGGTGCCGGGTTCGAAGCGCGCGACGCCGCGCTCGATGCACAGCTCGATTCCCTGGTGGTAGCAGGCTTCGAAATGCAGGCTGTGGTAGTCGGCGGCGGCTCCCCAGTACCGCCCATAAAGCGCCTCGGAGGAGACGAAGAAGATCGCCACGGCGACCACGGCCCGCTGGTAAATAGCGAGCTTGACCAGGAACGATTCGGGGAGCGTGCGGGCGATTTCGCTGAAGAACGCCCGCGTCAGGTACGGCTCGTGCCCGTGGCGCACGAAGGTGTCACGGTGCAGGGCGTAAATGTGATCGAGGAGGGCGTCATCGAGTTCACCGCCCAGGCGGGTCTCGAAACGCACCCCGGCCTCGGCCACCCGCCGTCGCTCGCGCCGGGCCTTCTTGCGCTTGTCGGCGGTGAAGGTTTCAAGGTAGTCATCGAAACTCGCGTAGCCGCGATTGCGCCAGTGGAACTGACAGTCCCGACGCAACAGCCAGCCGCGCCGCGCGCAGGCGGCGCGCCCCGCCTCATCCAGGAACAACGCGTGGATGCCTGAGAGTTCGTGAGCCGCGGCGTGCCGTTCCAGTTCCTCGAGGAGGCGTGCGGAGGCTGCCAAGCGGTCAATATCCGGGCGTACCAGAAGACGCGGGCCAGTCGCGGGCGTAAAGGGCGCGGCCAGGGTCAGCTTCGGGTAGTAGCGGCGGCCCACGCGCTCGTACGCCTGGGCCCAGGCGAAGTCGAACACGAATTCCCCGTAGGAGTGGTTTTTCAGGAATGCGGGTGCCGCTGCCGTGACACCGCGCGCGTCGCGCAGTGTCAGGTACTGCGGCTCCCAGCCGGTGCGTGCGCCGACACAATCGGTGTGCTCCAGGGCGGCGAGAAACTCATGACGCGTGAAGGGATTTGTCCCGACCCCCAGTGCATTCCACTCGGTGGCCCCGAGCGAGTCGATACTGTTGGTAACTGCGGCCTGATCCAACGCAAGTGATCCTAGGAGCGCTGCCGCGCGTCGAACGCCTCAAGATAGCGGTCCGCATCCAGCGCCGCCATGCACCCGGCGCCGGCGGAGGTGACAGCCTGGCGATAGACGTGGTCGGCAACGTCGCCGGCGGCAAAAACCCCGGGAATGCTGGTGGCCGTGGCATCCCCGTCGAGCCCGCTCTTGATGGTGAGATAGCCCTCGCGCATCGCCAGCTGGTTGGTGAAAAGTGCGGTGTTGGGGGTGTGGCCGATCGCGACGAAGAGTCCGGTGACCTCAAGCGTTTGGGTCTTGCCGTCTGGCAGGGCGCGCAGGCGCACGCCGTTCACGCCCTGTTCAGTGCCGAGCACCTCATCGACCGTATGGTTCCAGATCATCGACATCTTGCCCGCGGCCACTTCGCGGAACAGCCGTTCCTGCAGGATCTTTTCCGCCCGCAGCTTGTCGCGGCGGTGCACGAGCGTCACGTGCTGGGCAATGTGCGAGAGGTACAGGGCTTCCTCGACCGCGGTGTTACCCCCGCCGACCACAGCCACGCGCTGGCCGCGGAAGAAAAACCCATCGCAGGTCGCGCACGCCGACACGCCCTTGCCGCGGAAGCGCTCTTCGGACTGCAGGCCGAGATACTTCGCCGCCGCCCCCGTCGCGATAATCAGCGCATCGCAGCTGTAGCTGCCGGCATCGCCATGCAGGCGCAGCGGCTGCCCGGTGAGCTCGACACCGTGGATGTGATCGTTCACGATCGTGGTGGCGAAGCGCTCCGCATGGCGCTTCATGCGCTCCATGAGTGCCGGGCCCTGCAGCCCTTCCACGTCCCCGGGCCAGTTGTCGACATCGGTCGTGGTCATGAGCTGACCACCCTGTTCGACGCCGGTGATCAAAAGCGGCGCGCGGTTGGCGCGGGCGGCATAGACCGCGGCGCTGTAGCCGGCGGGGCCGGACCCTAAGATGATGAGGCGACTGTGCCGGATGCTCGTCATGGGTGTCTACTATAATGGCGGCTTGACTATCTTAAAGATGGAGACTGAAGGAATTGGCTGAATCATCTGCGCAGGCGCGCGGCGCACCCCGCTTTTCATCGGCCGTATCCCGCGGCCTGCGGGAGAGCGCCATCATCGCCATCGGCATCGTGGCGCTGGTGCTGCTCGTGGCGCTTGCGTCTTACAGTCCTGACGATCCGGGGTTTTCGTTCACCGGCAGCTCCTCCGCCATCCACAACCGCATCGGCCTTATCGGCGCGTGGCTCGCGGATGTGCTGTTTTTCCTGTTCGGACGCCCGGCGTTCCTGTTTCCGCTGGTGCTGGGGGCGGCCTGCTGGGGCCTGCAACGGCGCCTGCAGGCGGAAGCCACCTCGAGGGCAAATACCCTGGTGCGCATCGCAGGGTTTGTACTGGTGCTCACCGCCAGCTGCGCGCTCACGACGCTGCACTGGCAGGCCGGGGCGCTGCGCGAGAGCGCGGGCGGCGTGGTCGGCAGCGTGGTCGGCGGGGGCCTGGCCGCGGGCCTGAATTTCCTCGGCGCGACGCTGGTCATGATCGCCGCCTGGATGGCGGGCCTGTCGCTTGCCTTCGGGGTCTCCTGGCTCACCATCATGGATCGGCTCGGGGCCGCCAGCTGGGAGGGTGTTGCCTGGGTGCGGGGGCGGTTTGCTTCGCGGCGTGACGCGGCCGAGGGGCGCGAGCGGCGCCAGGCACGCAAGGATGCGGTTGAGGTCTCGCAGAAAAAAATCGCGACCCGGGCACCGCCGCGTATCGAGCCGCCGCAGCCCATCGTCGAAAAAAGTGCGCGCGTTGAGCGCGAACGGCAGGTGCCGCTGTTTGATCGGCCGATGGCCAACGAGCTGCCGGCACTGAAGCTGCTGGACGATCCGCCGCCGCGTGAGCCCCTGTATTCCGCCGAAGGGCTCGAGGCGCTTTCGCGCCTGGTGGAAATGAAGCTCAAGGACTTCGGCATCGACGCGGAAGTGGTGGCCGTACAGCCAGGCCCGGTGGTGACGCGCTTCGAGCTGCGTCCGGCGCCGGGCGTCAAGGCCAGCCAGATTACCGCGCTCGCCAAGGACCTCGCGCGCGCGCTGTCGGTGCTGTCGGTGCGCGTGGTTGAAGTCATTCCGGGCAAGAGCGTCATGGGGCTGGAGATCGCCAACGAGAAGCGCGAGGTGGTGACGCTCGGCGAGATCCTGCGCTCCAAGGCCTACGACGAGATGCACTCGCCGCTCGCGCTCGCGCTCGGCAAGGACATTGGCGGCCAGCCGATGGTTGCGGATCTGACCCGCATGCCGCACTTGCTCATCGCCGGCACCACCGGCTCCGGCAAGTCGGTCGGCATCAACGCCATGGTGCTGTCGCTGCTCTATAAGTCCACCGCCGAGCACGTGCGGCTCATCATGATCGATCCGAAGATGCTCGAGCTCTCGGTGTACGAGGGTATCCCGCACCTGCTGGCACCGGTGGTCACCGACATGAAGCAGGCGGCCAATGCCTTGCGCTGGTGCGTGGCCGAGATGGAACGCCGTTACCAGCTGATGGCCGCGCTGGGCGTGCGCAACATCATCGGCTTCAACCGTCGCGTGAAGGATGCCATCGACGCCGGCAAGCCGATCAGGGATCCGGTGATGATGATGCGGGCCGCGAACGACCCGAGCATCGACCAGCGCCAGATAGAGGACCTGACGCCGTTGCCGTACATCGTGGTGGTGGTCGACGAGCTCGCCGATCTCATGATGATCGTCGGCAAGAAGGTCGAGGAACTCATCACGCGCCTGGCGCAAAAGGCGCGCGCCTCCGGTGTGCACCTGATCCTCGCGACCCAGCGGCCGTCGGTGGATGTCATCACCGGCCTTATCAAGGCAAACATTCCGTGCCGCATCGCCTTCCAGGTATCCGCGCGCGTCGACTCGCGCACCATCCTCGACCAGATGGGTGCGGAAACGCTCCTGGGGCACGGCGACATGCTGTACCTGCCGCCGGGCACCTCCATGCCGACGCGCGTGCACGGTGCGTTCGTATCGGACCAGGAAGTACATCGCGTCGTGCGGGCGCTGAAGACGTCCACGCCGCCGAACTACATCGAGGAGGTGTTGTCGGGACCCTCGGCGCCGATCCCGGGACTTTCAGGCGAGGAGGGTGAGAGCGGAAATCTTGCGGAGGACGCTGAAGCTGATCCCCTCTACGACGAGGCGGTGCGCATCGTGACCACCGAGCGCAAGCCGTCGATTTCGTATGTGCAGCGGCGGCTGAAAATCGGCTACAACCGCGCCGCGCGCCTGCTCGAGGCCATGGAGACGGCGGGGCTCGTGGGACCGCTGCAGTCGAATGGCGCGCGTGACGTGCTCGCGCCGGCGCCGGCGGGGGATTGAGAGTGCCAAGCAAATACGCAAGGGCACCCGCGCTGGCGAAAAAGAGTTTTCGGGGACGCCGTGAATCCGTCCATGGAGGCTGCGGGCGCGCCTTTCTGCGCTTTCGCAATCCTGCGCCGCGCAGAGTTTTGTCGTTGCTGGCGCTCGTCCTCACGGTCGCGATTGCCGCCCCGACGGCGTCTGCGGCCGGAGCGGCAACGCCACTCGACAACTACCTCGACAACCTGAAGACCCTGCGCGCGAGTTTCCTGCAGACACTCGCCGACCCGCACGGCCGGGAGATCGACCGTGCGACCGGCACGCTCATCGTGTCGCGCCCCGGGAAGTTCAGCTGGGACATTCATCCACAAACCGGCAGTCCCAGCTCCGGTCAGCTCATGGTGTGCGACGGGCTGAACCTGTGGTTTCTCGATCGCGATCTGGACCAGGTTACCGTGAAGCCGGTGGATGCTGCGCTCTCGGCGACGCCGGCGATGCTGTTGTCCGGTGCGGTGGATGTGCGCAAGGCATTCAGTGTTTCCCCCGGCGGGGAGCGCACAGGGCTCACCTGGGTGCTGGTCGAGCCGCGCGGCACGCAGGCGGATTTTCGCAGCGCGCTGTTTGGATTCGCGCACGATGATCTGAAGCGAATGATCCTCGAAGACAAGCTCGGCCAGACGGCGACCGTCATCTTCGAGAAGATCGAGCGCAACGGACCGGTTGGGCTAAATGAAGTGAGCTTTACGCCGCCCGCTGGCGCCGACGTCATCGGCACTCCGCGCAAGTGAGCCAGGCTGCCGCCGGCGATCCGCTGCGGCCGCTCGCGGATCGGATGCGGCCGCGCTCCCTTGGCGAGTTTGCCGGGCAGCAACACCTGTTAGCGCCCGGCAAACCGCTGCAGGCGAGTATCGCCGCCGGTCAGCTGCACTCACTGATCCTTTGGGGACCGCCCGGTACGGGCAAGACGACCCTCGCGCGGCTCATTGCGCACTCATCCAACGCGCAGTTCATTGCGCTGTCCGCCGTCATGGCCGGGGTGAAGGACATTCGCGCCGCCGTGGAGGCGGCGCGGGCGTTTCGCGCCCAGCATGGCCGCCCGACGCTTTTGTTCCTCGATGAGGTACATCGTTTCAACAAGGCGCAGCAGGACACATTCCTGCCGTACCTGGAGGACGGCACGCTCACTTTCGTCGGCGCCACGACCGAAAATCCCTCATTCGAAGTGGTGAGTGCGCTCTTGTCGCGCGCGCGGGTGTATGTGCTGCGCACCCTGTCGGTGGAGGAACTCACCGCGCTGCTGCAAAGCGCGCTGATCGATGCGGAGCGCGGACTTGGTGCTGAGCAGCTGGTTGCAGGCCAGGAAGCACTCGAGCTGATCGCCCGGGCCGCCGATGGCGATGCGCGCCGTGCACTGAACATGCTTGAACTCGCCGCGGGCCTGGTGGCGGCAGGCTCGGGGCGTGAACTGACCGTCGCCATTGCACAGGAGGTGGCGAGCGGCGGACTGCGGCGCTTCGACAAGGGGGGCGATCAGTTCTACGACCAGATTTCCGCGCTGCATAAGTCAGTGCGCGGCTCGGATCCGGACGGGGCGCTGTACTGGCTGTGCCGCATGCTCGATGGCGGCTGCGATCCGTTGTATATCGCTCGCCGGGTGACGCGCATGGCGGTGGAGGATGTTGGACTCGGAGATCCGCGCGCCTTTACGCTGTCGCTGGATGCCTGGGGGGCGTACGAACGGATGGGAAGTCCGGAAGGGGAACTCGCCATCGCCACTGCGGTGGTCTATCTCGCCTGCGCGCCCAAGAGCAACGCGGTGTACGTCGCCATGGGTGAGGCGCAGGCGGACGTTGCGGAGTTCGGGACGCTCGAGGTACCGCTGCACCTGCGCAATGCGCCGACCCGGCTGATGAAGAACTTGGGCTACGGGCGCGATTACCGTTATGCGCACGATGAGCCGGATGCGTTTGCTGCCGGTGAGCGCTACCTGCCGGATGGCATGCCGGATCGGCGATACTACCGCCCGGTCTCCCGTGGACTGGAGATCAAGATCGGCGAGGCGCTCGCGCGGTTGCGCGCGGGGCCGGTATCGAAAGGCAAGAAAGCGTGATTGATCCGAAGCTGCTGCGCACCGATCCCGAAACCGTCGCGAAGAACCTCGCGCGGCGCGGCTACCAGCTTGATGTCGCGGGGCTGCAAGCACTCGAGGACAGGCGCAAGCCATGGCAGGTTGAGATGGACCGGTTGCGCGCCGAGCGCAACGCGAACGCCAAGGCCGTCGGCATGGCCAAAGGGCGCGGCGAGGACACCGCGGCGTTGATTGCAAGCGGCGAGGGACTGAATGCCGGGCTGGTGCATGCCGAGGCGCTGCTGGGCGCCGTGCAGGGTGAGCTTGAGCAGTGGCAGCTCGGGCTGCCGAATCTGCTGCACGAGTCGGTGCCAGACGGGCGCGACGCGAGCGCTAATCTCGAGGTTCGCAGGCTTGGGGAGCCGCGCGCTTTCAATTTCAAGCCGCGCGATCACGTCGAGATCGGCGAGCGGCTTAAAGGGCTCGATTTCGAAGCTGCCGCGCGCATTTCCGGGAGCCGCTTCGTGGTCATGCGCGGCGGCATCGCGCGCCTGCACCGGGCGCTGGCGCAGTTCATGCTCGATCTGCACACCCGCGAGCACGGTTACACTGAGGTGTACGTGCCCTACCTGGTGCAGCGTCCGGCGCTCACCGGCACCGGGCAGCTGCCGAAGTTCGAGCAGGATCTGTTCGCCGTCAGGGGCGAGGAGGGCTTCTACCTTATCCCGACCGCCGAGGTGCCGGTGACCAACCTCGTGCGCGGCCAGATCGTGGCGGCGGGCGAGCTGCCCCTCAAGTGGGTCGCGCACACGCCGTGCTTTCGCTCGGAAGCGGGCGCGGCGGGCAAGGACACGCGCGGCATGATCCGTAACCATCAGTTCGACAAGGTGGAACTGGTGCAGATCGTGCGCCCGGCGGATTCCTACGCGGCGCTCGAGGCGCTCACCGGTCATGCGGAGGCCGTCCTCAGGCGCCTCGGCATTCCGTTCCGCACGATGGCGCTGTGCGCCGGGGACATCGGTTTCGGGGCCGCCAAGACCTACGACATCGAAGCCTGGCTGCCCTCACAGGAGTGCTATCGCGAGATCTCCTCGTGCAGCAATTTCGAGGCTTTCCAGGCGCGGCGCATGCAGGCACGCTGGCGCAATCCCGACGGCGGCAAGCCGGAACCGGTGCATACGCTCAACGGCTCAGGGCTCGCGGTCGGACGCACGCTGGTGGCGGTGCTGGAGAACTACCAGAACGAAGACGGCTCGGTGGACGTGCCGCAGCCGCTGCAGGCATACATGGGTGGTCTGACACGCCTTATGTGTGAAACAGGCCGTGCTATTAGCTGATCGCGGTCACCGCCCACCGACAAC
>JANWKL010000073.1 GCA_025451375.1 Steroidobacteraceae bacterium
CCGCGGACATCGCGCGCGCCGCACGCGCGGGTTCCGCGGCGCCGCAGATGACGCTCCAGGACTGGGCGATGGAATCGATGCGGCATTCGGCATTCGCGGCCGATCCGAGCGGCGAACCATCGTCGAAGTAGCCGCGCCGATACCACTCGCCGTCCCAGCACTGCTCTTCGAGCGAACGCTTGAGCGCTGCCGCGTGGGCGAGCCAGGTCGCTTCGCGCGCAGGTTCGTTGCGTGCTCTTGCCAGCGGTGCGAATGCCAGGAGCGTTGTATACAGGAACCAGCCGAGCCAGACGCTTTCGCCGCGTCCTTTCTCGCCGACGCGATTCATGCCGTCGTTCCAGTCCCCGGTGCCAAACAACGGCAGGCCGTGCTCGCCGACAGTGAGACTCAGCGCCAGTCCCCGCGCGCAGTGTTCGAAGAGTGGCGCGGTCTCATCCGAAATCACCGGCTGGAAGAACGCGTCTTCCTCACCCGGGCGCAATGCCTGGCCTTCCAGAAACGGCACGTTCTCGTCCAGCACTGCGACGTCGCCCGTCGCTTCAACGTAATGGGCGGTCACGTACGCGAGCCACAGCCGATCATCCGCAATGCGGGTGCGAACGCCGGCGCCCGTTGAGGCCTTCTCTCCCCGCGGCAGCCACCAATGCTGAACATCCCCCTCGATGAACTGCCGGCGGGCGGCGCGCAGGAGATGCTCGCGCGCCAGCGCCGGCCGGGAGAGCACGAGTGCCATGGAGTCCTGCAGCTGGTCGCGGAAGCCGTAGGCACCGCTCGCCTGGTAGAACGCTGAGCGCGCCCACATGCGGCACACGAGCGTCTGGTACAACATCCATCTGTTGAGAATGATGTCGAGCGAGCGGTCGGGCGTCTTCACCTGCACCGTCTGTAGCACCTCATCCCAGTGCTCAATCACGCCGCGGAAGGAGGCATCCAGATCGCTCGAGCGGTAACGTGCGAGCAGGGACTGTGCCTCGGCGGTGCTCGCCGCCTGTCCCAGGAAGAACACCACCTCGGTGGTCTCATTCGCGGCGATGTCCACGAAGGTCTGCAGAGCGCAGCAGGGGTCAAGGCCCGCGCCCACGCGCTTTGAGAGCGGAACCCGGCCGGTAAGGGCTGCGGGTCGCTCGAGCGTGCCGTGGCGTCCGAGAAACTCGCGCCGATCTGCAGTCCACCGCGATTGCGTCCCGCGCAGATCCGCGAATGCGACGCGCGACCCGAACTGGATGTTCCAGGGGTTGTGCGCAAACATCGCGCCGGTCTCGGGGTCGATCGCCGTCACCACAAAGGGCGCGGCGGCGGCTCGCGTGGGCCCGAGCACCCACTCGGCGTAGGCGGTGACGGAAAGTTTTCGCGGCTTCGGCGAGGTGTTGCGGATCTTCAGGCGCGAGATCTTGATGGGATCGTCCATCGGCACGTACACGGTGAGCTCGAGCTCAACGCCGCGGGAGCTGTGTTCGAAGCGGCTGTACCCCTGGCCGTGCCGGGCGCAATAGTGCGCGGACGTGTCGCGGATGGGGGAGGCCGTCGGTCCCCACACATCCCCGCTGTCCTCATCGCGCAGGTACAACACCTCACCCGGTCGATCCGTGACCGGATCATTCGACCAGGGTGTCAGCTGGTTTTCCTTGCTGTTTTGGCCCCACGTGTAGCCGCTGCCCTCGGTTGCGATCTGGAAGCCAAACCCGGGGTTGGCAACCACATTGATCCAGGGCGCTGGTGTCGTCTGCCCGGGACCCAAGAGGGTGACGTATTCGCGGCCGTTCGCCGCGAACCCCCCGAGGCCATTGAAGAACTCCAGATCGCGTGGAGCTGCAGCCGTTGCGGCCACGTCTATCAGCACACCCACCCGCGCCCGCCGCGTAGCAGGCGCTGCCGGAGCCCGCAGCCGATCCAGTTGTGCCGCGAGATCACCGCGCTGTGCGACCAGCACGACCCGCGCGACCGATGACAGCCGGGCGCGCGTATCAGCCGAGATCAGGTCCGTGCGCAGGAGGTAAACAGAGCCGCGGGTGTTGTCCGCGCCCGCCTGCGGCTGCGCCTGACTCATGCGCAGCTGGGTGTCGAGTGCGACCTGCAGGTCCTGCAGGTAGGACGTGCCGCGTTCGTTGAGGATCACGAGGTCAACGGCCAGCTGCTTCATCCGCCAATATTCATGGGCGCGCAGCAGCTGCCGGGCGATGTCGATGTCTTCGACATCATCGATGCGCAACAGCACGATCGGCAGGTCCCCTGAGATGCCATGCGCCCACAGCGCGTCCGGGCCGCCGGCGCCGCGGCGCACGGTATCCGACGACGGCCGCATCGAAGCGTCGGCATACAGGATGTAGCCGGCGAGACGCTGAAAAAGATTGGCCTCGGCGACCTCGATGCCGATGTGCCGCAGTTGCACCTGCGCCCGTGTCCACGCGAGCGTTGCCGCGCGCACGAAGGCGTTGGCTTCCTGGTGCTTGTCGATGAGATCCAGGACCGCCTGGCGGGAAGCGGCAATACTGGTCCAGAAGGCCACGCGCACGGTGGCGCCGGCGGGCACGCGCACGCGATAGCGCAGCGCGAACACCGGATCCAGGACCGTACCGACGGTGTTGGACAAACGCCGTCCGTCCATCATGGCAAGCGGCGCGGTAATGTCCCCGCCGCGGCCGAGGAAGCGCGCCCGATCGGTCTCAAGTTCCGGCTTGCCTAAGACCTCGCCTTCAATGACCGCATGATGGGCGGCCCAGACTTCCGGATCACTGGGCGCACGCCGGCGGCGCGTCGCGAGGATCGCGCCGACCTTGGACACGTACTCGGTCTGCACGAAGAGCTTGGAGAATGCCGGGTGCGCGGTATCGGCGGCGGCCGTCGCCAGCACGAGCTCGGAGTAGGAGGTGACCTCGAGATCACGCGTGCGGTTGCCGGCGTTGACGATGGAAATGCGCCGCACTTCGGCGTCGTCCTCGGGGGAGACGATCACTTCCAGCATGGTGGTGACGGCGGCGTCGACGCGAATGAACTCCGCGCGGTCTTCCGTGAAGCTCGCCTCGTAGCTGTCGGGTTCAACCCCCGTAGGCTGGTAACCCGCCGACCACGTGAGGCCGCTCTCGATGTCGCGCAGGAAAAAATAGCTGCCCGAATCATCGCGGGTGAGATCCTCGCGCCAGCGCGTCACCGCCAGATCGTGCCAGCGGCTCGAGCCCGAAGCGGCCCCGGTCAGCATCACCGAATAGCGGCCATTGGAGAGCAGGTGTGTCTGCGGTGTCGCTTCGTGCGGCGTTCTGATGCGCCGCACTTCCGGGGGCTGTGCCTCGCTCACTCGCGCCGCCGTGCCAACCTCTTCCGCCCGGGGATGGTCAACCGAGACATCCCGCGGTGCCCGCTCCTGCAACAGGAGTTCGGTCGCCTGGATGCCGGGCTCGGCGTGAAAGCGCTCGCGCATCCGCCCGTCCTGCAGCACGTTGGCGATGGCCACGATGCTCATGCCCTGGTGATGCGCCATGAAGGCGCGCACGATGGCCACGCGCGCGCCCTCGGGCAGGCGGCTGCGGGTGTAGTCGAGCGCTTCATAGAGGCCGTAACGGCCACGCGCGCCGATGGTGATCAGTGTGGCGAAATTCAGCACCGCGCTCTTCGGATCGATCATCGCGGCCAGCGCCGTCGCGTAGGGCGCGATCACGGCGTTCTCGCTCAAACCGCGTTTCAAGCCCAGTCCCGGCACGCCGAAGTTCGAGTACTGGTAGGTGAGCTCAAGATCACGGGCGTTATAGGCGGACTCCGAGACGCCCCAGGGGACATCGAGCTCGGCGCCGTACTGGATCTGCCGCTGCACAATCAGGCGATTGGTTTGCTCGAGGAGACTGCCGAACGGCGCCCGCATAACCAGCGCCGGCATCAGGTATTCGAACATCGAGCCTGACCAGGAGATCAAGGCCGCCCCGTGTCCAACCGGAGTCACCGCGCGTCCCAGCCGGAACCAGTGACGCGCCGGTACGTCGTTCTTGGCCACGGCGACGAAACTCGCCAGGCGCGCTTCGGAGGCCAGGAGGTCGTAACAGCTCGGATCGAGCACACCCTCGTTCGCCCGGTAGCCGATCGAGAGCAGCCGGCGCTCCGGGTCCAGCAGAAATCCGAACTCCATGGCTTCGGCCATTTCCCGGACGTCCGACTCGAGACTCGCGAGCCGTCGGCGCAAGTCCTGGATCGCTGCATCATCAAGATTCAGATCCCGCTGCCAGCTGCCGATGGAGCGCTGCGTCGCTTGCGCCCAGAAAAGCGCCTCGCTACCCACGTCAGCTCCCAGCTCACCCGCAAGCGCGCCGGCGATGTCAGCCAGGGTCGCGGCCAGGGCCGCGGCAAGCCCTGGTCCTGCCGCAGCGGCAGCATCCGCGCCGGGTTCGTTGAGTTGCGCGAAGAGGGCATCCACGGCGTGCTCAAAGTGCACCGCGTTAATGGTGTGGGATCGCACCTCGGTGGGGAGTTCCTCGAAGGCTGTGCGTGTCAGGCGCAGCGCATCGTCCGCGCCGGACCATGAGACGCGCTGGCTCACCGGGATCGAGGACCATTCCCGGCACACGTTGGCGAGCGCGATGAGATGTGCCGCGAGGTTGCCGCTGTCTACGGATGAGACGTAATGCGGATCCAGTGGGCGCAGATCCTGCGTGTCATACCAGTTGTAGAAATGACCGCGATAGCGCGGCAGGCGCTTCATGGTTGCGATCGTGGCCTCCAGCCGCGCAACGGTTTCCGAAAGTCCCGCCCAGCCGAAGTCGCAGGCGCTGACAGCGGACAGGAGATAGAGCCCGAGGTTAGTAGGAGAAGTGCGGTGCGCCACGATCTCCTTCGGATCCTCCTGGAAGTTATCCGGCGGCAGCATCTGATCGGCCGCGGTGACGAAGGTCTCGAAGTAACGCCAGGTGCGCCGCGCGATGAGCCGCAGTGCGCGAGCGTCCGCCGCGCTGATCGTGAGGCGTCCGGCGTCCAGCGGTGAGAGGCTGATCCACACGGCGATGGCGGGAGCGGCGGCCCACAGGAGGACGAAGGGGGCGGCCACCCACCACGCATCGGGGCTGAAATAGCCGATGAGCGCCGCGGCACCGAGCGCGATCGCGACACTTCCCCACATGCGCCGATAGGCACCTGTAAGATCAAGCTGCGGTCTTAGGTTGGTCTGCGCCGCGGTGACCCACTGCAGCAGGTTCCGCCGGCTGACGAAGAGGCGAAACAGCGTGCGGACGATTGCGTCCGTCATCAGCCACGCCTGGTGGGCAAGAAATACCAGCAGGAAGCCGATCAGGGATCCGCCCAGCCACGAGTCTTTGCGCAGCGCGCGCAAATGGCTGCGGGCGTTGACGTCCGCGCGGTGTGGCACGATGGCGGCGAAAATCGGCAGCAGTGCCGGCACGGCGATGGTGAGGATGACAAAGCTGATCCACACCAGCGCGGTGTTGCCGGGCAGCAGCCCGCCGGCAACAATGGCCAGGACACTCGTGGGCGCCGACAGCGCGCGCCGCAGGTTGTCGAGCATTTTCCAGCGGGCGATCAGGGACAGGCTGCGTCCGCCCCGCGGGGTGTTAGTGGCATCCCGCGCCGCATCGCGGCGTCCAAAAATCCACGGCAGCAACTGCCAGTCGCCCCGCGCCCAGCGGTGCTGGCGTGCGGCCGCGACGTCGTAGCGCGATGGAAATTCCTCCACGACCTCGATATCGGAGACCAGTCCCGCGCGCGCGAAAATGCCCTCGAAGAGATCGTGGCTGAGGAGCGTGCCATCGGCGACCCGCCCGGCGAGCGCCGCCTCAAAGGCATCCACATCGTAGATCCCCTTGCCGGCATAGGAGCCTTCATCCAACAGGTCCTGGTACACATCGGACACGGCGGCGGCATACGGGTCGATGCCGCTGGCGCTGGAAAAGACGCGCTGGAAGAGTGAGCCTTCGCGCCCGACCGGCAGGGACGGCGCAACCCGCGGCTGCAGAACCGCGTAGCCCTCGACCACCTGTCCGGTGGCGGCGTCGAAGCGCGGGTGGTTCAACGGGTGCGCCATCTTCCCGACCAGACGCCGCGCGGTTTCCCGCGGTAGCTTGGTATCGGCGTCGAGGGTGATGACGTAGCGCACGTCGGCGGGAACCGTGAGGGGTTGCCCCGCGAGCTCATGGAAGGTGGTATCGGTCGCCCCGCGCAGCAGGCGGTTCAGTTCGTGAAGCTTGCCGCGCTTGCGCTCCCAACCCATCCATTGTCTTTGTCCCTGACTCCACACGCGCCGGCGGTGCAGGAGGAGGAAGCGCTCACCGGCTGAACCCGCGCCATGCAGCCGGTTGAGGCGTGCGATGGCGTCGTGCGCCATCGTGACCAGTTCCTCATCCCCGGCGACGTGCTCCGTCGGGGCGTCGGTCCAGTCCGTGAGTAGCGCAAAGTACAGCTCGCCCTCAGGGGATGCGAGGTAGTGAACCTCGAGGCGGTCGACCTGCTCCTCGAGAGCGGCGCG
>JANWKL010000074.1 GCA_025451375.1 Steroidobacteraceae bacterium
GCGGATCGGCGACCACCGCGAGGAGCATTTTGCGCAAGGTCTCGGTCTGACGGGTATCCAGTCCGAGCGCAGGCGACCAGTCTGGCGGCAGCCCGAGGTTGCCTAAGCGCTGCAGCGCGAGCGCGATGTCGGTTGCGGGTTTTCCGACGGTGGCGGCGAGCGCCTCGCTCGTGAGGGCACCGGCGGCGAGAGCCGGCCGCGCCAGGAGCGCACGTGCGAGCTCCGTGCTTGCGGTGAGCGCGCCGATGATCTCGGCGGCCTCAGCGGCCAGGGAGTAGTCGACCGGCACGCGGCCGCCCGCGCTCTCGAGCGCCGCACGCGCCGCGGCGAGCGCGTCGCGGACCTCAGGCGGGCAAAGGTGACTGGATTCCACGGGTGTCTGGGTTTGGCGAACGGTGGCCGTGATGGCGGCTTACGTGCCGTTCGCAGCGGTTACCGTTATCATACCGGCAGTTTTTGCGCGGGCGAGGGCGTGCGCGCTTCGGGCACCGTTACCTATGGTGGGACACAGCAAGTGGGCCAACGTCCGGCGCCGCGAGTCAGCTCAGGCTCGCAGGCGCAGCCGTGAGCCCGGGGACCTGAGCCAGACGGGACGGCAGCTGGTGCGCTTCGAGGGCTATGGCCCCGGGGATGAGGCGGTCATGGTCGACTGCCTGACGGATGATCGCGGGCGCCTGGGTGCCGAGGTGCGACAGACCTTTGTGGAGCACGGTGGGCGCCTGGGAGCAGATGGCTCGGTCAGCTACCTGTTCAACGTTGTGGGTCTTATGACCTATCCGCCGGGCACGGACGAGGAGCGGCTCATGCAGGTGGCGCTCGAGGCCGGTGCCGAGGATGTCGTGCCCCATGACGACCTTTCGGTCGAGGTGCTCGCCGACCCGCATGAGTTTTCGACGGTGTGTGCGGTGCTGACCCACCACGGGTTTGCGCCGACGACGGCGGAAGTCACGCAGCGCGCGACGATTTCCATGGAACTCTCCGGCGAAGCGGCGGAGCGGATGGTTCACCTGCTCGAGGCCCTGGAAGAGCTTGATGAGGTACGGGACGTCTATTCGAATGTCGAGATATCGCACGAGGTCCTGGCGCGCCTTTGATCCGGCTGCCGCCGCAGCCCCGCTCACGCGCGCCGCCAGCGTGCGCATCCTGGGCCTCGATCCGGGCTCGCGACGCACCGGATTCGGTGTCATCGAATGCCGTGGCAGCGAGCTTACGGTGCTCGCGCACGGTTGCCTCAACGTCACCGCTGCCGCTCCCGCCGCACGGCTGCGGCTGATTTTCCAGGGACTGCAGGAGCTGTTTTCCACCCACATTCCGGCCGAGGTGGCCGTGGAGCGGGTGTTCGTCAGCCGTAACGTCGACAGCGCGCTCAAGCTCGGCCAGGCACGAGGCGCTGCGTTGTGCGCGGTGCCGTCCGGCACGCCGGTGTTTGAGTACGCGCCGCGCGCGGTCAAGCTCGCCGTCGTGGGCTCGGGAGCCGCGGAAAAATTTCAGGTCGCGCACATGATCCGTACCCTCCTCCGCCTGAGCGAGCGCCCGGGCGCGGATGCTGCCGATGCGCTCGCCGTCGCCGTGTGCCACGCCCATGCGCGGCGTCTGCTCGTGCTGGCACAGGAGGCGGGTCTGCCGCGCGTGCGGCAGGCGGCGCGATGATCGGTTCGGTGCGGGGCCGGATCGCCGCCAAGAGCCCGCCGCAAGTCACCGTTGAGGTGGCCGGAATCGGTTACGAGGTCGAGGCGCCGATGTCCACCTTCCTGCAGCTGCCCGCCTTGGGCGCCGAGGTGCACCTCCTCACCCACCTCGTAGTGCGTGAAGACGCTCACGTGCTCTACGGTTTCGCGACCGAGGATGAACGGCGCCTGTTCCGTAGCCTCATCCGCGTGTCCGGGGTGGGACCCAAGATCGCGCTGGCGCTCCTGTCGGGGATCAGCGTGACCGCTTTTGCGCAATGCGTCCGCAGCGAGGACGTCAGTGCACTCACGCGCATCCCGGGTGTCGGCCGCAAGACCGCCGAGCGGCTGATCGTTGAAATGCGCGATCGGCTCGCCCCGCCCGCCGGTGGCGCTGCAACAGCGTCGGCGCTGTCCGGCAGCACCGCCGAGAGCGAGGCCTACGGGGCGCTGGTGGCGCTTGGCTATCGTCCGGCCGAGGCCGACCGCTTGATCAAAGCAGTCGGTCCCGGTACACACTCTACCGAGGAATTGATCCGCCGTGCCCTGCAGGGCGCGGCGCGGGAGTAGACCTTTAGCCTGTGACAGCGGAACGCATCATCAGCAGCACGGCCGGCGTGGAAGAGGAGGCGGTCGAGAGCGCCATCCGGCCACGACGGCTCCAGGACTACGTCGGGCAGACACCCGTCAAGACCCAACTCGAGATCTTCATCAGCGCGGCGAGTGCCCGCGCTGAGGCGCTCGATCACGTCCTCATCTTCGGTCCCCCCGGGCTCGGCAAGACCACGCTCGCGCACATCATCGCCGCGGAGCTCGGCGTGAACCTGCGCCAGACCTCAGGTCCCGTGCTCGAGCGCCCCGGGGATCTTGCCGCGCTCCTGACCAATCTGCAGGCGCGCGACGTGCTCTTCATAGACGAGATTCACCGTCTCTCGCCGGTCGTGGAAGAAGTGTTATACCCCGCGATGGAGGACTACCAGCTCGATCTGATGATCGGTGAGGGTCCCGCGGCGCGTTCCATCAAGCTCAACCTGCCGCCGTTTACTCTCATCGGTGCGACCACCCGCGCCGGGCTCCTGACCTCGCCGCTGCGCGATCGTTTCGGCATCGTGCAGCGACTGGAGTTCTACGAGGTCGCGGACCTCGAGCGCATCGTCAAGCGTTCGGCCGGCATTCTCGGGGTGCAGATCGATGACGGCGGCGCCCGCCGGATCGCGCAGCGCTCCCGCGGCACACCGCGCATCACCAACCGCCTCCTGCGGCGGGTGCGCGACTACGCCCAGGTGCGGGCCGACGGCCGTATCGACGAGGCCGTGGCCGATGCGGCACTCGACCTCCTGGAAGTGGACCGGCAGGGTTTCGACACCCTGGATCGCAAGCTCCTCACCGCGATCATCGAGCGCTTCGACGGCGGACCGGTCGGCATCGACAGTCTCGCCGCGGCGCTGGGTGAGGAGCGCGGCACGCTGGAGGATGTGACCGAGCCCTTCCTCATCCAGCAGGGGTTTCTGGTCCGCACCGCGCGCGGCCGCATGGCAACACGCGCCTCCTACCTGCACTTTGGCCTCAAGGCACCGGACCGGCAGGCGCCAACGCTGCCGTTGTTCGAGGATCAGCGGTGAGCGCGTTCAGCTGGCCGGCCCGCGTTTACTGGGAGGACACCGACGGCGGCGGCATCGTCTACTACGCCAACTATCTGCGGTTCCTCGAGCGGGCGCGTACCGAGTGGCTGCGCGCCCACGGGCATTCACAACGGGATCTGGCGCGCGAGACGGGCATCCTCTTCACGGTCGTGAGTCTCCGCATTGATTACCGCGCCCCGGCGCGCCTGGATGATGAGCTGCAGATCACCTGCGAGCCTGAGGCTGAAGGGGCCGCTTCGCTGCGCTTCCAGCAGCGCATCTATCGTGCAGGGCCTGCGCTGGCTCACAGCCATAACCTCCTGGTGGAGGCGAACGTACGGGTGGCGTGCCTGGATGCGCGCACCTTAAGGCCCAAGCGTCTGCCGGAGTTTTTACTCGAGGCTCTGGCTACCGAAGGCGTCGCACATGGGTGATCAGCTCTCCATTCTGAAACTCATCGTGCAGGCGAGCGTGCCGGTGCAGATCGTCATCGGCATCCTGCTCATGGCGTCGCTCACCTCATGGGCGATTATCTTCGGCAAGAGCCGCGTCATCGGTCGCGCGCGCCGCGAGGCGGACCGCTTCGAGAGCCGCTTCTGGTCGGGCGATGATCTGGCGCAGCTGTACCGCGCCATCGAGTCAGCCGGCGGCGCGACCGGCATGGCCGGCATTTTCGAGTTCGGTTTTCGCGAGTTCGCGCGCATGCGCCAGCAGGGCGCTATCAGCGCTGACCTCCTGCTCGAGGGATCGCGGCGCGCCATGCGCGTGGCGCAGCTGAAAGAAATTGATCGCCTCGAACACAACCTGGCGACGCTCGCAACCGTGGGCAGCACCAGTCCCTACGTTGGCCTCTTCGGCACGGTGTGGGGCATCATGAGCGCGTTCTCAGGGCTGGGTAACGTACAGCAGGCAACGCTTGCGATGGTCGCGCCCGGGATTTCCGAGGCGCTGGTGGCGACCGCGGTCGGCCTGTTCGCGGCGATTCCCGCCGTGGTGGCTTACAACCGCTTCGCCGACCAGGTGACGCGGCTCGAAATGCGTTTCGATGCGTTCACCGAAGAATTCTCCACCATCCTGCAACGCCACGCGGCGCGTGGCAGCAGCGCCACCGCGGCACCGGCGCGCTAGTCATGGCACAGACTTCACGTAAACGGCGGCTGATGGGCGAGATCAACGTCGTGCCGTACATCGACGTGATGCTCGTGCTGCTCATCATTTTCATGATCACGGCGCCGTTGCTCACGCAGGGCGTGAAAGTGGACCTGCCGCGTGCTGGTGCGGAACCTCTCCCGCCGCAGCGGCTCCAACCCCTGGTGTTGTCGGTTGACCGGCAGGGGCGGCTGTACCTGAACATGGGCGGCGATCCGCGCGTCGCGCTCGATGATGCGACGGTGGCGGTGCGCGCCAGCGCCGCACTGCACAAGAACCCGGAGACACCCGTGTTGGTGAAAGCGGATCGGGCGGTTGCCTACGGACGGGTGGTGCAGGCGATGGTCATCCTGCAGCAGGCGGGGGCACACAAGCTCGGCTTTCTCACCGAGCCGTTGCCGCCGTCCACGCAGCACGGGGGCTGATCTCCCGCCGATGCAAAGACCCAGCGATCGATGGGTGGGGATTACGCTTGCGGTGTTGCTGCACCTCGCGCTGATCGCGGCGTTGACGTACGGTTGGTGGAAGTTTCGCCGGCCCGCGCAGCCGGTGGCGCAGCTTGCGATCGAGGCGACGGTAGTGGATGCGCGCACCGTGCCTGGACTGACGCGGCCCGCGCCGGCACCGCCGCCGGAAGCGCCGGCGCCGCAGCCCCAGGAGGCAAGCGGCCCACCGCCGCCGACGGCCGAGGAGCTGGCGCGTCGCGAGCACGAACAGCAGCAGGCAGCGGAAAAGGCCGCTGAGAAAGCTGCTGAGAAAGCGCAGGCTGAAAAGCAGCGCCTCGAGGACCAGCAGGCGCAGGAGCGCGCCGCGGCAGAGAAGGCGGCGAAGGAAAAGGCAGCTCGGGAAGCCGACGAGAAGCGCAAGGCCGAGGCGCAGCGTCAGGCGGAGGCGGCCGACAAGAGTGAGCGTGAGGCGGACCTGAAGCGCAGCCTCGCTGCGGAGCAGCGCGTAACGAGCGCTGCGTCGATGAGCGCGCTGGCGAGCTGGAGGTCGCAGATCACCGCGAAAATCACTCGCGCGTGGCTGCGCCCGCCCACGGCCCGTGCGGGGCTTTCGTGTAATTTGTATGTGACACAGGTTCCGGGAGGGGAAGTGACGCAAGTGAGAGTTGGCGAGTGCAACGGCGATCAGGCGGTGCGCGAGTCGATCGAAGCTGCGGTGTACCGCGCTTCCCCGCTGCCGCCGCCGCCGGATCCGGCATTATTCGACCGCGACCTGAAAATCACCTTCAAGCCGGACCTGGACTGAACCTTATGCTGCATACCCCGAACCGAATCGCCGCCTGGGCGGTGCTGGCCCTATCCCTGGGCGTTGCGCGCGTAGCGCACGCGACCCTCGACATCGAGATCACCTCCGGGGTACGCGATCCGGTGCCGATTGCGATCGTGCCGTTCGCGCGCTCGGTGCCGGCCGACGGCGGCCTTGATATCGCGCAGGTGATCGAGCACGACCTGCAGGGCAGCGGGCGCTTCCGCGCCTTGCCGCGCGGGCAGATGCCGGCCACGCCCGCGAATGCCGACGGCGTCACCGCCGGAGTCTGGAAAGCGGTGGGCAGCGACTACGTGGTCGTCGGACGGGTGGTCGACGCTGGTGGCGGCCAGATCGGGGTTGAGTTTGACCTCATCAACACCTTAAGCGGCACGCGCCTGACGACGCAGCGCTTCGTCGGGGAGCCCGGAGCGTTGCGCAACGCCGCGCATCGCGTGAGTGATGTGGTGTACCAGAAGATCCTCGGCGTGCGCGGGGCCTTCGCGACGCGCATCGCCTACGTCGCGGTCGACGGTACCCCACCGGCACAGCGTTACCAGCTGATGGTCGCCGACGCCGACGGCGAGAATCAGCACCTCATTCTCGAGTCACGCTATCCGCTCATGTCCCCCGCGTGGTCACCCGACGGCCAGTGGCTCGCGTACGTATCCTTTGAGACCCGGCATTCGGCGGTCTACGTGCAACGGGTGCGCAGCGGCGAGCGGCGCCAGGTATCGGCACGCGCCGGGGTCAACGGCGCTCCCGCCTGGTCGCCTGATGGGAAGCGTCTGGCGCTGACGCTCGGCGGCAGCGCGGGCAACCCGGATATCTATGTGCTGGATCTGGCGACCCAGGGCCTGACGCGCCTGACCGAGGACCCGGCGATTGATACCGAGCCGGAGTGGGCGCCGGACGGCGCGTCCGTGTATTTCACCTCTGACCGTGCCGGCTCACCGCAGATCTACCGGGTTCCCGTGCAGCCGGGTGCGCACCCGCGCCGCATCAGCTTCACCGGCACCTACAACGCGCGTCCACGGGTATCGCCCGATGGCTCGCAACTGGCGATGGTCACCCTCGAGAACGGTAGCTACCGCATCGCCATCCAGGATCTGGCGAACGGCGCGACGCGCGTGCTGTCTCATGGGCGGCTCGATGAATCACCGAGCTTTGCGCCCAATGGCGCTACACTTATCTATTCTGAGCGCGAAGGGAACCGCGGCACGCTGTCAACGGTGTCGACGGATGGCCTGACGGGGCTGCGCTTGAAGCCGCCGCAGGGCGAGATCCGCGAGCCGGCGTGGGGACCTTTCGGACCATAAAGTGGAGAGAAATCGTATGTATCGATCGATTATCGTATTGGTGTTGGCCGCATCCCTTGGGGTCGCGGGTTGCGCGAGCAAGCGCCCGAAGGTCACGCCGTCCACCACCTCGAACACGGCCGGCGCGGGTGCCTTAGGCTCCGGGGCAAACTCCGCCAATGCGGCCTCTGCGAATCCCGAGGATGAGGCTGCGGGCCCACAGGGGGGGCTGCTGGCGACCCGCATTGTTTACTTCGAGTTCGACAACAGTGAGGTGCGTGGCGCCGGGGTCGAGCTCGTAGCCGCGCATGCGCGCTTCCTTGCGGCCCATCCCGGTACGCGGGTGCGCCTTGAAGGGCACACCGACGAGCGCGGCTCGCGCGAATACAACATCGGCCTGGGTGAGCGGCGCGCGCAGGCGGTGCGTCGGGCCCTCATGTTGCAGGGTGCGATCGACGGGCAGATCTCAACGGTGAGCTACGGCGAGGAGCGCCCGGCGGCCGCCGGACACGACGAAGAGGCGTGGGCGAAGAACCGCCGCGTCGAGATCGTGTACCTGGCGGGCGGCATGCCGCAGCCCGCCGCTGCGCAGAAGTAAGAGGGTTGTTCATGCGTTTATTCCCGATCGCCGCGCTGTGTCTGGTCATGGGCGCGTGTGCGACCACTCCGGAGGAGGATCCGGTCCAGATCAAACTGAAGGATCTGGATACGCGCGAGACGCGACTTGAGCGCATCGCCGGCAACCAGGTGGAACTGGCGCAGCGCCTCGATGAGGTGCAGGCCAGTCAGCGGGAGTTGCGCGGCCGTATCGAGGAGCTCGAGCACAGCCACGAAGCGCTCGTGAAACAGCAGCGCGACCTCTACAGCGATCTCGACAAGCGCGTCGCTGGCGGCGGGGCCGCGGCCGCTGGTGCTGCGGCCGGCGCCGCCGCCACAGGCACGGCGACCCCGGATGCCGCGGGTGCGCCAGCTGGCACCGCGGCGCCGTCTTCGGTGGAACAGGCGGTTTACAACCAGGCGTTCGACGCCTTGAAAGCGGGAAGCTATTCGGTGGCGATCACCGGCTTCAAGGACTTCATGGCGCACTACCCGGCGAGTCCCCTGGCCGAGAACGCCCAGTACTGGCTCGGGGAAGCCTACTACGTCAATCACGACTACGATCCGGCGGCCAACGCCTTCCGGACGGTGCTGAAGAAGTGGCCTAACTCGCGCAAGGCACCGGATGCGCTCTTGAAGCTGGGTTTCACGCAGTACGCGCAGGCCCAGTACCCGGCGGCGCGCGCGACCCTGACCGATGTGACCCGCAGGTTCCCGGGAAGCGATGCGGCGAAACTCGCGACCGAACGCTTGCGCAAGATTCCTGCCCAACCTGCAGGTTAGAGACGCGGACTTAGGCTGCGCGCACCATGACGCGCCTGAAGCTCACTGAAGTGTTCCACTCCCTGCAGGGGGAGGCGGACACGGCCGGGTTCCCGACCGTGTTTGTGCGCCTCACCGGTTGCCCGCTGCGCTGCCAGTACTGCGACACCGCCTATGCTTTCCACGGCGGGGAGTGGTGGGAGCTGGATGCCATCCTCGCGCGCGTGCGAGAATTCAACACGCCCTATGTATGCGTTACCGGTGGGGAACCCCTGGCGCAGAAGGCCTGTGTGAATCTGCTCAAGAGCCTGTGCGATGCCGGTCTGCGCGTGTCGCTCGAGACCAGCGGCGCGATGGCCTTGAGCGATGTTGATCCGCGGGTCATCAAGGTCGTGGACGTGAAGACGCCCGGCTCGAAGGAAGAGGGGCGCAACCGTTATGAGGAGCTGCCGCGTCTGAACCCCCATGATCTCGTGAAGTTCGTGATCTGCGACCGCGGCGACTACGAGTGGAGCCGGGCGAAGCTCAAAGAGTTGTCCCTGCCGGCCGGTTGCACGGTGTTGTTCTCACCGAGCCACGAGCAGCTCGCAGCGGCAACGCTCGCTGACTGGATTCTCGCGGATCGTCTGCCCGTTCGCTTCCAGCTGCAACTGCACAAGTACCTGTGGGGCAATGTCAGGGGAAAATGACATGCGGCCTGCGGTCGTGCTGCTGTCCGGGGGCCTCGACTCCGCTACGGCGCTGGCGCTGGCGCGCGAGCAGGGATTCTCCTGCTATGCGCTGTCGGTGGACTATGGGCAGCGCCACGTCGCCGAACTCGACGCGGCACGCCGCGTAGCCCTCACCGGAGGTGCGCAGGAGCACCGGGTCATGCGCGTGGACCTTGCCGGCATTGGCGGCTCGGCC
>JANWKL010000075.1 GCA_025451375.1 Steroidobacteraceae bacterium
GAGCGGTTGTACCTCCACATGGGGTACTTCGGGACACTGGCGGAAGCCGAGAGATGGGGAGAAGCCGTGCGTCGGCACTATCCCAACGCGTTCGCAACCATCGCGCCGGCCGCGTTCTTGCGCCGGAGCAGTTCCGATGCGTCTTCGTTGGTGCCCGCCGCTTCTCAGCCGGTAGGTCGCCTAAGCGGCGACCCGGCACCGGTCAGAGATGCCTCGCTGACCGACACACAGGTCCTGAGGATTCTGGAAAGGCGCCGCGTTGCCGCGGACCAGCACGACGTTGACGAGAGCAATTTCGATCAGGTCGCGTTGCTGCGCCCCGACGACACGGGCACGCGGCAGGCTTTAAGGGAGGCTGTCGTTCAGGGGGCTCCCGTTTCCTTCGCCGTGCAGCTCCACTGGTCGGCGGAGCCGATCGACCTGAGCCACGTGCCGCCGCTGGCCATATTCAAGGCCCACACGCTCTACGCGACGGAGAGTCGCCGGGAGGGCCGGTGCTGCTCTTTCCTGCGGCTGGGTTTTTTCGCAGATCCGTTCTCTGCGAAGCAGGTCGCCGTCCAGGTGCGCTCGAACTTCGCCGCCGCAGCTGTGGTGCCGGTGGTCGAGCCGGAGATCACACGCGCACGCGAAGCCGGTACGGGCACCTCTGCAATCCCGTATCTCGTGGAGCCACGGGCCGATGGCGGGACAGATTCCGAGGCTGCGCCAGAATCGCCGCCGCCAGCACCGGCTTCGAGTGAGCGCCGCGTCTCCCGCGGGGCCAAGACGGTCGGACGGACAGCCGGGCCGCATGCCGAGACTGACCCGGACTCCCTGAGCGAAAGCGGCGTGCGCCATTTGCGCGTCGAGGTGCAGGAGCACTCCACGGGCCGTTGGAAAAAGATCCGTTTCGACGCCACGCCGTCGGATCTGGTGCAGATCCACGCCTGACCCATCCGGCATTTTGTCTTGGCCGAGCTGCGCCCGCCCCGCAGGCAATGACGACAACGGGCCCCACAGCTTGGATCTCTTGGGCGGTGACTGCTGCTGATTCGGGGTCGCCAGTCGCACCCCGGTGACGGGTCGTCGCGTCGCGGGCGCGCGCCGCCCGCACCCCGATTTGGCTCGCCAACCGGGCGTGTGCCGGTGAAAGACGCCCACCCGCAGGGGAAAGGGTGTACAACAGTCTGGCAGTTCCCTGTCGGCGGCCACCGCCCATCCCGTTCGTTTCCCCGCGCCTCGCTGCCGCGCGCACCGGAGGTGTCCCATGAAAAAGACGTGGCAATTCGCCCTCCATGCGGGCGCCGCACGACATCCTGGGTCACGAACTGCCGGTGCCGAGGGTCGCTGCGCACCCACGTCCGGCCGCGATCGCCCCGGCGATCGGGCGCCGCCAACGCGCGCCCAGATTGCACGACGACGCGCATGGTTGACCACGCCGGCCGCCCGCGTGGCCGGGGCATCGCGCATGTTGAGACAGGCGGCGCCGACCCTAGCCTCCCTTCAATGAGCACAGCTCCCCGCGTCCTCGTCGATCTCGCAGGTCTCGCGCGCATCCCACTCCTCCGCCCCGCGCGGAGTGGTCGGCTGCGGACCACGTTCGCGTCCCAGCCAAATGAGCCCGCGCCGCCGGCGGTCGCGGCGGACGCTGCCAGTAGCGAGCGCGCAGCCCTGCTGACGCTCGGGCGGCTGGTGCGCGAGGGACGCGTCGAGTTCTGCAGCTACTCCGAATTCGCCGCGCCGGATGGACCCGGCGCCTGGCGCAACACCTGGCGCGAACTGCTGGGCGAGGTGCCCGTGACGAAGATCGAGCCCGCGGTCTCGCGCGCCGAGCTCGGTGAGGACGTCTTCCGCAACCTCGAGCAGTCCGGCGCGCTGGTTCGCTTGTGCACCCGCCTGAAGCAGGGCGAATGGCCCGCTGCGGGGGCCGGCGCGCCAGAGGCACCCAGCTACGATGTCCACAGCGTCGAGCGGTTCCGTCGCATGGCCGCGCGGGTCCAGGGCCATCACCTCGCCGACCTCTTCCATCTGTGGTCGGCCGAATGCGCGGGGTGCGCGTACTGGCTCAGCGCCGACGAGACATTCGCGGCACTGCTGCGCGAACGCGTCGAGCCAATTCTGGCGCCGGCGCTGACGTGCCGACTCGTGCGCCCCGAGCGCCTGCTGCAGCAGCTGGGCGTGGAGGAGCGTGATACGCCTCCGGCGGAGCACGGCCGCGTCGTGTCGATGACCGGGCGCCGGCCGCGGGATGCAGATCAGGAGATGCCGCCAGGCAGCCCCGATGGCTGACGTACCCAGCCTGCGGCCGCGCCGTGGCCCCGGAACGCCATGAGCGGCGCCCTGCTGTTCGCGTCGCTGGGAGCGGCGGCATATCTCGGCTTCCGCTGGTTCGGGGAGCGTGCTGCGAGCGAGCGGCTGCGCGCCGAAATCGCCATGCTGAAGCGCCGCCTGAAGCGGCGCGATGAATGATCCTGGCCGGACGCTCTGTTTGAACTCCGGCAATACATCTCACATGGAGGCGAGCACGCCCATGGATTCGACTGACGTCTCCGTCGCCGCCACGGCTTACCGAAATGCATTCGGGCATGGCGTCCCCATCGAGGTGCAGCGCCGTTTTGCCCCGCGCCCGGGGCCGCTGCTCGTGGAGATTCGGCAGGCGATCGCGCTGGGGCGCCCGGTGCCCGGATGGCGCGCGCTGTCGCGCGCACCGGACATGTATCCGGATGGAATCTGATCGCCACCGCACTGCCGGAGGTACTATACGCAGTGTCGTCCCCCGCTTACGCTGGCGGCATCTGCGCACCAGGCAATGAGGTTGTATGCGACCACCGAACTACCGGCAGCTCAAAAAGCAACGCGAAGAGGCCAAGAAGCGCAGTCAGCAGGAGCGCCTGGCAAAACGCCAACCGTCACCGCCCGCCGCGCCTGAGCCGAAGGAGCCCACATGAGCAAGAACATCGATCGGAAAAAGGAAGCCCGGAAGAAGCCGGCGAAGACGCTCATGGAGAAACGGGCGGCTAAGCAGGAAAAGAAAGCCAAGCGACGCTGAAAGGCGCGCGGAACTCGCGCCTCCGCAGGCCTGGCGCGAAACGCCGTTCTTCGACGAGCGCGAGCGCGCAGCGCTCGAGTGGACCGAGGCGCTGACGCGCGTCGCGGACAGTCACGTTCCGGATGAGGTGTACGAGCGCGTGAAACCGCACTTCAGCGAGCCGGAATTGATCGATCTCACCCTTGCCGTAGCCAACATCAACTCCTGGAACCGGCTCAACATCGCCTTCCGCACCGTCGCCGGGGACTATCGTGCGGGGATGTATAAGTCTTACCTCAAGGAGGCCGGCGCCCCGGCCCGGGACACGAACTAGTCCGGCTGCCTGCAGCCCGGGCCTTCGGGAGAAGGTCCGGGCTATGTTGCTGGCTGCGATCCCGGTTGAGGTACGACGGCGCGACGCACCGGTGCGGTGCCAGGCGGCGCCGGTCGTCCGCGACGTGTAAAGCGCGGCGATCAGCCCCGAGTCTTCACCATGCCGCCTCGGGTACGGGGAGCAGCCATTCCGCGCGCTCGCCCAGGAGCGCGCGGAATTCCCGGTCCACCCACGTGCAGAAGCTCCCGTCGAGCTCCTGCACACCCCGGGCATCCGCACGCAACGCCGCGGCCGCCTGGACCGTCGCGGCAACCATCATGGTGGGCGTCGGCTGGATATAGCGGGACGGACACACCGTGAGTCGCCCGTCGAAGTTGACGGGGAAGCCGGCGTTCACGAATGTGACCTCCCGGTCCACGAGGTGCAGCGTGAGCGGCGCGTGGATGTCCCTGAGGTCGAGGCCGTCGCGCCGGATCCACAGATCATCCGCGTCACTCGCATCCGCGAGCTCGATGAAGTCCTGGCGCGAGAGCTCCACCGACCCGGAGGAGGCGCTCGCGAGGAGCGCCGCATCGCGCAGGTACACGCCGTCACCGACCGAGAAGGACGCCTGGCCCGAGCAGCCAACCACGAGTGAGAACCGCGCCTGGAGCACGTCGCGGTCCCAGAGCGAGAAGCCGCGCCGCGCGGCCTTCTCCTGGTTCACCTGCGCGGGGTCGCTGATGCTGATGCGACTGCCGGGCAGGTGCAGCTGCTCGCGCAGGAAGCTCGCGACCTGCTCGCCGACGGCCCCGTAGCCGAGCACCAGCGCCTCATCCACGGGACCTGAGCGCGCATGCCGCTCGAGATGCGGCGCAAGCGCTGCGCAGATCGCCATGCCGATGAACGGGGGCTCGAGCGTGCGCTTGGGCTCGGAGCGCGCGACGTCGATGACCGGGATTTTCGCGGCCACGCTGCGTAGCGCCGCGCTGTGCGCCCACTTGATGAATCCGCGCGTGGTCTGCTCGACGATTGCGACCTGCTGCGGCCAGCGCGCCGGTGAAAGCGCGGCCAGGGCCTCGAGCGCGTAGGCCCCGTCATCCAGGACGATGAGCGATCCGGGGTTGCGATCGGTGATCGTGCGCAGCGTGCGGATGGCGCGCGCGTGCTGGTAAGGACCGTAAGGCGCAAGGACCGGGTAATCGGCTTGCAGCAGCTGGCTGCGGGGCACGCCGAATTGCCCGGCAGCGTAGTCGCGCACCGCCGGGTGCGAGGTGTACGGAATGTCGAGCCACCAGACGTCCTCAGACCTCACGCCGAGGTCGAGCAACGCCTTCAGCATCGGCACCTGGTTGCTGAGCTGATGCTGGATGAGGAGGACAGTGGTGCCGGCGAGCGGCTGCGCGCCCTTTTGCGCCTGCATCCACAGGTCGAGCAGCGGCACGCTGTCCGACAGCGCCTCGTCGGGCGCGAAGAACTCCGGGTCGATGACTCTGACGGGGCGCATTGCCGGTGGCGGGACGTTCGGACGCGACCTGAGCCGGCTGCGGTGCCAACTCTGGCCGCTACAGTATCAGAGGGACAGGCGGGACGAGCGCCTTCGCCCGGTGCGCATGAGCGGCGGCCCGTCGCGGTGCAGTGCCTGCGAATAGCCGGTTGCTTCGTCTGTCAGCGCAACTGCACCTTGATGAGATGGCGGCTGAGCATTGGCGGCTGGCTGCATCCGTTCGCTCGCGCAGTCACGGCCCCGCGCTGGGAGGCGCCTTCGGGGGCCGCGGGATCGGTCTCCGGGGGCGGCGCGTCCTTTTCAGTTCCGGGCCGTCCGCGCTGCGGCGCACCGAGCCGCAGCGCGGTGGTCCACAGGAGTGCCACGCCGGCGGTGTAGAAGTTCATCGGCACCCGGTGCGCGCGTTCGAGCGCCGTGCGCCACTCTTCAAGGATTGCCATAACACTCTCCTGATCACGGGGTGACGCGCCGACGGCCGACGTCCGGTGTCGTGAGGATCACCACGACGCTGGCGAGCACCAGCGCCGATGCCAGAACCATGGGCAGGGTCAGCGGCTCGCCGGCGACGAAGTAGCCCAGGGCGACCGCCACGAGCGGATTGACGTAGGCGTGGCTCGCCACCTGGGTTGCGGGCATGCGCGCGAGGAGCCACACGTACGCGGTAAAGCCGGCCAGCGAACCGGCAACGATCAGATAGAGCAGGGCCAGCCCGGCACGCAGCGAGATGTGGGGCAAGGACTGGAGCTCACCGGTCGCCTGCGACAGGGCCAGCAGCACGGCGCCCCCGAGCATCATCTGCGCGCCGGCGGCGAGCGGCAGGGACGGCGGGCGCGGCAGGGAGCGCGTCAGCACCGCCCCGAGCGACCAGGCCGTCCCGCCGGCCAGGATCACGAGGCACGGCAGTCCCGGGAAGGGCTGGTCATTGCGCAGCAGGAGCCACGCCACCCCGCTGAACCCGAGTGACACCGCCCCCAGCGTCCGCCAGCGGAACGGCTGCTGGCGAAACACGAACACTTCGAGCGCGACCGTGGTGATCGGAAGCGTCGCCTCGATCACCGAGGTAATGCCGGACGGCACGTACTGCTCTGCCCAGAACAGAGCCCCGTAGGTCGCCACGAACATGCACAGCGCGATGGTCGCGATCGCACGCCACTCTGCCGTGGAAGGGCTCGGCTGTCCGCGCACGCGCATGACCCCGTAGAGCAGCGCGCCCGCAATGAGGAACCGCACGCCGCTGCTGAAGAAGGGCGGGATCTCCAGCACGGCAACCCGGATGGCCAGGAAAGTGCCGCCCCACAGGACATAGATCGCCGTGAAGGCGAGCAGCATCCGCACGTCGACCCTGCGGCCGCGAGCAAGCGGCACCCCGGGCATAACCGTTGAAATGTCCATAGGCGGTTATGATACCCGTGGACAATCCCGAAGTAACCGCTAAAATGATATTAAGAGGTTATGGACTCATACCCACAATCGGGGGGTGCTGCGCCGGTGTTCGACCTGAGCGGCGGACACCCCGTGCTGGACCTGGTGAACACGCTGGATCACCGCTTCCGCGATGAACCCCCCGTCGAACTGCTGCCCGACTACGAGGCATTGCTGAGCTTTGCGAGGCAGAGCGGGATCCTCGACCCCGGGCAGGTGCGCGCGCTGAGGACCTCGGTCAAACCGCAGGCCGCAGCAAGGGCCCTGAGCTCGGCGCGGGAGCTGCGCGAGGCGCTCGCGACCGTGCTGTACGGAAACCTGGAAGACCGCCCTCCCCCGGCCGCCGCCGTCCGCACGCTCGAGCGGCATTTCCTGGCTTCGGAACAGCACCGGGAACTGCGCTGGCAGGAAACGGGGACGAGCGACGGGCAGCCGCGCATGACATGGCAGTGGTCCGGTGCCCCGAAGGAAGCGGAATTTCCGGCCTGGATCCTGGCCGGACTTGCCGGCCAGCTCATGCTGTCCGATGCGCTGCAGCGGGTGAGCGCCTGCGAGGCCGATCCCTGTCGCTGGCTGTTTCTCGATACGAGCAAGAATCACACGCGCCGGTGGTGCAACATGAAGATCTGCGGGAACCGCATGAAGGCACGCAGATTCCAGGCACGCCACGCTGCCGGGCGGTAGCCGCCGGCACCTGGCGCCACGCAGCAGCTCTGCTCGCGGCACTTCGGCAGCAAAGCTGATCCATATCTCCCGGCTCACGGTGGTATCTTCAGCGCAGACATCCCGCGAGCGTGTCGTTCGGCGTGAATGTTGAGGCAAGACCAGAGACCGTGACCGAGTTCTGGCCGAAGTGGCAGAGCGAGGTCATCAACGGGCTCTATCCGCTGCGCCGCCTGCTGAGCGGCTCAGACCACAGCGCGGTATTCCTTACCGAGTGCAAGGCGCAGGGCATCGCCGACGCGGCGATCAAGATGGTCCCGGCCGAGCGGGTCACCCTGGCCTTGCTGTCGCACTGGAGGATGGCGATCGAGCTGTCCCATCCTCACCTGATTCGGCTTCTCGACGCGGGGCTGTGCCAGCTGGAAGGCCGCCAGTTCCTCTTCGTCGTGATGGAGCATGCCGAACAGACCCTGGCGCAGGTGCTGCCCAACCGCGCCCTCACCGCCGCTGAAGTGCAGGAACTGCTCGTTCCCACCCTGGATGCGCTGACTTTCCTTCACGGCAACAGCCTGGTGCAGGGCCAGCTCAAGCCGGCCAACATCCTGGTGGTCAATGATCAGCTGAAACTCGCCACCGACACCGTCCGTCCCGGCGGCGAACCCCGGGCGAGCCTCGCCGAGCGTTCTGCCTACGATCCTCCGGAAGCCACCAGCAGCAGGCTCTCTCCCGCAGGCGATATGTGGGCTCTCGGCATCACCCTGGTCGAGGCGCTCACGCAGCGCCTGCCTGCGCGCGCTGATGACCGATCGCTAGTCGTCGGCCTGCCGACAAGCCTGCCTCAGGCACTCGCGGACACCATACAGCGGTGCCTGAGTCATGATCCCGCCAGCCGCCCGACGGCCGCCGACCTGTACGCCCGGTTCAAGGGCGCGGCACAGATGTCTTCCGTGGGTTCGGCTCCCGAGGCTGTCGCTCCAAAGACGCCGGCCCTCGCCACTCCTGCACGGGAATCGCCCAAACCACGCGCCCTCGGGACGACCGTCCTGGCGGCAGGGCTCCTCGTACTCTTAGCCGCGACCTGGGCGGGCTGGCAGCTGATTCAGAAGCCTCCCAACTCGCGGCCCTCGGTCGCACGTGCTCTTAACGCCCGTTCGCAGCAGAGTGCCCGCACGCCGGCAGCCGCGTCGCACTCGCCACAAGCCCGTGCGGCAGCGCCTCCGGAGATCTCCGCTCCTCCGACCAGCGCGCAGCCGAAGCAGTCCGCTCCGGCACCCGCGCGCCCCGCTGCTCATCC
>JANWKL010000076.1 GCA_025451375.1 Steroidobacteraceae bacterium
AACTTCTTCAGCTGCAGGCACAGGAGCAGCACGGTCACGGCCGCCGGGCAGGGCAGCAGGCCGCCGGTCAGGCCGAACATCACGATCTGCCCGGTCGTGACCTCGCGATTGGCAAAGCGGCGGCGGATGTCGTTGGCATGCGCGAGCTCATGCGGGTCAGCGCCGCTCCCGGAGGACAGGCGGAATCGCGGCCGCACGACACCGTGCCCGGTGTCGATCCGCCGTACGTCATCGTGCCCATGACCATGGTCGTGGTCGTGGTCGTGGTCGTGCCCATGGTGATCAGGGGAATGATCGTCGAAGGCCGCCCGCTGCCGCCAGGTGCGCCACACCATCCACAGCGCCACGGCGATGATCAGCACCGCGGAGGCGACCTGGAAGTACGGCTCGGTGGTCTCGGTGTTCCATTGTTTCCCGAAATACAGTCCGCCGAGCGCGATCGCCCACACGACGGCGGTGTGCGACAGCGTCGCCGCAAGGCCCAGCAGCACCGCCTGGCCGAGCGTGCCGCGGATCGCGACGATGAACGCCGCCATCATGGTCTTGGAGTGCCCGGGCTCGAGCCCGTGCAGCGCGCCCAGAAGAATCGCGCTCGGCACGAACAGCCAGGAATTTCCCTGGCTCAGCAGGGTGGTGAAATTCGCCATCGCAGAACCGCCGCAGGAAACTACGTATACCGTAGGGGGTATAGTATACGGTGGCCGGCGCTGACCGGCAGCCGGAAACCGTCAGACGGGTTTCGGGCCGCGCCGCCCGCGTGGCGCACGCGGCAGCTGCGGGAGTCCGGTGTGCTGGGTACGGAACGGCCGCGCCGGCGCTGCCCGCCTGCCCTCTGGCGAGCCCCCGGTGCCCGCCGGCTGGTAAGCGGGAATGAGCTGCCGGCGGCCGTTGCCGATGAGGTCCGCGCGACCCATGCGCCGCAGCGCCTCGCGCAGCAGCGGCCAGTTGTTGGCGTCGTGGTAACGCAGGAACGCCTTGTGCAGGCGGCGTACCTTCAGGCCCTTCGGGATCAGCACTGCCTCGCTGGCCCGGGTGACGCGTTTCAGCGGATTCTTGCCCGAGTGGTACATGGCGGTAGCGGTCGCCATCGGGCCGGGCAGAAACGCCTGCACCTGGTCGGCGCGGAAGCTGTTTCTCTTCAACCACAGTGCGAGATCCAGCATGTCCTGATCCGAGGTTCCGGGATGCGCGGCGATGAAGTACGGGATCAGGTACTGCTCCTTGCCCGCCTCCTTCGAGTACCGATCGAACAGCTCCTTGAAGCGATCGTAGGCGCCGACCCCCGGCTTCATCATTTTCGACAGCGGCCCCTCGGCGAGCGCCTCGGGAGCAATCTTTAAATACCCGCCGGTGTGATGCTGGGCGAGCTCTTTCACGTATTCGGGTGACTCGATCGCCAGGTCATAACGCACTCCGGAAGCGATGAGGATTTTCTTGATCCCCGGTAATGCGCGGGCGCGTCGGTAGAGGCGGATGAGGGGCGCGTGGTCGGTATTGAGGTTCGGGCATACGCCCGGAAATACGCACGAGGGCCGGCGGCAGGCACTTTCGATCTCGCGGCTCTTGCAGGCGAGCCGATACATGTTGGCGGTTGGTCCGCCGAGATCGGAAATGACGCCGGTGAATCCCGGCACCTTGTCGCGCACTGCCTCGATCTCGCGCAGCACCGAGTCTTCCGAGCGGCTCTGGATGATGCGACCCTCGTGCTCGGTGATGGAGCAGAAGGTGCAGCCGCCGAAACAGCCGCGTTGAATCGCGACCGAGAAGCGGATCATTTTGTAAGCGGGGATATTGGCAGCGCCGTAGAACGGGTGCGGCGCGCGGGCGTAGGCGCGCTCGTACACCCAGTCCATCTCCTTCATGGTGAGCGGAATCGGCGGCGGGTTCAGCCATACGTCGGTGTCGCCGTGGCGCTGCACCAGCGCGCGCGCATTACCGGGATTGGACTCCAGGTGCAGAATCCTGCTGGCGTGCGCATACAGGACCGGATCGGCGGCTACCGCCTCGTGCGAGGGCATGCGGATCACGCTGCGCTCCCGATCTGCGTTCTTCACCCGCCGCACGAAGCGCACGACCTTCTCGCCGCCATCGACGGCCGGTGACGCGCTGGCGCAGGGAGCGGGCGCTGCCGCCGTGGTATTGGGTGATGCCACTGCGGCGTCGGGCGTGGCGGCCGCCATGGCGTAAGGATCCACCGGCGGGTTCAGGGGTCCTGGCGCGTCCAGATGCGTAGAGTCGATTTCGATCCAGTCCGGGGGCGTTGCCTTGCGGGCAAATACGGTGCCGCGCATATCCGTGATGTCATGGAGCGCTTCGCCCGCGGCGACGCGATGTGCGAGCTCACAGATCTGGCGCTCGCCATTGCCATAAACCAGCATGTCGGCCTTGGCGTCGAGCAGCACCGAGCGGCGTACTTTCTCCGACCAGTAGTCAAAATGCGCGATGCGCCGCAGCGACGCCTCGATGCCACCGATGACGATCGGCACGTCGCGATAGGCTTCGCGCGCGCGCTGCGCGTACACGATCACCGAACGGTCCGGGCGTTTGCCGCCCTCGCCCCCCGGGGTGTAGGCATCGTCGCTGCGAATACGGCGCTCCGCGGTGTAGCGGTTCACCATGGAATCCATGTTGCCGGCGGTAATGCCGAAGAACAGGTTTGGCGGCCCTAGCGCCGTGAACGCTTCCGCGCTGTGCCAGTCCGGCTGGGCGATAATGCCGACGCGAAATCCCTGCGCCTCAAGCACCCGCCCGACGATCGCCATGCCGAAACTCGGGTGATCGACATAAGCATCGCCGGTCACGATGATGACGTCGCAGCTGTCCCAGCCCAGGAGTTGCATCTCGGCGCGTGACATCGGCAGGAACGGGGCGGTGCCGAAGCGTTCCGCCCAGTGCTTGCGGTAGCCGGAAATATCGGGCGCGGGCTGCATGGAACCGTCTATTTAAACAGAATCAGGAGGGTCCGCGATGGGTGAATCGAGCCATCGACGCGTCCTTCAGACTGGCACGCCCTGACAATACCTGCCGGGTTGCGTCTTGGTCCTGAGAGCCCCATACGAGGGTCAAGCAGTGACAAGAGTAACGATCGCAATCGCCTGTCTGATCGCCATTGCGCTCGGTGCAACCAGCCCAAAGGCGATGGCACAGGACTATCCGGGCCAGCTGCCCGACGTGAGCACTTACCGAGGCAGCATGGAGCAGGAGCGGCGCGACGCGGAAAGCACCCAGCAGGTGCAGCAGCAAAACCAGCAGATGCAGCAACGCCTGGATGAGAACTACAGATCCTATGCGCCCGGCGGAGCGGGCGGGGGTGGCGGCCGTGGGGGACCGCCCTTGACGTCCAAGCCGCTACTGCCGCCAGACAAGAACCCGCTCCTCGGTCGTTGGCGACAGACCGCCGGCAAGCCCGTGAATCTCGGTCTCCTCGGTCAGATGCCCGGCGCGTCACAGATGGTCAACGGCGCTTTTGGTGGCGGCTGTCAGTCGATATTCGGCAAGGGCATGGTTGCGTTCGCACCCAGCACGTACAACTGGGTGGCGCCGGACGGTCACGAAGAAGTTCTCAACCACGTGGAGTACCGGTCCGACGGACCCAACGTGATCGTCATTCCCAGCGATCCGCAGCCGCTGCCACTGATCTTTGGCTTTCCCAACCATGATCATGCGGTGGTGGCCCTGCTGGGCTGCACCATGCAGCGGGTCGCGCCCGGCGCCGAGCAGGCACAGGCCAGTCCGGCGGCATCGAAGGTTCCGGCCGGACAGGCGATTCTCGACCTCAACGCGGGGGCGACGGTGGCAGGGAAATTCTCGCCTGTGCCCGCCGGAACCCCGCTGTGGCTGACTCAGCAGAACCCTGACGCCAGCCTGGTGAAGGCGGGATTCACGCCCGACGCCGGCGGGCAGCCGATCGAAAAGCTGTTCGCAGCCTGCAAGATCGGTCACGGCGGCACTATGGAGGGCTGCAATCGCGGCATGCAGGCCATGCTCACCGGCGCGCTCGGCGTTGCGCGCACGGATGCCGCGGGCCATGCCCGCACTGGCGCGGTCACCCCGGGCCGATACTACCTGGTGGGCTTTGTGCCGTATCAGGGTCACTCGCTGATGTGGCACATGCCGGTGGACATGAGGCCCGGCGTGAATTCCCTGACGCTCGAACCGCAGAACGGCAGCATCAGCCACTGATTTGGTCAGCCCAAGGCCCGCAATCCGATGAAATCGAGGACCTGGTCATGAAAACGAGACTTCACTTCGCGGCTCCGCTGAGTCTTGCGGCACTCCTTGCCTGTAGCGTGTACGTAACGAAGACGGCATCGCCCGAGCTACGCGAGGCCGGCGCCAAGCCCCCAGCACTGCCAGGAGCGTCAGCTCCAGCACACCGATAGCGCCGCCCCCGCCATGGCCAGCGTCGGGCGCAGGGCCCGCGACGTGGCTCACGTTGTGGGCCGCGATATTCAGTGTCGCCTGCGTCGTGACGGATCCCACGCTGGGATCAACGCTCTGACACGTGAGCCCGTAGGTGAATTGGCCGGACTGCGCGATGTCGGCCACGCTGCCGGCGGGAGGCCCGCTCACGTCCGCGCTTTGCGCCCAGGCGCCTCCCGGAATGCCGCCCGTGGCGGTGCAACTTTCGGCGTTGATCGATGACCACGAGATCGTGAAGGGCTGGCCCACGACCGGGGCGCCCGGGTTGAAAGCGATGGTCGCCGTCGGTGCGGGCGGCGGCAGCACCGTGAGCGTCGTGGGCGTGGTGTTGACCGTAACGCTCGCGCCGGCGATGAATGCGGTGCATGTGAGCGACACCTGGTAAGTGCCGGACGCCGGCGGAGCGAGCGTCAGTACGCCCTGCGGCGCCGTCCCGACGGCGGCGCTGCTGGTGTTGATGTTGGAAGTGGACGACAGCGAGCAGCTCGACAGGTTCGAGTTGTAAGTCAGCGTCACGTAGTCCGCCGGCGAATCACTGAAAGTCACCGTCGGATTGCCGAGGGTGGCGGTTGCGTAAGGAGCAGAGTCTTCAAACGTCACCGTGACGCTCTTCTGCAAAGAGAGCGCGCCAGCGGAGCAGGTCAGGGAGTACGTGTAGGTGCCCAGCGTTGTAACCTGTGGATCGAACTGCGGCGCAGACCCCGGTGGGAATGCGGTACTCGCCCAGCCGTCGTTGGGAGCGCCTCCTGAAGGAGTGCACTGTGTGTTCGGGGCAGTTACCCATTGCAGGCTGAACGCTGCTCCCAGCAGACGGTCGGTGCCATTGGCGTAGAACGCCAGGCTCGGGTCAAGCCATTGAACCGGGGTCGTCACCCTGCCGCCGTCGTTGGCGGGACCGCAGCTCAGGGTGTAAAGCACTTCACCGGCGGCAGTCCCGGTGATGGGGGTGGTACCGGACGCCGACAGATTGCTCAACGCAACACCGCCGCCACTGATCGAGCACGGCGCTACATTGGAGCTCCAGCTTAAGCTCACCCCAGTGCCCGCCCAGGCACTGGCTGTAGATGCAGTGAATTGCAGCTGTGGCGCCGGGCTTGCCCAGGTGATGCGGGTCGACGCCACGCTGCTGCGACCCCCCGGATACGCGCAGGTCAGTGAGTAGCTCACGACGCCCACGCCCGGTTCGCTAACCAATTGGGTTCCGGAAGGCGGCAGCGTGCCCGTCCAGCCGTCGCCCGCCACCCCCTCGCCAGCGCTGCATTGCGTGGCGTTGGCGGCACTCCACATGAGCCGCACCGGCTGCCCGAAGATGACCGTGTCCTCGGCCGCACCGAAAATAATGACAGCCAGCGGCGCACTTGGCACCACGGTGATGCCGCTGTTGTTCGGGTCGAGCACTGATTTAAGTGTCGCGCTTCCGGTAGTACTGGTGGAATCCGCGGTCGAGTTCCACACCGACGCGAGCGCGGTGAAGTCCGCCACGCCGTTGGCGCCATTCGGGGCTGGCGGATTGGCGATGGGGCAGGAGCCGTAACCGGACGCGTCGCTGGTCGCACGGCCCAGGGTGAGCGCTCCGACCAGGTGGTTGTTCTGATCGAACAGGCCGCTGCCGGAGGCGCCCGGTCCAACGTTGCCGGTAGCATTCACCGTTTCCCAGAAGTCGGAAACATACTTCACGCCCAGCACGGCGCTTTGCTGCAAGGCCATCGCCTGACCGAACCAGCCGGTGAACTGCTTGTCGTAGCCTTGCGCGTGGTGGATGGTGTAGCCGCCCTGCACCGGACCGCCGGAGGCGTCGAAGCCCGCAAGCTGCGCATCGGCGACCACCGGCTGGGCATCCAGCTCGATCAGCCAGGCGTCCTGCTGCTCAACGATGGTTCGCGCGCCGGTCTGAGCCGGCACGCCCGCGTCGTAAATCGAGGCCAGGGTCTTGCCGCACGGGCTCGTGGCGTCCCAATAGACCGTGACGCCCGACGCCGCGCCCGGCAGGCCACCGCCCAGGTGTCCGGTCTCGCAGTGCCGTGCCGTGAGGATGTACGGGGTATTGTCGCCCGGCACGTCATTGATCAGTGAGCCGGAACACTGGTTCAGGTTGCCAACAACCAGCGCCACGGTGGCAGCTCCCGACGGCGTGTTGCCGGGGCTGACCTGACAAGCGTAGTTGGTGACGCAGGACGCACTGCTGGTAGCCGCGGCCTGTTGCGCCTTGAGTTCACGGTAGTAGGGGTGATCGGACACACCGGGACCGAGGGAGCGATAACCGGCCTGCAGACTGACGATGTTAAAGGCGACCTTGCCGCGGTCTTCGGCGGCGACGTTGAGTGCAAACTGCAACGCTGCGCCGGGCTGGATGCGGCTCCACAGCTCGCCGCGGTGCAGATCGTGCGCGCGGTAGCTCACCGTGCTCTGCGTGCCGCGCACGACGAGCACCGCGCTGGCAGGCAGCGACGAAAGGGTGGCGTGAAACGACAGCGACACCGCCGTCGGCACGTCGACGGCGTATTGCCAGGTGGCACGGCCGGCCGCGACTGACCAGCTGCCACCTGACGCCGCCGAAACCGCGTGCGGTACCAGGACCGCAAATTGCACCGGCGAATCGAAGCCGGCACGGATGAGCGGCTTCAGATCCGTTTTGACAATATGCACCGGTACGGCCGCCACTGCCACGGTCGCTGACATCGATAGCAACGCTGCGAGTGCGGCTGCGGAGCCGCGCCGGCAGATTCCCCTGGTCACCCGGACCCCCGTACTTAGAGTTCTTCTTCTACGGTGCCAACTTACGCGGATATCGCAGTTTGCAGGCCGCGACCAGACTTAATAGCGCCAGAAGCCACGGCCAGGTGAAGGCACCACCGCCTCCGGCGCGGCCGTCCTTGTGCACGACGTGAACGTTGGCCCGGCCAGCGCGCACCTGCGCTTCAAAGTCGCTGAGGGCCACATCGAAGTGTTGAAGCATGGCGTCGGAGGCCGCGCTGAATCCCGCGGTACCGGCATCGCGAGAGTCGCGCTGCTCGGCGATCAGGGTTGTATTGCCGTGACGGGTGTCGACACCCCCGGCGCGCAGCACCAGCGAGCGGGTCGCGGGATCGACGACGGCCAGATCCACCAGCGTGGCGACGTCGTAGCGGCTGCCCTTGAGCACGTAGGCGCCGACAATGGTCAGATAGCCGAGCGACCAGCCGTTGTCGTCCGCGTGCGTGACCTGGTCATACGACACGAGGGCCATGAGGTCGACCGAGTACAGGCGCTGAACGCCTTCAAGACCCGCAAACCCGCTTTGCCTGCCCAGGTAGTAGTCGGGGATGACCACGATCTCGCTGACGAACTTGCGGTCGCTGAAGCGCTGCCGGACCCGCTCGAGCAACGCCTCCTTCAGCGCCGCGTCCGGTCCTGCCCCGCCTTGTGCCGGCAGAAACGCCAGGCCCACCCGTAGCGGCACGTGCAGTTCCGGGACGCTGTTCTGCGCCGGCGGCAGCTCGCCTCGGGGATAGAGAAACTCGACCAGGCTCGAGGAGTTGTGTCGGGTGGCGCCGCACGAGGGATAGCAGAACGGCGCGGTCGCGCATCCTGCGAGAGCGGCGCCGATGAGGGCGATGCAGATCATGAGGCACTTGCGCATGGGTCCTCCACGTTGGGGCCGCGAAACGACGGGCGCGACTGTGGTGCATGGGTTCACTTACCGCTACCCGGATCGCTCAAGAGGCTCCAGAAGCGCCCTTTGGTATCACCAGGTGATACCCTGCTCAGTGGGGACAGCGACACAAGGGCGCGAGCATGAGTGAGCGGAACCTGGTCGTCACCGAGCTGAAGCGCGCGCTGCGCGAGCGCGGCCTCACCTACCTCGCGGTGGCGCGCCGGCTGAACCTGAGTCTCGCCACCGTCAAACGGCTGTTCTCCAGCGGTGATTTTTCACTCGAGCGGGTCGAGCTGATCTGCGAGATGCTCGGGCTGCGCCTGAGCGAAATTCTCGAACGCGCCCGCGATCACCACACCCCGACGAACCAACTCACGCTCACCCAGGAGCGGGAAATCGTCGCCGACCCGAAGCTGTTCTTCGTGACCTGGCTGGTGCTCAACCGCGTGCCCGCCGAGGATATCCTGCGCCTCTACCGGCTCACGCAGCGCGAGCTTGTGCGCTGCCTGATCAAGCTCGATCGGCTCAAGGTGCTCGAGCTGCAGCCCGGCAACCGCGTGCGCCTGCTGGTCAGTCGCCGTTTCAGCTGGCGCCCGGGCGGGCCGGTGCAGCGCCACATCCATCAGAAACTGCTGCGCGAATTCCTGGCGAGCGCATTTGTCGGCGCGCAGGATGAGTTCTTCTTCCACGGAGCGATGGTTTCGGAGGAAGTGCACGGGCACCTGAAGCGCGTGCTGCAGAGCGCCGCGCGTGAATGCATGGACCTGGTGGAGCGTGATCGCTCGGCGACGCCGAGTCGCAACGGCGCCGCATTCGTGCTGGCGCTGCGGCCGTGGGGCTATAGCGGCTTCAAGGATTTTGAGCGCCCGCCACCTTAAAGGCGTCCCGCGGCACACACGCTGACGATCAGTAGATCAAGGCCGCCTGCCGCTGCGCCAGCCAGTCCGACTCGTCGGCGGCGGCGAGCTCATCCAGATCCGCGGGAGTTGCCGCCGGATCATCCACCCACTTTCGGAGCAGTGGACTGCCGTTGATCACATCGATAGCGAGCCGCCCCTGCTCGTACTCGTACGGGAAGTCCCGCCACAAGGGGTAGTCCGGGCGCAGCTGTCGCAGCGCTTTGAACGCCAGCGCGAACAACCGCCAGGGACGGAAGGCTGCGTGATCGTAGTAGGCGGCGTCTTCCACGTGCACCTGAAATCCCGCGCACAGTTTGCCCGCGTGCTTATGGAACGTGGGCTCGAACCAGCACGGACGCAGGCGGCAGCCCTGCAGCCACGTCGGCGCCAGCGCCTGCATCGCGCGCAGCAGCGCCGGCACGTCAAGGTCCGGCGCCCCCAACACTTCCAGCGGCCGCGTCGTGCCGCGGCCTTCCGACAAGGTCGTGCCTTCCAGCATGACGGAGCCGGCATAGCACCGCGCCATCCACGGATTGGGCGCGTTAGGACTGGGATTCACCCAGGTCCGTTCGCCGGGCGGCCAGCCGTAGCCAGGGGCGGCTTGCGGCCGCCAGCCCTGCATCGCAACGACCTGGCACTTCACGTCCAGACGCAGCGTGGCCACGAACCAGCGCGCGAGTTCGCCCATGGTGAGCCCGTGCCGCATGGGCAGGGCGCCCGCGCCGACAAAGCTTTCCCAACCGGGTCGCAGTGTCAGACCCTCCGCGGGACGCCCCACGGGATTCGGCCGGTCGAGGATCCAGACTTCCTTGTGCTGCTTCGCGGCCGCTTCCAACACGTAGCGCAGCGTCGTGATGAAAGTGTAAATCCGGCAACCCAGATCCTGCAGATCAACGAGCAGCACATCGAAACTGTCCATCATGGCCGCGGTGGGGCGGCGCACGGCGCCGTAGAGACTGAACACCGGGATGCCGTGCACCGGATCCGCGTAGTCCGCCGACTCGACCATATTGTCCTGCTTGTCGCCCCGCAGACCGTGTTGAGGACCGAAGGCCGCCGTCAGCCGCAGGTCGCCCAAGGCCGCCAGCGCATCGAGGGAATGCGTGAGATCGCGCGTCACCGAGGCCGGGTGAGCCAGCAGCGCCAGGCGCTTTCCGGCCAGCGGCAGGCGCCGCGTGGGATCCTCGAGCAGGAGATCAATGCCGAATTTCATAGGACGCCCAGCTCGAGTGCGAAGCCATCCGCATGATGGAAGTCCGGGTTGCCGGGCGGGTGTTGCAGCGCCCAGTAGGAAAGTCTGCCGTCCTCCTCCTCAACCACGGCCGCCAGCGCGACGCGCAGCCGCGGTGCGGTGAAGGCTGTACCGAGCCCAGCGAGGTGCACGGTCGCGGACAAATCGAGGCGGTCGGCCATGCGCCGCACGTTCAGGCCCGGCGCCTGCGCGAGATTCGCTGGCGACATCTCCTTACGGTAAGCGGCGAAGCGATAGGCCGCCCAGTCGAGCCCCGGAGAGAAGTTGAATTCGAGATACCCCGGATCGCCGGCCGCCGCCACGAACACCTCGAAGCAGGTGTGCTGCCACAGGCCATCGGCGCGCCGCCCGGTGCGTGCCCCGGGGACGCGTACGCGCTCGAGATCCCCGTGCAGCGAGTAGTTGCAGCCAAGAGTCATGCCGGCAACCAGGTTTGCCTCCACCGCGATACGCCATACCGCCTCGCCTGGGGTGTCGGGATGAGAAACGAGCGCCGCGCGCTGCATCTCGGCTGCCGGCATCACGACGTTCGTCAGCTCTGCAGCCATTCGAGCAGCGCCGCGGTCACCGCCTCGGGCCGCTCGAGTGTCGACAGGTGTCCGCACTCCGGTACCTGGACCAGGCGCGCACCGGGGATGCCAGCAGCCATTTCGGCCGCGCGATCGGGCGGCGTGAGTGCATCCGCCTCCCCCACCAGCACCAGCGTGGGACAGCGGATGTCCTTGAGCATCGGGCGTGAATCCACGCGTCCGACGATCGCGGTCTGTTGCCGGATGAACGCCTGCGCTCCGACCTCCCGCGACATCATGCGGTTGACCTCGCGCAGGCTTGAATCCTCACGCCGCGCCGGGTGGACCAGGCGCATGAACTGCGCGTCCGCGACTTCCGCAAGACCCCCCGCCGCCGCCTGCGCAATTTGCGCCTTGCGTGCGGCAACCGCTTCGGGTGTGTCGGCGCGCGCCGAGGTGTCCAGTAGCGCCAGTTTCACCACGCGATCCGCCGCCTGCCGCAGGATCTCGAACGACAGGTACCCTCCCATCGAGAGCCCCGCGAGCGCGAACCGGGGTGGCGCGGCGGCGAGAATCCGCCGCGCAATCGCCGCCATGGTGTCGTCGCGGGTGTGATCGGCAATGGTCACCGGACCGCAGGACCACAGCTGCGGAATCTGCGCGGCGTACAGTCGCGCCGAGCACAGGAGGCCCGGAACCAACACCACCGGAAGCGGCTCGCTCATCCGAGCGCCGCCTTGAGTTCCTCGATCAGGTCATTCACGTCCTCTACGCCGACCGAGAGCCGGATAAGGCCGTCGCCGATTCCCAGCGACTGGCGCAGCGCCGCTGGCAGCGAGGCATGGGTCATGATGGCCGGATGTTCGATGAGACTTTCCACACCGCCCAGGCTCTCGGCGAGCGCGAACAGGTGGCAGCGCTCGAGCATGCGGCGCGCGGCCTCGAGCCCGCCGCGCAGCACCACCGTGACAATGCCGCCGAAGCCGCCCGCCATCTGCCGCTGCGCGAGCGCATGTTGCGGGTGGCTGGCGAGTCCCGGGTAGTACACCCGCTCGACGCGGGGATGCTTTTCAAGGAAGGCGGCGATCTCAAGCGCGCTGGCGCAGTGTCGCTCCATGCGCAGCGCGAGCGTCTTGATGCCGCGCAGCGTGAGGAATGAATCGAACGGTCCTGACACTCCCCCCGCGGCGTTCTGCAGGTAGCCGATGCGCTCCGTGAGATCAGGATCCGCGCGCACGACCGCCGCTCCGCCGATCGCATCCGAATGCCCGTTCAGGTACTTGGTGGTCGAATGGACCACGATATCGAAGCCGTGCTCGAGCGGCCGCTGGATATAGGGCGTCGCGAAGGTGTTGTCGCACACCGAGATGAGGCCGCGCCGCCTGGCTATTGCGGCCACGGCGCTCAGGTCCACGAGTTTCAGGAGCGGATTGGTGGGCGTCTCGACCCACACGAGGCGGGTGTCGGGACGGATGGCGGCTTCCAGCGCCTTGGGGTCCGACAGGTCCACGAACGAGACCTTGTGCCCGGCCGACCGCTTGCGCACGTTCTCGAGCAGCCGGTAGGTGCCGCCGTAAAGATCGTTCATGGCGATGATGTGCGAGCCGCTGTCGAGGAGCTCGAGGAGGGTCGCGGTCGCGGCCATCCCCGAAGCGAAAGCGAATCCCGCCGCACCGCCCTCGAGGTTCGCCATCGACGCCTGCAAGGCGTCGCGGGTTGGATTGCTGGTGCGCGAGTACTCGTAACCTTTATGCACTCCGGGACTGGACTGCACGTAGGTTGAGGTGGCGTAGATCGGCGTGTTCACCGCGCCGGTGAGCGGGTCGGGGTGCTGGCCGCCGTGAATTACCCGCGTTGCAAAGCGCTGGTCCCGGGTCTCGTCATTCATGCAATCGCTACCTTTGTCGTGTCAGCCGCGCGCCGGTCACAGCCGGCGACGCAGCCAGTTGAGCAGATCAATGCGCGTGATGAGTCCCTGGAACTCGTTACCGTGCACCACGATCGCCACCATGCCGCGCTTGAATATCTCCATGAGCTGCGAGATCGGCGCATCCACCGGCACGGTCACGAGATGGCTCGCCATGGCTCGCGTCACCGGCTCGTTGAAGTGCGCGGGGTTGGCGACCACTTCGAGCAGGATGTCTTCCTCATCCACGATGCCGGCGATCTTGCCGTCCTGCATCACCGGTACCTGCGACACGTCGTAGAGCTTCATGCGCCGGTACGCCGCCATGACGGTTTCCGTGGAGTTCACGGTCACCGCCGCGCGCTCGGAGTGGCGCCGCGCGATCAGATCGCGCAGGTCGCCCAGGTGCTCGCGCTCTATGAATCCCTGGTCCAGCATCCAGTAGTCGTTGTAGACCTTGGACAGATACTTGTTGCCGCTGTCGCAGACGAAGGTCACGACGCGCTTGGGTTGCGTCTGCTCGCGGCAGTAGCGCAGCGCCGCGGCGAGCAGCGTGCCGGTGGAGGTGCCGGCGATGACGCCCTCTTTACCGAGCAGCTCGCGGCAGGTGCGGAATGCCTCCACGTCCTTGATGCTGTAGGTGCGTTTGACGCGCGAGAAATCCCCGACCGGCGGCACGGAGTCGCCACCGATCCCCTCCACCAGCCACGGCGTCATGTTCTCAGGGAGCTTGCCGGTGGTGGCGTAGGCAGCAAGACCAGAGCCTGCAGGATCAGCGAGTATCAGTTCCACCTGTGGCGCGGTGCGCGCGAAATAATGCGTCAGGCCTGCGAGCGTGCCGCCGGTGCCCGCGCCGCACACGATCGCATCCAGTCTGTGGCCCATCTGCTCCCAGATCTCAGGCGCGGTGGTCTCCTCGTGAGCCTGCGCGTTGGCGGGGTTGCCGAACTGGTTGACGAAGTACGAGTTGGGCATCTCGCGCGCCAGCCGTTCGGCGACGTCACGGTAGTACTCCGGGTGCCCCTTGCTCACATCCGAGCGGGTCATCATCACCTCGGCGCCCATGGCACGCAGGTGGAAGATTTTCTCCTGGCTCATCTTGTCCGGAATGACGAGCAGCAGACGATAGCCTTTCTGGGCGGCAACCAGCGCAAGTCCCAGTCCGGTATTACCAGCCGTCGCTTCGATGAGCGTGCCGCCCGGCTTGATGCCGCCGGCGCGTTCCGCCGCTTCGATGAGATACAGGCCCACCCGGTCTTTTATTGAGCCGCCCGGATTCTGATTCTCCAGTTTCACGAACAGCTCGCACGGTCCGGTGTCGAGGCGCCGCAACGCCATCAGCGGCGTGTTGCCGATCATCTCGAGCACGTTGCCGTAGGAAGAAAGCGACATGAGCGGTCCTGCGCAAAAACCGCAATTGTACGCGGTCAAGGCCCTCAGGCGGCGCCGATGATGAGCCCCGCGTCGATCCAGCCGCGCAGCAGCGTCGCGGCTGTTGCCGGCGCCTGCGCCTCGCCCACTTCGTCACACAGAAGATCGCACAGCTCACCGAACGGCCAAGCGTCGCGCGCGGCATCGAGCGTGCGCGCCTCGGCCTTTGGCAGAGAGCGAAAGTAAGTCGTGAGGTCCTGGCGCCACAAAAGCCACTGCACCGGTTCGCGGTTCACGCTTGCCACCGGACGCTCCGCGTCTTCGTTCAGCGCCTGCCACAGCTGCGGGACATTCCAGGCGAGCCCTAAGCGCGCCATGCTCGGATGCCATGTGAATCGCAGCTGCGCCCACTCCTGCGGTGACAGGAGTGAGAGGTCGGTGTGAACCAGCGGGCTGGCGTCAGCAGCGTCAAAGGTCCCCGTCATGGCCCATTCCCAGCGAGCGAGCTCGGCCAGCACCGGGGCATCCGTGTAGTCCGGGTGCGTGCTGAGGAACTGCGGCAGCTCGTGGCCGTAGTAGCGGATGGAAAAGAAAGACGAATCGTGGGCGGCCACGTAATGTGCGGCGAGCGCGCCAAAGTCCTCGGTGTCGAGGAGCTTCGCCAGCGCCGGGAAGTTCGCCTGCAGCGCTTCGGCGAGACGCGCACGGTAGGCGTCACCGTAAATCCCCAAGCGCGTGGCGACGGGCACGCGTGCGGTGCCGACGACCTGTCCCTCTATCGCCGTGTTGCCGCGCAGCAGGTATTCCTGGAAGTCGCCCTGCACGAGCCCGAGTGGGGTCACGGGCCTGTCACCGCTGCGTGCTGCGGACGTGCCGAGCGCCGCGCTGCTTCCTCCGACAGCGTGCGCGCGCTCAACGCCCGTGCGTGGGTAAGCTCCGCGCACAGCTCGGCGAGCGGTGGAATGTGGTCGTCGCGCTCGATCATGGTCGACACGGCCCCGAAACGCCGCACCGCCGCGGCGTAGAGTTCCCACACCGGGTCGGGCACCGGATGGTCGTGCGTGTCGATCAGGTAGTCGCCTCGATTCTCATGGCCCGCGAGGTGAATCTGCTGCACACGGCCCAGGGGAATGGCGTTCAGGTACTCGAGCGCCTTGAATTCGTGGTTGACCGCGCTCACATAGATATTGTTGACGTCGAGGAGGATCAGGCAGTCGGCGCGCACCGCAATCTCGCTCAGGAAATCCCACTCCGTGAGCTGCGAATCGCGAAAGGCCAGGTAGCTCGAGACATTTTCCAGGAGGATGCGGCGGCCGAGGAAGTCCTGCACCGTGCGGACGCGCCCGACCACATGGGCGAGCGCCTCCTCGGTATAGGGCAGCGGCAGGAGATCGTGGGCATTTCGGCCCGCAACCCCGGTCCAGCACAGGTGGTCCGAGATCCACACCGGCTCAACGCGCGCCGCCAGCGCCTTCACCTGGCGCAGGTAATCAAGGTCCAGTGGCGCGGTACTGCCTATGGAGAGAGACACGCCGTGCATGGCGAGCGGATAGCGCTCGCGAAAGCGCATGAGGTAGTCCAGTGGCTTGCCCCCTGGCACGAGGTAGTTTTCGGTGAGCACCTCGAACCAGTCGACCGGCGGACGATCGGCAAGGATCGCGTCGTAGTGATCGACACGCAGTCCGAGGCCAAAGCCGAGAGAGGGGCGAGTCAGCATGGTTGCTCAATGGGGGCAATGAGCCGCCGGCAAAAGCCGCGCCTTTTGCCGGCAGAAACGTAGCCGTGGTCCGAAAAAGCGCGGCAGGCGACTTTTTCCCATTAACTAGCGGCAAACGCAAATCCGCGTCATACAGTAGACCGGACCGCCTCATGCTGGATTGCACGCGGCGCGAATCCACTACAATTGCGGAGCCTGTGCCTGGCCCACTTCGGGCGCGCTCCCTTTCACAACCTTAAGCTGATAGTGACGGAATGACCGACGTCCCCGCTGACGCCATCCTCGTAAAGGGTGCGCGCCAGAACAACCTGAAGAATCTCGATCTCGACATCCCGCTCAATGAGCTGATCGTGGTGACCGGCGTGTCGGGCTCGGGCAAGTCGTCGCTGGTATTCGACACACTGTACGCCGAAGGCCAGCGGCGCTACGTCGAGACCTTCTCGCCCTACGCGCGCCAGTTCCTCGACCGCATGGACAAGCCGCAGGTCGATTCCATTCGCGGCATCCCGCCGGCCATCGCCATCGATCAGACCAACCCGGTGCGCACTTCACGCTCCACCGTCGGCACGATGACCGAGCTCAACGACCACCTGAAGCTCTTGTTCGCGCGTGCGGCCGTGCTGCATTGCCGGCGCTGCGGCAATCCGGTGCGGCGCGACAGCGCGGAGAGTATCTACGCCGACGTTCTCGCCCGCGCCCAGCGGGCCGGTGATCCGCGGCTGCTCGTGACCTTCCCGGTGCCGGTACCGGCGAATTTCAAAGTCGAGGAAGTGCGCGAGCTGCTGGCGAAGCAGGGCTACACACGCTTCTTTGATCCTCCGTTCGCGCCCGCTACACCAGCCGTGGCTGCCGCGCCCCCCAAGCCGGCGCGCGGCAAGAAACGCGCGGCGGCGCCGGCCGCCCCGCAGGTGATACTGGAGGTCGTGCAGGACCGACTGCGCGCCGGCGTTGCTGAACGCGGCCGGGTGCTCGAATCACTCGAAGCGGCGCTGCGCGTGGGTCGCGGGCGGGTCAACTTTCAGGTCGTGGACGATGCGGAAACGCCGCAGCACCTGGACACGTGGCGCTATTCGAGTGAGCTGCACTGCGCGCCGTGTGATCTTTCCTACCAGACGCCGACACCCAGCCTGTTTTCGTTCAATTCTCCGCTCGGCGCGTGTGAGGCCTGTCGCGGCTTTGGGCGCACCATCGGTATCGACTACGGCCTGGTCATCCCGGATGAGACCAAGTCGCTGCGCGCCGGCGCGATCAAGCCCTGGCAGACCAAGTCCTACCTCGAGTGTCAGCAAGACCTGGAGAAGTTCGCGAAGCTGCGCGGCATTCCCCTCGATACGCCGTGGCGCGAACTGACGGCCGAGGCGCGCAAGTGGGTGCTCGAGGGCGAAGGTGCGTGGACGAAGAAGGTCTGGTACGGAGCCAGACGATTTTTTGCCTGGCTCGAGACGCGCGCCTACAAGATGCACGTGCGGGTGCTGTTGTCGCGTTACCGCGCGTACACACCCTGCGCCACCTGCGACGGCGCGCGCCTGAAAACCGCAGGACTGCTCTGGCGCCTCGGCAGTCGTGAGGTCGCCGCCAGCGCGCTCGCCGCAACGCCCCGCTTCCGCCCGCATGGTGTTGAGTGGAGCGCGGCAACTCTCACGGCCCTCCCCGGATTGTCGATTCACGACCTGATGCTGCTGCCGGTGGAGCGCAGCTACGAATTCTTCCGCAACCTCACCCTGCCGCAGCCGCTGGATGAAGCCACCGATCTGCTGCTCGCGGAGATCCGCGGACGCTTCCGCTACGTGACCGACGTGGGGCTGGGATATCTCACGCTCGACCGGCAATCACGCACGCTCTCGGGCGGGGAGGTGCAGCGCATCAACCTCACGACCGCGCTCGGCACTTCTCTCGTCAACACGTTGTTCGTGCTCGATGAGCCTTCCATCGGCCTGCATCCGCGCGACATGCAGCGCGTCATCGGGGTCATGAAGCGCCTGCGGGATGCCGGCAATTCGCTCGTGGTCGTCGAACACGATCCGCAGATCATGCTCGAGGCCAACCGGATCCTCGACCTGGGGCCCGGTGCCGGCGAACGCGGCGGTGAAATCGTATTCTTCGGCAGTCCCGACGCAATCCGCGCCGCTCCAGAGTCCCTCACCGGCCAGTATCTCGGCGGACGCAAGCGTGTGGCGCCCGCGGCGCAGCCCGCGGCCTACCGCGAGCGCACAGCCCGGGCGCCGGTAGCGGGCGTGGCCGACGGCGGCATTGTCGCCGAGGCGCGCTCCAATCGCTGGCTGGAACTGACGGGCGCAACCGAGCACAACCTCAAGAATCTCAACGTGCGCATCCCGCTCAAGCGCCTGGTGTGCGTGACCGGGGTGTCCGGATCGGGCAAGTCGACGCTGGTGGAGGACGTGTTGTACCCGGCGCTGCTCAAGTACCGCGGCAAACCGACCGAGGCGCCGGGCCAGTTCGCGGGCCTTACCGGAGCGGAACTGATCGATGACGTGGTCATGGTCGATCAGAATGCCATCGGCCGCACCACGCGCTCCAATCCCGCCAGCTACGTCGGCGCGTTCGATGCCATCCGCGCGCTGTTTGCCGCCGAACCGGCGGCCCAGGAGCGCAAGTACACCCCGGGCACCTTCAGTTTCAACTCCGGCAACGGGCGCTGTCCCGCGTGCAGCGGCAACGGCTTCGAGCACGTGGAGATGCAATTCCTCTCGGACGTGTATCTGCGCTGCCCGGATTGTGACGGCCGCCGCTACCGCGATGAAGTACTCGATATCCGGCGCGAGGGCGCCGACGGCCGCCGCCTGAGCATCGCTGATGTGCTCAACCTCACCGTCACCGAAGCGCGGGCGTTCTTCGCCGACACGCCGGAAGTTGCGGCGCGCTTAGGCCCGCTCGCAGACGTGGGACTGGAGTACCTGAAGCTCGGCCAGCCAGTACCGACCCTCTCGGGCGGAGAAGCGCAGCGCTTGAAGCTCGCCGGACACCTGGCGCAAGCCGGCTCGGTGCTGTCGAGCACGACCCATCGCGGCAAGCTGTTTCTCTTTGATGAGCCCACCACGGGGCTGCATTTCGAGGACGTGGCGAAACTCCTGAGGGCGTTTCGCAAACTCCTGATCGCCGGGCATTCGCTGTTGGTGATCGAGCACAACCTCGACGTGATCCGCGCCGCCGACTGGATCATCGACCTGGGTCCGGAAGGCGGCGAACGCGGCGGTCAGATCGTCTGCGTCGGAACACCCGCGCAGCTGCGCGCGCATGCGGAATCATTCACCGGCCAGGCGCTCAAGGCCTACGACCAGGCACTGTCACCCGCCGCCGCCGTTCTGGCCACGCCGGCCGTGGTCGCCGAATCACCCGCGCACTACGGCAACGGCCGCGAGCGCAATTCGGTGATCATCCACAAGGCACGCGAGCACAACCTCAAAAACATCGACGTCGAGATTCCCCGCGATCGCTTCACCGTCATCACCGGAGTATCCGGCTCGGGCAAGTCCACCCTCGCCTTCGATATTCTTTTTAACGAAGGCCAGCGCCGCTACCTCGAGTCCCTCAACGCCTACGCACGCCAGTTCGTGCAGCCGGCCGCGCGACCGGACGTGGATGCGATCTTCGGCATTCCCCCCACGGTCGCGATCGAACAGCGCACCAGCCGCGGCGGGCGCAAGAGCACCGTGGCGACGCTCACCGAGATCTACCATTTCCTGCGCCTGCTGTACGTGAAGCTCGGCACCCAGTACTGCCCTGACTGCGACGTCGCCATCGAGCCGCAGAGCCCCGACTCGATTGCCGCGCGCCTGCTGCGTGACTACAAGGGCAAACGGATTGCGCTGCTCGCGCCGCTCGTGGTCGCGCGCAAGGGCTACTACACCGACCTTGCCAAGTGGGCCGGGAAGAAGGGCTTCCGCTCGCTGCGCGTCGACGGTGAGTCACTGCCAACTTCACCGTGGCCACGGCTGTCGCGCTTCAAGGAGCACACCATTGAATTGCCGGTGGCCGAGATCGATGTCAGTGTGAAGTCCGAGGGCGCGCTGCGCGCCGCGCTCGAGCGCGCGCTGGACTTCGGCAAGGGGCTGGTACACGTGCTGCCACCCAAGGCCGCGCGGGTCACGGTGTTTTCCACCAAACGAGCCTGCCCGTCCTGCGGCAGGAGCTTCGCCGAGCTTGATCCGCGCCTGTTCTCGTTCAACTCGCGGCACGGCTGGTGCGAGAGCTGCTTTGGCACCGGAATCGAGATGCCGGGATTCGATGCCGAACAAAGTGGCGAGGAGCGCTGGTGGAACGAATGGAGCGCGCAGGACCACCAGGCATGCGGCGCCTGTCATGGCCAGCGTCTCAATCCCACTGCACTCAACGTGCGCTTCCGGGCCCGTTCGATCGCGGCGCTGGCCGGTGAAGCGGTCGCCGCCAGCGCGAAATTCTTCACGCGCCTGCGGCTCGGTGCGCGCGAACGGCAGATAGCCCGCGACCTGCTGCCGGAAATCCGCGCGCGACTGAAGTTTCTCGAGCGGGTCGGCCTCGGCTACCTGCAGCTGGACCGGGCGGCGCCGACACTCTCGGGCGGTGAAGCGCAGCGCATTCGTCTCGCCGCACAGCTCGGCTCGAACCTGCAGGGCGTGTGTTATGTGCTGGATGAGCCCACCATCGGACTGCATCCGCGCGACAACGAGATCCTGCTCACCGCCCTCGCGGAGCTCGCCGGGAATCGCAACACCCTGGTGGTGGTCGAGCACGATGAGGAAACCATCCGCCGCGCGGACCATGTGCTGGACCTCGGGCCGGCGGCGGGTGTGCGCGGCGGCGAGCTGGTGGCCGCCGGTACGGTTAAAGATCTCATGCGTAACCCACGCTCGGTCACCGGCCGCTTCCTGCGCGAGCCGCTGCTGCACCCGGCGCGGCCTCATCGGCCGGTAAACGCCGCCACGCAATATCTCACGCTCGCGCGCGCGGCGCTGCACAACCTGCGCGGCGTCGACGTGCGCATCCCGCTCGGGCGGCTGGTGGTGATCACCGGCGTTTCCGGCTCCGGCAAGTCGACCGTGGCGCGCGATGTGCTGTACGCAAACCTGCGGCGCCTGCTGGGCGAGAACACGCCCATGGGCAAACACCGCCGGCGGGCCGCGGGCGGCAAGCGCGGCGCCGGACCTGCGCTCGTAGGCTGCAAGGCCATACGGGGAATCGAGCATATCGATCGGGTGCTGGAAGTGGACCAGACTCCGATCGGCAAGACGCCGCGCTCCTGCCCCGCCACCTACATCGGCTTCTGGGATGAGATCCGGCGCATCTATGCCGGCACCACCGAAGCGCGCATTCGCGGCTATACCAACAGCCGCTTCTCCTTCAACACCGCGGGCGGTCGCTGTGAGGCGTGCGAAGGCCAGGGCGTCAAGACCATCGAGATGAGTTTCCTGCCCGACGTCAAGGTGTTGTGTGACGTGTGCGCGGGCAAGCGTTTCAACTCCGAGACGCTGGCGGTGTTGTGGCGCGACCAGAGCATCGGCGATGTGCTGGCCATGGACGTCGACGATGCGGTCGGATTCTTCGCCGCCCATCCGCGGGTGCATCATGCCCTCAAGTTGCTGCAGGACGTGGGTCTCGGTTACCTGACACTCGGCCAGCCGAGTCCGACGCTCTCCGGTGGCGAGGCGCAGCGCATCAAGCTCGTCACCGAGCTGTCAAAGGTGCGCGACGACGTCGCCCGCGGCCCACGCCAGCTTGCGAAGCACACCCTTTATGTTCTGGACGAACCGACCGTGGGCCTGCACATGGCGGACGTCGAAAAGCTGATCCACGTGCTGCATCGGCTGGTCGCCGCCGGCAATACCGCGGTGGTGGTCGAGCACAACCTCGACGTCATGGCGGAAGCGGACTGGATCCTCGACCTGGGGCCGGAAGCAGGCGACGACGGCGGCCGCATCGTCGCACAGGGCCCGCCGGCGCGGATTGCGCGGCGCGCGAAGCAATCCCACACCGGGCGGGTACTGCAGGGGTTCCTTCCCGGACGGACGCGCGAGGTAAAATAGCTCCATGGCTCACGATCTGGTGTGCTGGAAATGCGGTGCATCGCTGGCGCAGCTGAGCCTGCCGCTGCGGCGGCTCGATGAATGCCCGCAGTGCCGCTCCGAGCTGCATGTGTGCCGGATGTGCGTCGAGTACGACATCCGCGTCGCCAAGCACTGCCGTGAACCCACCGCGGAGGAAGTGAGCGACAAGATCCACGCGAACTTCTGCGATCATTTCAAGCCGCGTGCCGCGGCCTACATCCCGCCCAACACGGCTGAAGTCAGCAAGGCGCGCTCCGAACTGGACAAGTTGTTCGGCAAGGGCTGAATGCGCCGGTGGGCGCCGCCGTGACGAAGCTGCGGTACGCGAACTAGCTCTTCTTCACTCGTTCGCTGAGGCGCTCCAGGAGGCGCCCGAACGGCGAATTCTTCTGTTCGATGCGCAGGTGACGCACGCCGGTGTCGTTGAGCGTTTCGCCGTTACCGCTGTCGATGGTCAGGGCGCTCGCGCCGAGGATCTCCAGGGTCTCTTCGAGAGTCTGTGCACCGCGGCGTTCACGGGCGCCGACTCTGCCGCCGCTCTTGCCGCGAACACTCGCGGCCGCGTCGCCCTGGCGCACCATGCGTCCCACCGCCACCTTCGGCTGCGCCTTCGCGACGGCTTTCGCAGCCGGCTTCGCCGCGGCGCTTTTCGCGGCCGAGGTGACCGCCGGCGGCGGACCCGATGGCAGCGTGAAGCGCGAGCCGTCATCGTCAAGCAGCTTGAACTCATCGGCGGTCTCGGCGCGAGCCGTGTCCGGCGCCGCGACCGTGGCAGCTTTCTTGTCCTGCTCGGTGGCGCGTACGCGCTCTTCCGGGCTGACCGGCACCACGGCAACGGAGGCGAATTCGGAGCGTACGTAGTGCGCCACCTGCTTGGCGGAAATCGCATCGCTGAAAAAGCCGAGGCGTAGTCCGTACCATTTACGGCCGTCGCGGCTGCCTTCGACCGTATACAAGGTGTAGGCGCTGAAGATCGCCAGCGGCGGCACTTTAAGGAGGTCCGCAGGCTGAACCGACCACTGCAGCTGCACGGCAAACGCCACCGGCGCATTGTTGGCAACGGCCTCCTGCAGCGCCCGCCGCGTCGCGGTGTCATCCGGCTTGAGGAAAGGAATGCTGCCGCCGGAACCCTCCGCGGCCGACGGTGCGCCTTCCGGGCCGCGCGTCTCCAACAACTTCAATACCTGGGTGTCGCTCAGTGCCCCGCTGGCCGGGGTCTGTGGCGCCACCGGGCGCGGCGGCGGCGCGCGCATCAGGCGTGTCTCGCCCGTGGCGCTGGCGTCGCCGAGCGCTGCCAGTACCTCGCGTACGTTGGAATCTTCAAACACGCCCTTGCGGCCAGGCGCGGGTGTGGCATGACCCGCAGCAACCGTGGCGGGCGCAACTGGCTGCGGTTTCGGTTTGTTCGCAACTGCAGGCGGCGCAGCCGCAGGCGCCACGCGCGCTGGTGGCGTCGCTGCCACCGCAGCAGCCGCGGGTTTCGGGGCGGCGGGTGCCATGCGCATCGCGCTCGGTGCCGTCTTTGGAGCCTGCGCCGGCACAACCGGCGCGGCGCGTGCGACCGGCGGCGGCGCGGGTTGCACGACGGGCACATTGAGGATCGGCGGCGGGCGTGGCGGTGGCGGCGCGGGCCGGGCAACCGGTCGTGCCGCCTCCCGCGCGACCGGGAGCGCCATCTGTGGCTGCGGCCCTGCCGCGTGTTGTACCTGCGCGGCCGCGGCGGCGGCGGCGCGCTCACGCAGTTTGCGGCCCGGTGCCTCGCCGGCCCAGGCGCCCGGATAGATCTCACGTACTACCGCGAGCCATTCCTCGGCTTCGGCGAGGGTGGCGAAATAGCCCATGTGCAGCCGGAAGCGCTCGCGGCCTTCCTCGAAGCGGCGGCTGACAAAGAACGTGAAACGTTTGAGTTCGGGCAGCTCAGTCTGCGCCAGGGCCATCGGCGTCGTGGAGGAACACAGGTTCAGCACGAAAGGTCCGGTGTTCGGCGCTGCCGCCGCCGGACTCTCGGCCTCGGCGCCCTCGTGCACGCCTGGCGCGATGTTAGGTATGGCTGTCATAACTTCCCCGAACGAAACCAACACGCCAACCGCAGTGTTCAGGCGGTTCCGTGCGACGGGGATGGGAGTGCGAGCGGCCGCGCTTTGGGAAAGCGCGACCGTGGCAGCCCCGCCGTCATAGGAACCCGTTCCTTTAGACCGGTGGCTTTGCGTCCCCGTCTTTCGACGGGTTTGCCCTTGTCACGGCAGTAGTGTCAAAGCGTCGCGGATCGCCGTCAAGTCCGGAAATGTGCCGCGGCTCTCAGAAGGTGTGCGCAATTGGCGACAGTGGAACCAGCGCCGCCTTATGTCTCACCAGAATCGTCCCGCGCTCATCAGGTGGCGCGCGTAGTACGGGCTCGCAAGTTCCGCGTACGACACCGCGACCCCGGCGTGTGGCGCATGAATGAAGCGGCCGAAGCCTGAGTAGATGCCGACATGATCGACGGCCCCACTGTCACTGCTGAAGAACACGAGGTCACCCGGCTGAAGTTCCGTCAGCGGCACGGGCCGCGCGGCGCGCTGCTGCGCGGCGGCGGTACGCGGAACGCCGAGCCCCACGTGCTGGTGCACGTAAAGCACGAGCCCGCTGCAATCAAAGCCTGCTTCGTCGGCACCACCGAACTGGTAGCGCGTGCCAACGAGCGACGCGGCGAGAGCCACGATGGCGGCGCCCGCATCGGTTGGCTCCGCAGATGGCGTGGTTGCCGGCACGGGCGCAGCGCGCGGCGGAAGCTCGCCACAGCCCGCGACAAGGACCACGACGGCGGCTAGAGAGGCGATGCACGCACGCATCCCCAAGATGCGGATCCTTGGCGCTAGCGGGCGCGCGCGGATGAGCGCGGCTGCGCGGGCGGCACGCGGGTACGGGCGGTGACGCGGGCGAGCGCCTCGATACCGGCCCAGGTGTAGCGCTGCACGCCGCGGCGGCCGGAGCGGGTTGCCCCCAGCATCGCGGCGGCCACGGTGCGCGCCTGAATGCCACGCCAGGCGGCGTAGCGCCCCAGGAACAGCGGGTTCACGAGCGGCATGAGGAGTCGCGCGCCGAGTTCCAGCGGCCGCATCTCGGCGCGCCAGGCGAGCAGTACCGAGGGCTGCAGAATATCCAGCGAGGGGAACCCCAGGGTGGTGAGCTGTTGTTCCATTTCACCCTTGGTGCGCAGGTAGAAATTGCGCGACTGCGGATCCGCGCCCACGCTCGACATGACGACGAAGCGCTGCGCGTTCGCGGCCTTCGCGGCACGTGCGAAGCTCAGCACGCAGTCAAGATCGACGGCGCGAAAGCCCTCCTGGGAGCCCGCCTGGCGGATGGTCGTGCCGAGGCAGCACAAGGCAACATCACAGCTCACGCCCGCGAGCTGCGCGCCAAGTTTTTCGAACTGCACGATGCGGTTGGCAAGACGCGGGTGATCGCGCCCGAGAGGCCGCCGCGACAGCGCCACGACGCGACTGACGTCGGGAGCTGCAAGGAACGCGTCGAGGACCAGGCCGCCGGTCAGTCCGCTCGCGCCTGCGAGCAGCGCCACCTTCACATCAGGCTCGGCCATCAGATCGCCTCGTAACAGCTGACGCTCACCGTCTGGGCTTCGCCGGGAGCAATGGTGATCTGGCGATGGACGTCGCGGTAGCCGACGCGCGAGCCGATCACGGTGTAGGTGCCGGGTTTGAGCTCGATGTCGCGGCGTTCGAAACTGCCGAAGCTGCCCACGCTCAAAATCGCGACCTGCGTGACGTTGTCCGACACCAGCGCAATGTGCACCGGCTTATCGAAGTCCGGCAGCAGAATCTGCAGGCGCGCGATCTGCGAACGCAGTACCGGGCCTGAGGGGGTCGTAGCCTGGGCGGTGTCGAGCAGGCCGCTCGCCTCGTCGCGCACCTGTGCGGATTCCAGCCGCTCCGGATGATCGAGCAGCCCCTGCAGCGCGTGATCGAGGCGCGCCCGCCCGCCGGCCCGCGCCCTGCCCGCCTGCGCGAACGACAGCGAGCCGTTGTCACGCAACACGGCCGCGTACAGCGCCGCCGCCTCATCCCAGCGTTCCTGCGCTTCGAGCGCTTCCGCGTGGGTGCGCATGCCGGCCACGCTGTCGACGGCGCTGCTGGCGGGGCTGCCGGCAGGAACGGGACCGGGCGCCGCGGCGGGATGTGCCGCTGCTGCAGTTCGGGTGCCCTCCGCCGCGCTCACCCGCTTCAGGCCATCGAGTGCCTCCGGGCCGTTGGGGCGCAAGGTGCGTGCGCGTTCGAAAGCAGCACGCGCCTCCGCGAGGCGGCCAGCGCCGAGGGCCGCGAAACCCTCGCCGGCCGCGCGGGCGTAGTTGTCATCACCCAGCGCAGCCTCGGCCTGCGCAAGGCCGCTGCGTGCCTGGGCGCTCTTTGGATCGAGCGCCAGCACCTGCGAGTAGTCCTGCGCGGCACGCGAGTACTGATGCGCCGTCTGCGCACTTTGCGCATCCGCGAGCAGCGGCGCTACACCCACCGGACGCTGCGAGCGGGCTTGCCCGGCGATCGCGCGCGCGTCCGTCGGATCGATGCGGTGCGCAAGATCAAACGCCTGCGCCGCGAGATCCTGCTGGCCCGCGCTGAGCGCCCGATTGCCGGCGTCGAGTTGCGCGGCGAGGGCGACCGGTGCCGCCCGTTCCACCGAATTCAGGAGCTGCGAGGCTTCGACAAGCCGCTGGCGCGCGAGGGCGAGATCGCCGGCATCGTGAGCGCCGACGGATTCCGCCGCTCGGCCACTCGCGGCGGCGAAATCGGTCCCGCCCCAGACGTCCGCGCCGCGCGCGGCGAGCGCGGCCTGGCGCCGATCAAACCCGGCGCGCTGCGCCTGCAGCGCGTCCTCGTCCGCCGCGTTGGTCGCGGCGGCAACAGTCGTCGGGGCTGCAGCCGGTGTCGTGCCATCGGCGCGCAACCAGGCTGCCGGCGACCATCCTGGATACTTCGGCAGCCAGTGGACCGCAGCCAATGCGGCCGCCGCCAGGATGCCGAGAACGATAAGCGCATTGGGCCGACTGCTGCGCATCGGCTCGAGCCTTCCCAATGCCGGAACCGGATCCGGGCGCATCTCCTCCCACAGCGCTTGCCCATCCACGATCCCGGGCGCGGGCAGGCCACCGGGGATGGTCGGAGGAGTCGCGGGCAGGCTCAGCTGCAACGCCGCGTGCCTGCCAGTGCGCTCCACCGGCGCCGACACCTCGCGTGGCGGCTCGGCGGTCTCGAACTCGAAAGTAAGCGTGTCGTTGAGAGCGGTATCGAGCGCCTCGATGATTTCCTGCATGGATGCGGGACGCAGCTGCGCGTCCTTGTCCAGCATGCGGGCGATGAACACGCCGAGCTGTGGCGGCATCTGCACCGCCGGGACCAGCGCCGGCACCGGCTCGCGCTGCATCTTCTGCGCATCGAAGTGCGGATGGTGCGGCGGATAACCGGATAGCAGCTCGTAGGCCAGCGCGCCCAGTCCGTACACGTCATCGGCAGGGGTCGGCGGCTCGCCGCGCAACTGCTGGGGGCTCGCGCTGAAGGGTGACAGGCCGCGTGCCTGATCGGAGGTTCCGGCCAGCGCCGTGCCGGCGATGCCGAAGTCCGCGAGCTTCACCGCGCCGCGCGCGTCCAGGAGTACGTTGCCGGGCTTCAGGTCGCGGTGAATCACCCCGCGCTCGTGCGCGTGCTCGAGCGCCTGCGCCACCTCCAGCAGCACCGGCACGATGGCCAGGTAGTCGGCACCGCGTAAGCGGCGCAGGTCACCGCCGCCGGCCAGCTCCATGGGCAGGAGCAGCGCGTCCTCGGTGGCCTCGGGAGGAAACACTTTGAGGATGTGCGGGTGGTCGAGCCGGCTGTTGATCGCGTACTCGTGCTCGAGCGCCGACCAGGCCGGCGCAATCCGCGCCGCGCCGGGGTGCATGATCTTCAGCGCAATATCGCAGTCGCGCTGGGGATCACGCGCGCGCCAGACCTCTCCCTGACCGCCCGCGCCCAGCCGCTCGTGCAGCGTGTAACGCACGTTCAGCACTCGTCCGGAATTCGTGGCGGCGTCGTTCATCAGCGGCGATCATTGTAACCGCACGGCAAACAAGGGTTGGGGCAACCGCGGGTCAGATATCGAGGTGCAGCTGCGCCTGGCCTGGGCCGGGCGCGCGAAAGAGCGTCGTTCTCAAGGCATCGCGCCCCGATGACGCGAGCTTCAGGCGCGCGCAGGCCATGCGAAATCGGTTGCGTAGCAACAAAGCAAAAGGCCCCGTCCCCCGCATCCGCGAGCCGAAGTTCGGGTCGTTGTCGCGCCCGTCGCGCATGGCGCGCACCAGCGACATGACGTGTGCCGCGCGCTCCGGATAGTGCTGCGCCAGCCATTCGGCGAACAGATCCTTGATCTCGTAGGGCAATCGCAGCAGCACGTAGCTCGCCCAGCCAACGCCCGCCGCGGCCGCGGCGGCCAGGATGTCTTCCATCTCGTGGTCGGTAAGCGCGGGGATCACGGGAGCGACCATGACGCCCGTCGGCACGCCGGCGGCGTGCAGTCCGGCGAGCGTGCGCAGGCGCGCCTGCGGCGAGGCGGCGCGCGGCTCCAGCGTGCGCTTGAGGTTCGGGTCCAGGGAGGTAACGCTCACCGCGACGCTCGCCAGGCCATCGCGCGCCATGTCAGCGAGCAGGTCGAGATCGCGCAACACGAGCGCGCTCTTGGTGATCACGGTTACCGGATGGCGCGTGCGCGCCAACACTTCGAGAATGGAACGCGTCACGCGCATTTTTTTCTCGACCGGCTGATAGGGATCGGTGTTGGCGCCGAGCATGATCGGCTTGCACACATAGCCCGGGCGCGACAGCTCCCCTTCCAACACCCGCGCGGCGTCCGCCTTGTAGAAGAGGCGCGTCTCGAAGTCCAACCCGGGCGAGAGACCCATGTAGGCGTGGCTCGGGCGGGCGTAGCAATTGTGGCTTATCACGCCGTTGGCGATGAAGTCTTCGGTCTCGGTCGTGATGTCGTAGAGGCGCATCGCTTTTAACGGCTCAATGCTGACGACACCGAGGCGGGCGTCGCTCTTGACGGCCTGACCAGTGATGTCGAGCTTGCGCAAAATGGCAGGGTCGAAGGTATGAAAGAAACGAAGATGCTCTTTCAATCCGCCCGTAAGTCTCACGATATCCATAGGCTTTCTGTGTTCGAAATGCACTTGCTCAACCACGAAAGAAAAGCCAAAGTCGCGCATGCACCTGCAAATCCAACCGATAATTTCCGGGTCGGTGTTTGGAATGCGAAAGACTGTCTGACTGAAGCTGCCTTCGGCATCGAATATCCCGGCGAGAAAGCCCGCCGACCACTGCGCGTTGGGAGAAAGCGGCCAGGCGATGAGTCGGCGAATCGATGCTACATTCGCGAAGGAGTGGGTCCTGATCGCGTGCATGGCTCTTCGATTGCCGGCGGCAGCCTGGAACAAGTACCCGTTGGTCGAGATCTCGAAGTCGAGAAGATAGTTGCGCGCCCTGACCAGAGCCTCCTGATCACATAAGGCGAGTCGGAATTGGTGTTGATTGCCATGGCTCCTTCCCGGCCGCGAGTAGGAGTAGGACGCCAGCAACCCGTCGCCGCGGATCATCCCGCACAGATAACCTGACCGATAGTCGACGCCCTTCTCCACCGATGCGGCGAAGGCGCCCGTTCCCATGAGTTTGTTCGAGGTCGTGAGGTGCGGCCTTCGGTTGGTACCCTGTTCAGTGCCGGTCACGAACTTCCAGCCGCGATCCGACAGAAAACGGTGGTCCGCGCCTGACACGAGCGTGGTGCCGTTCTCCAGCGTTGTCCGGAATGCCGGCTTGATGCTGCTCCAGTGCGCGAGCACGCGAGATTTCACGTAGCGCCGGAACTGTCCGACACGCCGGGTGCCATAGATTTCATCACCAACTCGCAACTCTGATATGGGACGCGTGCGGCCATCTGACATGAGGACCGGTGTGTCGCCAGCTACGCAATAGGTGCAACCATGAGAGCATCCGCGATATGGATTGATGGACCGCTCAAAGGGAATGTCGGGAGAGTCGTTGGTGCTGATGACCGAGCGGGCGCGCTCGGGCTCCAGCGTCGTGGGAATGCTGTCGGGAGTCTCTTCGAGGTACCACCCGTCATCGACCGGGGCGAGGCTCTGCAGGTCGAAACGCCCGGGAGGATTTGAGAGCGCCCCCCTGCCCTTGAACAGCTGCTTGCCTGTGATCGAGCGCCTCACACGGCATACTGTACATTCATACAGTATAGACGTAAAGACTGTATAAGCCGCTGATTTACAACGCTATTTCACCAGGCGCAGCGACAAGGGGTATTGGTACAGCACGCCTTCACTCGCCCGGATCGCGGCGACCAGCGTCATCACGAGCCAGGCAATGAACAGCGCCGTGCCGAGCAGCAGCCCGATGAAAATCAGCGCGAGGAAACCACACACGACGCCCGCCAACGTCACGGTGATGTTGAAGTTAAGCGCCTCCTTGGCGTGCGCGGCGACGAACGCGGACTGGTCGCGCTTGGTGAGCCATACCAGGAGCGGTCCGAGGACATTGCCGGCCAGCGGAAACACGAGCCCGAACAGCGCAGACAGATGCGCGAGCATTCCCCAGGTACGCTCGTTTTCCGTCGGCGCCGCGGGCGTCACCGGCGGGATGTTCGGGTCGCTCATGGCCGCCCAAGGTTATCACCTCACAGCTTGACCTTGATGCCGGCGAAGACCCCGAGGCTCGGCTGCAGAAAGCCGACTGGGTTCTCGTAGTGGCGGTCGAAGAGATTGTCTATGCGCCCGAACAGGGCGAAACGCGGGCTCAGATCGTAAGTCGTCGCGAGATTGAGGGTCGTGTAGCCCGGGGCGTCCAGTCGCCCAACCGAAAAGTCGCGATTGCCGTCGACCCAGGTGCCGACCCACAACACGTCGAGATTCCACTGCCAGGCGCTCGTCGCCTGCCAGGTGGTGTCGAAGCTCGCCCGGTGCTTCGGTCGGCGCAGCAGCTCCTGATGCAGCACTTCGTCGGAAGCCTCCGTGAAGGTGTAGTCCAGACGCAGGGTGAGGGTCTGCAGCGGCTGCCAGGCGATGAAACTCTCGATGCCCTGGGTGGTGGCGCGTCCGACGTTGGCGTAGGTCGTGCCGGTCACGTCGGTGGTGATGAGGTCGCGGATGCGGTTGTAGTACGCCGTAACGCCGGCGCGCAGCACGTCGCGGATCAAGCCCTGCTCTATCCCTAAATCGTAACCGGTGCTGCTCTCGGGCTTCAGATTGGGGTTGGCAAAGAAAAACGGCGGGAAACTCTGGTACAGCTCGCTCAGCGTCGGCGCCTTGAATCCCGTGCCGACCGAGGCCTTTAGCTTGGTGTCAGTATCAGCGATCACCCAGGCCGGTGCGAAACGCCAGGTTGCCTTGCTGCCAAAGAGGCTGTTGTCATCGTAGCGGGCATTGAGGGCCGAGAACCAGTGTTCGCCAAGTTGCGACTGCAGCTCCGCGTAGCCGGAGGTGACGTGCACGTTCGCCTCGATGGGCTGGTCGATCTCGTCACGTTCGTACTCGGCGCCGAGCACCACCGTCTCAGTAGGATCGAACTTGAGGTTGCCCTGCCAGTCGGCTTTGCGACGCTCGCCGGTGTTGAGAGCAGCAGGCGTCTGCGGCACCACCGTCGAGGTGCGATCGTGGGTATAGGCGAGCCCCAGCGTCTGATCGAGCAAGCCGTCGAAAGAGAGCGCGTGCGCGGCGAGGCGGGTGAAGTATTCATCGGTCGCGGCCGCGGTCTGTTCAGCCGCCGGTACGCCGACGAAAAGGGGCGGCAGGTAGTCCTCCCCGGTGGTGCGCACGTGAATGTCGGTGTAGCGCGCGACCAGCCCCAGGTCGAACCCGGGCGTGACATCCAGCCCGAGCTTGGTGGAGAAGGTGAGGTTGTCGTCGTAGTCGTTGTTGCGTGCTTCCCCGGGCGCAAGCAGATCGAGCGGCGTCACCGGCACCGAGCCGGCGTGATAGTGCGAAACGCTGGCACTGTAATGAAAGGCGTCCTGCGAGCCACTCAGCGTGCCGGCCTGATTGAAGGTGTCGAATGTGCCGCCTTCGACTGCGCCGGTGAACTGTAGCGGCCCGGAGCCGGACCTGGTGATGATGTTGATGACCCCGCCGATGGCGTCGGAGCCGTACAGGCCGCTCTGCGGACCGCGCAGCACTTCCACCCGCTGTATGTCCTGGGTGAGGAGTTGCCCGAAGTCGAAGGCGCCGGTGGAGTTGCTCGGATCTGAAATGTCGATGCCGTCCACCAGCACCTTGGTGTGGTTGGAGTTGGTGCCGCGCATGAACACCGACGTCGCGCCGCCTGGGCCGCCGGTCTGCACCACGTTCACCCCGGGGATGTCCTTGAGGACGTCCGCGAACGTGCGCTCCTGGCGTGCCTCGATGTCGGCGGCGGTGACGACGGTGATACTGCTCGCCACCTCGAGCACCGGTGTCGGCACGCGGGTCGCGGCAATGACGATCGGCTGCTGTTCGTCGGCATTGGCGGCGCACAACGAACTGGCGTAGCTAAGCGCTATGCAGCCCACAGCCGCTGAAATCCCAAAACGGGAGGACCAAAGTTGGCGAGACGGCGCGGCGGCCGCACGGCACACGTAAAGACCTGCTGACATGATTGAGCTCCTGAAAAACGCACCACCCGTGCCCGAAGGGGGTCGTGGCTTTCGGAAAGCTGGCCGGCACCGCGGATGCGGCACCGTAAGCCAGCATCGCCCGCCGCGACACCCACCGGTGACTCGTAAGGCCGGTCTCCGGGCTGTCGAGCTGGAGATCACTCTCCGGCGGATCGCCTTCCCGCACCCGTGAGGGAGCAGTGGCTCAAATGATCCGCCTGGTCTCGATTACCGTTGCGGGGGCAGCGCCGGCTTTGGACGAATCCACACCGGACTTCCCGTTTCACCCATGTCACCGCGCGCGGTCACCTAAAGCCGCATGCGCGCTGGCACGGACACCTTACGTCGCGCGCAGCCTGCCAGCGCCCTTAGGTAGGCGTCAAGCGCCCGTTACCGGGGTGTGCGTGGCATGATCGTAAGCGTGCGCGTGACTCAAAACAGTTCCGGCAATCCAGGCCTCAGCGGTTCAGCCGAGCTCGCCAGCTACCTGGCGGTTGCACCCCTGGTGTTGGGTCTGCTCGGCGTGGGCCTTCTGCCGCAGCTGCCCGGCCGTGAGCTCGCGCAGCGGCTCGCGATCGCCTGGGGCGCGGTGCTGCTGGCGGGCTGCGGCGGTGTGCACTGGGGGCTCGCGCTTGCCGGGCGGCTGCCGTGGACGAACGCGCGCATTGGCGCGGCGCTGCTGCCCGGTCTGTGTGGCGCCGCGGCGGTCGTGGTCGGCGGACAAAGAGGACTCGCGATACTGGTGGTTGGACTTGGCGGCTTCTGGCTGTACGAACACCGGGTCCTCGGCGCTACCCTGCCGCCAGCCTGGCTCAACCTCCGTCGCAGCCTGACGCTGGCGAGTTGCATGTTGCTGGCGCTGGTCATGTTCGCCTCCGAGACCGCCGGCCTGAGCTGAATGCACCGCGCATGATCGAAGATTTCGTATCCGCGCCCTGGCTGCGCCGGCTCATCACCGTGGTGGTACTCGCGGGGCTCGTGCTGCTCGGCTTTCGCGTCATGGAACCGTTCATCGTCCCGCTCGTGTGGGCGGGCATTCTCGCCTTCGTCAGCTGGCCCGCGTACGAGTGGATGCTGCGGCTGGTGCGCGGGCGCGGCGTCCTGGCCGCCCTGATCATGGCCACCGCTGTGTCGGTCGCCGTGGTCGCGCCGCTCGCCTGGCTTGGGATCGTGCTGCGCATCGAACTCGTGCACGCCTATCACGAAATCCAGGCGCTGCTCGCCGGCGGCCTGAAGCTTCCCCCGGCGGTGCTCAAGCTGCCGTGGATTGGCGAGCAGTTGCAGGATCTGGCGAACCGCGCCGCACAGGACCCGCACGCGCTCGGCCTGGAATTACGCAAGATCACCGACAACTCTTTTGATCAAATCGCCAAGTTCATCGGCGGTGTCAGCCGCAACGCGGTCAAGCTGATGCTGGCCGTGCTGTGCCTGTTCTTCGTCTATCGCGGCGGCGAGCGCTTTTCGGGCCAGGTGGCCCGCGCGCTCGAACAGGTGCTCGGGCCGCGCGTGCACAACTACCTGCAGGCGATCGGACAGACCGTCAAGGCGGTGGTCTACGGGCTGGTGCTGGCGGCGACGGTGCAGGGCGTGCTGGTTGGGATCGGCTACTGGGTCGCCGGCGCCGGCGCGCCGGTGTTCCTCGCGGCGCTCACGACCGTGTGCGGCCTGATCCCGTTCGCGGTGCCGGCGCTTCTGGGTGGCGTGATTCTGTGGCTGCTGTTAGCGGGCAAGACCGTGGCCGCGATTGGACTCCTGGTGTGGGGTTCGCTGGTGGTGGGCTGGACGGATCACATCGTGCGGCCGTTCCTCATCAGCCGCGAGGCGCAGATCCCCTTTATCGTCGTGATATTCGGTGTCCTTGGCGGTCTCGCGGCGTTCGGCCTGGTCGGCCTCTTCATCGGCCCGGTGATCCTGGCCGTGCTGCTCACCATCTGGCGCGAGTGGCTGCTGGAGAGCGCCGCGCCTGCAAAGTAAGGTCAGTGGCCACCTGAGCGCGGATTGTGCTCCGGAAGGTCAGCGCTTCTCGCCCGCACGGCAAAGCGGTAGTGGGAGATGCCAATGAGCACATCGTCCCCATCCTTGAGCAGCTGGCGGGTCACGCGCTTACCGTTGACGAGCACGCCGTTGGTGCTGTGCAGATCCTCGATGACCGTGTGCTGCGATCCGCTGAGGATGACGGCGTGGTGGCGGCTGACACAGGTGGCATCGATCCGCACATCGTTGTCGGGCGTTCTTCCGATGCCCGTCCGGCGACCGAGCACGTGGACGATTTCTCGCTCGCCAGCGGTTTGAATGAGCAGGCGCACCGCGCTGCCAGGCACGGCTTCCGCGTGCAGCGGCGGCTCATCGTCGCCGACGCGCGGGACAACACTGCGCAGGGCAGGCCGCGGCCGGCTATCGGTTGCATTGAGCCGCATTTCCTCGAGGGCGGCGCGCCACATCTGTGTGGCTTGTTCGAGTTCTGCGATCCGTGCCTTGCTGCTGCGCGCCTCGGACTCAAGGCGATCAATGGCTTCCCGGGACACGCGCAGGTCGCCCTCAAGCTCACCCACGCGTACCGCGCCGGCGTGCGCCTGTGTTTGCAGTGCGCTCATCGCGGCCGTCTGTTGTGCCGCGTGCTGCTCGATCTCGTGAATGCGCACCTCGCCGGCGGCAACGGCGGCCAAATGCCCGTCGCGCTCCCGCTGGGCGTTCCCGAGCACTTGGCCCCAGTCTTCCATCTCCCCGCGCACACCCGCCAGCTCACTCTCGAGCTGAGCGCTGTGCTCGTGACCGATGGCAAGCGCGGTTTCAAGTTTCGCAGTTCGCTCGCCCGCGCCGACCAGCGCCGCCTGCTGCGCCGCGAGCTGCTGCGTCGAGGCGACGGCGGCCGTGCGTGCTGACTCGAGCGCGACCTTGAGCTCGGTCTGCAGGCGGCTGAACTCCTGCTGCAGCCCTTGTGACTCTTGCCGCGCTTCGCCCAGCTGCGTGTCGCGCTGCGAGAGCGTCGTGGCGAAGGAGCTCACCTGCTGTTCGAGCTGGGTGTGGTGCGCCGTACGGTGCGCAAGTGCCGCCTCCAGCTCCCGTACCCGGGCCTGCTCGGCGGCCAGATTCCGCTCCAGTCCCGCCAGATCAGCCGCGCGCGCCTGCGCTTCGCGCTGCAGGTCAACCACCAGTTCCTCGCACATCGACCGCCGGCTCTCCGCGGTCCGCAGCGCCTCGAAATAAGTCGCTGCGCGCGCCTGTTGCGCCTGCAGCTCACCCGTGAGGCGCTCGCTGCCGGCACGCTCGCGCGCGGCGAGCGTCTCCCGCGCTGCCAATTCGCGCGCCAGCTGCTCGAGGCTGGCACGCTGCTGCACCGCGTGCGCCTGCTCAAGCTGCGTCGCGCGCGTGCTGGCGCTGCTCGCCAGGGACAGAGCCTGCGCGAGTTCCTCATTCAGCTGCGCGGCGCGCTGTGCCGCGGCGCTGCGCGCGCGCGCGAGTTCGTCGGTGAGCTGCCTGGCACGTTCGTCCGCCGCGGCACCCGCCTGCGTCAGCTCGGCAATCTGCGCCGCGGACTGCACGGCGGCGGCCCGCAACTGCTCGAGCTGCGCGTTGAGGTCTACGGCATGTTGCTCGGCGGCCGCGCGGCCCACGCGCTCCTCGTCGTGGGCGTTCTCGAGCTGTCTTAGCCGCTCGTTCTTGTTTGCGAGCCGCTCCTGGATTTCGCGCACCTTCGCCGACACGGCCTGCGACTCGGAATCGAGCTGTTCGATGGCCTCAGCATTGGCACGCTGCGCGTTTTCCTGGAGCTCGTTTTCCTGGAGCGCGTATTCGGCGTCCTCGAGTGCCGGCAGCTCAGCGGTAATTTCGAGGTCAGCCGCTGCGGCTTGCGGCAGGGGCGACGGTTGCGGGTTCATCGGTGTTTCCACCTTATTATTTTTACGAGGGAAAAGTGTAGCGCTACCAGGGCCAGCAGCCACACGCTGCTGAACATAATCTGGAACGCAGGTCACACCTGAGCCCGAGACCCGCTGCCGGCTGCCACCAGCCCCTGTGGATCGCGCCGGGCAAGCTCAGCGTGCGATAGTTGATTCGCGCTTCTCGCCCATCCGCCGCACGGCAAAGCGGTAGTGCGCGCGGCCGATCACCACGTCATCCCCATCCTTGAGCATCTGGCGGGTGACGCGCTGACCGTTCACGAGCACGCCGTTGGTGCTGTTGAGATCCTCGACCACCGTATATACGGGGCCCGCGAGGATGACCGCGTGATGGCGGCTGATGAACTTGGCATCGATCTGCAGATCGTTGTCCGGCGTGCGGCCGATGCTGGTCTTGCGCCCCAGCACGTGCACGATCTCGCGACCCTTTTCCTTGCAGATGAGCAGCCGCGTCGCGCCTTCGGGTAACGGATCGTGTGCCGCGGCGTCGTGCGACCCGCGCACCTCGTGCGACGCTGTTGCCAGTAGCACCGTGTTGGTTTGAGCGTCGTCCGCAGTCACCGGCAATTGCTGGCTGGCTTTCTCCCGTTCCTCCAGGCGCGCACTGCGACCCCGCGCCTGCGATTCGAGCCGGTTGATGGTGTCCTCGGCCGCCCGCAGGTCCGCCTCGAGCTCGCGGGTGCGCTCGCTGCTGACTTCCTCATACTCCGGCGACTCGGGTTCCGCTTCCGGGTCCGCTGCATGGGCGACGACGGCCGCAATCGCCAACGCCGCCGCCGGATCGGGAGTTTCGGCCGCGGGTGCCGGTACTGCGGTCGGCGGCGCGAGTGCGGCCGGACTGCCTGCCTGCTGCTCGAGTCGCATGATGCGCGCCGCACGCCGCAGCAGCTCCGCTTCCTGTTCGTGGGCCCGCGCGTCACGGCTCGCGAGCTCATGGCCGAGACGCGTCAGCGAGGCTTGCTGTTCATCGAGCTCGCGTTGCAAGTCGGCGACCACACTGTGGGTCGCCTGACGATGACTTTCAGCGCGATGCAGGGACTCCAGGCTCAGCGCATTGCGCTCGCGTTCCGCATTCAGATCGCGCAGCGCGCGGGCGTGGGCGCGTTCGCTCGCAACCAGTGCCTGCCGGCGTTCGACCGCGGCGGTTTCGCGGGCGCGTCCTTCCGCCTCGCGAGTCTCCAGCGCCTGTTGCAGCTCCTTGATGCGTTCGGTCGCGGCGGCCAAAACCCCTTGCGCCTGCGTCAGTTCGCGACCGAGTTGGTTGGCGCGCTGCTCAGCGGCGGCGCCCGCGGTCCGCTGGGTGGCGTCGATTTCGGTGCGCCGCTGCGCGGTCGCAGCCGCGAAGTCCTCGTGCACGGCGCGCAACTGTGCGAGCTGCTCGCCGGTGGCGGCGCGCGCCTCCTGCAGTGATTCCTCGAGTTGCCGGACACGCTCGTTCCTGACGGCGAGCAGTTCCTCGGCGTCGCGCAGCCGCGCGCCGGCCTTGCGCAAGCTGCCCTCAAGCCGGGCTCGTGATCCGTCAACGCCCGCGTCGATCACCGCCGCAGGCGCGGGGTGCGGGACTATCCAGGTCTCGGTGTGGTGCGCGTCCGCCGTCGCGGCTGTTTCAACAGACTCGTCCGGATCGCCCGCAGGGTCGAGTACCGGCAGCTCGGCGGTGTTTTCCAGGTCAAGAGCCAATGGTGCGGTCGATGGTGATGTCACAACTGCGGGAGTCTAGCGCCGCGGCCAGCCTTGCCGCCGCACAGCTAAAAAAAATTGTGAGGGAGTCCTAGGAACCTCATTGGATCAGTTGCGCACGAAGTCGAGCACCGCCTCTGCCAGCTCCGCCGGTGCACTCGCGAAAGGCTCGGCGCCCGGGTCACGCACGTCAAGCAGGCGCGCAGCCGGCAACACCTCGCGCACCCGCGCAGTCGCGTCCCACTGCTCATCGTGCACCCGCAGCGCCAGCACGCGCTGGCTCAAGGTGGCAAGGCGCTCGCGCAGCGGATACTGCAGCGCGGCATCCCCCAGCGGCAGCGACGCCAGGATCACGCGCCTGATCTGCGCCGGGCGTGTAGCGGCGAGTTCGGTGGCGAGCAGCGCGCCGACGCGAAACCCGAGCACGTCGATTTGCCGGAATCGCATGCTGTCGAGAAAGTCGCCTATGGCGGCGACATAGTTCGCGAGGACCGCCGGGGGCGGGGGCGCATCGGACTCACCACAGCCGGGGAGGTCCGGCGCATAGGCCGATCGATCCTTGCCAATCAAGGCCAGGAACCTTGCAAACACGCGCGCCGAGCCGACCGGGTCGTGCAGACACAGGAGGGACGTGCCCTCCTCAAAGCCGCCGCCACCGGGCATGACGTTGTGCACGTGCAGCTGACCGTAACGGCAGTCGAAGTAACCGCGGCGCACGCGTGGCTCGTCGGCGGGGCTGTCGCGGCGGATAGTCGCTTTGGGCATCGGAACAATATTGCCACGATCACAGCCGGACTTGCGTAACCGGTCCGGGCGGGTAAATTGGTGTGCACCATGCGTAACGCACTCGCGGCTTGCCTGTTGCTAACCAGCCTGAGCGGCTGTGGCCTGGCCGAGACCGGCGCCGCGGCGGCGGGCGGTGCAGCCGCGCAGGCGCAGCAAGCCGCTCAGGCACGGCAGGTCGAGCAGCGGGTCACGGAGCAGATCGGCGCTGCCGACAAGGTCGCCGAAGAGCAGCGACGCGCGGCGGAAGCACAGGCGCAGTAGCGTGGCCTCAGTGTCCTCCAACCTGCAGATACGGGTCAGGCGTCCGCCTTCCCAGCCCGCGGACCTGGAGCTGATCGAAGCGCCGCGGCCCGCCCTCACCAACGGCTCATTCCTGGCGCGTGCGCTGTGGCTGGCGCTGGATCCGTTCCCGGCGGTGAAGCCTGGTGATCTGGTGCCAGCGCGCGGCGTCGGCGAGGTAATCGATTCGCGCCATGAGGTTTTCGGCGTCGGCAGCCTCGTCGAGCTCGACTGCGGCTTGCAGCAGCTTTGTGTATCCGATGGTCAGCACGCGCGCCTCCTGCATCCCGGTCAAACACCGGCGTCGACCGCGCTGGGCGTGTTGGGAACACCGGGGATGGCAGCCTACTTTGGCCTGCTTGATGCCGCGCGGCTGCGTCCGGGCGAGACCGTGCTGGTGTCCGCGGCCGCCAACGCGGCCGGCGCGATGGCCGGGCAGATCGCCATGCTCAAGGGCGCGCGTGCCATTGGAATCGCCGGCTCGCGCGAGAAATGCGACTGGGTTACGCGCCACGCGCGCTTCACGGCCTGCATCAATCACGGCGCCGAAAAAGTCAGCGCGCGGCTGCGGCAGCTCGCGCCGCACGGCGTGGACGTGTATTTCGATAACGTAGGCGGCGCGCTGCTCGATGGCATCGTCGCCGGACATAACTTTGCGCCGGGTGCGCGCGTAGTGCAGAACCATCTGCAGCCCGCCACGCCCGCAGGGTTGAACGGCGTGCAGCTGCTGCGCAGCAACCCGCGCGAGTACGAACACCGGCGCGGAGAGTTCCTGCGCGAAGCGATCGCCTGGTACGGCGCCGGCCGCATCGCGGCCAAGGATCACGTGGTCGACGGTCTCGCGAACGCACCGGCGCACCTGCTGCTCGCCATGCAGGGCGGAAACTTCGGCCGGCCGCTCGTGCGCGTCTAGCGCCTGCGGCCGCGCGTGCTCTTGCGCTTCGCGCGGGCACGCTTCTTCGGTGCCACGCGACGCGCTGTCTTCCTGCGCGCGAGTTTGCGCTTCGGCTTGCGGACGCTCTTGCGCTTCACAACCCGGGCCTTGCGCACTGATTTTTTCGGCGCTTTCTTCCGGGCCACGGTCTTTTTAGCCTTCTTTTTGGCTTTCTTCGGCTTCGCAGCCGATTTGCTGACGGCCGGCGCCTTCGCCGCAGCTGCAGCCGGCAAAGGCTTCGCCACGGGTTTGGCCGCCGCGCTGACGGGTTTCGCTGGCGCCGCCGCGGGCTTCGCAGCCGCGACTGCAGGCTTGGGCGCGGCAACGGTGCGCGGCATCTCCTGCACCGCGAAAGCGCCGCCCTGCGGATCCATGAAGAGCGCGATCCAGCTGCCGCCCGGAACTTCCATCGGACCGTGCAGCAATCGTCCACCCGCCGCTTTGGCGGCGGCGACGCTGCGGTTGGAATCGGCGACGTGGACGTAACTCAGCCACGAGGGCGGCGTGGACGGGCCCTGCACGTTGCACATGCCGCCCACCTGGCTGCCGGCATGCTCGAACAGTTGATAGACGCCCATCGCGCCCATGTCATGTCCGGGTCCCTTGCTCCAGCCGAACAGCTCGCCGTAGAACCGTAGTGCGCCCGCGACATCGGTCGTCGCGAGTTCGTGCCAGGAGAATCCGCCCTGTGCGGGAGGGGTGCCGGGCGGGGGGCCGGCACCTGGGGTAAAGACAGCGAAGGTCGCGCCCTGCGGGTCGGCCAACACCGCGAAACGCCCGACGTTCGGGATATCCGTTGCCGCCTTGTGCACCTTGGCGCCGAGCGCCTGCGCCTGGGCGCAGGTGGCATCGACGTTCGGCGTACCGACGTACATCAGCCAGTGTGGCGGCGCGCCGGCGGCTTCCGCGGGCAACGCCATCAGGCCGCCGATCTGCGTCTGTCCCGCCATCCATATGGTGTAGCCGGGCATGCTTGAAGGCTGGGTCCGCCACGGCAGCACCTTCTGGTAGAAGGCCGCGGAGGCCGCGGTATCGGTCGTCAGCAATTCGTGCCAGATGAATCGTCCACGGATCTCAGCATTGCTCATGGCGAGTCTTCCTTTGGTAAGCGCGCGGCGTGTTCCACGGTCGACGACGATTGAGGCGGCATTCTGCCTTGCTCTGCAGCCGCCTGCCATGGTTGTCGGGACTCACGCCAAATCAGGAACAGACCGCTGGCAATGACCACGCCGCCCCCGGTGAGCACCCGCGCCGAGGGCAGCACATGCCAGATGATCCGGTCGATGGCGATACCCCACAGGAGCGCGGTGTACTCGAACGGGGCCACCAGCGACGGCGGCGCCAGCCGGAATGCGTGGGTCAAGAGGTGTTGAGCGATGGCGGCCACCACCCCCAGCAGCGCGATCCAGGGCCAGTGCCGGGCCGCGATCGCAACCCACCCGGGAGCCGCCAGCATCGTGGCCATCACGGTCATGAGACTGATGGTCCAGAACACCACGCTGACGGTGGATTCCGTGCGCGTCAGCACCCGGACGGCGATGGCACTCAGTGCGTAGGCGACGGCTCCCACCAGGGCGGCGAGCGCCCCGAGGGAGAAAAGACCCGCTGAACTCGGCCGCAGCATGATGATGACGCCCGCCAGGCCAGCGAGGATGGCCGCCCAGGTGCCCGCACTGCTGCGCTCACCCAGAAGCGGTACCGAAAGGCCGGCCACGATGAGCGGTGCCGACAGGAACACCGCGTACGCGTTGGCGAGCGACAGCTCGTGGACGGCGTAGACGAAGGAGCCGAGCAGCACCACCGACAGCACGCCGCGCAGGAGGTGCACCCGAAAGCGCCGCGGACGCAACTCCTTGAGGCGGCCGGCGAGCACCACCGGCAACAACGTGAACGGCAGCGAGGCAGCACCGCGAAGGACCGCAACCTGCAACGGCGGGTAATACGCAGAAAGCAGCTTCAGCAGTGCGTCCATGCAGGAGAACACCGCCACCGCCGCGATCATGCACGCTATCGCGCGCAGCCGTGCCTGGCGCACGGTCTTTTAAGCCGAATCCGCTTCAGCGCGCTTCGCGGCGTGCGGCGGGTCGCGATAACTCGTGCCGAGGAGGCGTGCCGGCAGCGGGAACGCACTTATCAGCGATACCACGAGCGAGGATGCGTAAGGGATCGCCTGCACCAGCAGGACCACGATCCAGGCGAGATGGTCGGGCCCCGCGTTCTGCGGCAAGGCGGTGTACGACACCGCCCAGGCCGACACGATGAGCGCGGCCATCATCAGCGTCTCCTCACGCGCCGCGCTAAGCGCGTGCAGGACACCTGAGGAACTGCCGCCCTTGGGCGTGCGGAAGAACGGTTCGCTCTTGGTGACGAGGCCCTTTACGGCGGCCGTGCCAATGGTGTGCGTGAGCGCGAGTCCCGCGATCGCGGCCGCCAGGGTCTGCCGGTAGCTGGCGCCCACCCGCACCCGGTACAGATGCGCGAGCTTCGCCAGCTTGAAGGTGAACAGCGACAGCGGCAGCACCGAGTACATCACCAGCGGCGCATCCACCCTTCCTGGCGCCCACACCATGGCGGCCGACCAGCCGAGGGCGGCAATGTTGAACAGCAGGTTGACCCCGTCGGCCACCCACGGCAGCCAGCCGGCAACGAAGTGATAGCGCTGTCCCGGTGACAGCGGGCCGCCCTCGAGGAACAGCTGCCGGCCGTGGGCCTTGATGATCTGCATGGCGCCGTAGGCCCAGCGGAACCGCTGCTTCTTGAAATCAATAAAAGTATCCGGCATCAGCCCGCGGCCGTAACTCGTCGGCACGTAGCTCGCATCGAAGCCGCTCTCGAAGATCCGCAGGCCGAGCTCGGCATCCTCGGTGATGCACCACTCGGCCCAGCGGGCCGCATCCAGCTGCACCCGCCGCACCATGGTCATGGTGCCGTGCTGGATGATGGCATTGCGCTCGTTGCGCGTGATCATGCCGATGTGGAAAAAGCCACGGTACTCCGCGTAACACATGGCCTTGAACGCGCTCTGGCCCGCATCGCGATAGTCCTGCGGACCTTGCATGATGGCGATGCGCTGATCCTCGAACACCGGCGTCAGGTCACGCAGCCAGCTCGGCTCGACCACGTAATCGCTGTCGATCACAGCGACAATCTGCGCATCGGCAACCGTGCGCTCGAGCGCGTAGTTGAGGGCGCCGGCCTTGAAGCCGGCCAGAGGCGCGGCGTGGAAGAAACGGAAACGGGGTCCGAGCTGCGCGCAATGCGCCTCGACCGGGCGCCAGACGCTCTCATCGCGCGTGTTGTTGTCGATGACCAGCACTTCGTAGTCCGGGTAATCGAGGCGCGCGAGCGCATCGAGGGTCTCGATGAGCATGTCCGGGGGCTCGTTGTAGGCCGGCACATGGATCGAGACTTTCGGCGGCTGGGCGCTGTGGGTGAGCAGCGGCCCGCCGCCGCGGCGCCGGTAACTCACCCAGTGCGCCTCGGCCCACTCGTGCGCCTCGGCGAGCAGCACCAGCATCACGCCGAGCATCCCGAACAGCAGCAGCACGCCGGAAATGATGCCCGCGACCGTCATGTACTGCTGGGTGAAGTCGTAGAACACCCACACCGCGATGGTGGCGGCGGCGTACACGACGATCGCGAGGAAGCTGCGGCCGCGGTTACGCAGCGTGCCGCTGTTCAGATACAAAAGCCCGAGCACCACGAGCGACACCGCGACCGAGACGGCGGCGAGGATGTGCCACTCCGGAACCCGCACGATGGGTGCGGTGAAGGCGAACTTCGGATGCCGGTTGACGTCGTAGACGCCCCAGTAGGAGCCGACCGCGCCTTCCTGGTAGGCCTTCCACGGCTGATCGAAGGCCTCCATCACGTAATAGACAATCTGCTCCTTCTCGGCCGCGTGCAGGAAGCGGCGCAGGAACAGCGCCTCGTTGGCATCCGAGGCGACTGCCGACTCGTGCGTGCGGCCGCGGCTCGGCCAGCCGATCTCCGCCACCACGATCTGCTTGTGCGGAAAGGCCTTCTGCAGGCGCTTGTACTGCGTCAGCGAGTACTCCACCGCCTCGTCGACTGGCACGCCTTCCCAGTACGGCAAGAGGTGCACGGCGATGAAGTCGACGTGCGCGGCGAGCTCCGGATGCGCGAGCCACACGTGCCACACCTCCGCGGTGCTCACCGGCTGGCCGATGGCGGCGCGGGCGCGATCGAGGTTCTTCTCGAGCTCCTCGATGGGCAGGTCCCCGCGCAACAGCACTTCGTTGCCGATGAGCACGCGCACGATGTTGACGTGCGAGTTGGCAAGCTGGATGGCGGTCTGCAGCTGCTCCTCGTTCTTGTCGCGATGACTGTCGAGCCAGGCGCCGAGGGCGACGTTCATGTCGTGTTTCTCGGCGAGCGCGGGCACGTCGGCGAGCGTGCCCGCGACGCTGTAAGTGCGCACGGCGTTGACCCTGCCCTGCAGCAGCGTGAGGTCGGCGTCGATTTCCTCATCGGTGGGCATCTGGAAGTGCGTCGGATCTTCATTGGCCCGAAACGGGGAGAACGCGAACCCCTGGATCAGTGCCGGCCACGGCGGCTCGCTCGTCGGCCGGTTGAGCAGCGCCCAGACCGCGAAGGTCAGCGTCGCGAACAGCGCCGCGATCAGCAGGCTCGGGATGGCTTTCATGCGAGCTGGTGCGCCGCGCCTACCAACTGCCGGTGTTGGGCATGGATTTCCACGGCTCGGCGGGCGTGAGCGCCGCGCCCTTCTGCAAAAGCTCGATGGAGATGTTGTCCGGTGAACGCACGAACGCCATGCGGCCATCGCGCGGCGGCCGCAGGATGGTCACGCCATGATCGGTGAGCCGCTGGCAGGTAGCGTAGATGTCATCGACCGCGTAGGCGAGATGCCCGAAATTGCGGCCCCCGCCGTACTCCTGCGGATCCCAGTTGTGGGTGAGTTCGACCTGCGCTTCGAGGTCCCCGGGCGCCGCCAGGAACACCAGCGTGAAGCGTCCCTGCGGGTAGTCCTTGCGTGACAGCTCGGTAAGCCCGAGCGCGTCGCGGTAGAACTTCAAGGAGGCGTCGATGTTGGTGACGCGAACCATGGTGTGCAGGTACTTCATCGCTCGCGCCTCAAGGCCCTAGAACATCTCCGACGGCCCCGGCGGCTGAATCTCAACCTCGTGGCGCGCGGCAATAAACTCGCCGGTAATCATCGCATCGTAACCCTGGCCCGGGCCCACCATCGGATAGACGCCAGCGTCCGGATCGATCAGCACTTCCAGGAATGCCGGGCCTTTGAAAGCGATGAATTCCGCGATCACGCGCGGCACATCCGCCTTGCGGTCAAGGCGCACGGCGTAACGGAAGCCGTCGGCCTGCGCGGCCTTGACGAAGTCTTTCTTGTGCAGCGAGCGATCACTCGCCGACAGCCTTCCTTTGAAGAACAGCTTCTGCCACTGCTTCACCATGCCGTCGCCGAAGTTGTTGAGCACCACCACCTTCACCGGCAGCTCGTAGGTGGTGACCGTCTCCAGCTCCCCGATGTTCATGCGGATGCTTGAATCGCCATCCACGTCGATGACCAGCCGGTGCGGGCAGGCGATCTGCGCGCCGATCGCCGCCGGCAGCCCGAATCCCATGGTGCCCATGCTGCCGGAGGTCAGCCACAGCCTGGGGCCGGTGAAGTCGCAGTACTGCGCGGCATACATCTGGTGCTGGCCGACGCCGGTGGTGATGATGGCCGCGCCGCGGGTGTGACGGTTGAGCTCCTCGAGCACGTAGTAAGGCTGGATGAGCGGGCTCGCGCGATCGTAGTTCATGGCGTGGACGCGCTTGAGCTGCGCCAGGTGCGCCGCCCAGGGGCCGAAATCAGGCTGGAACCTGCTCTGCCGTCCATGCGCCGTGAGCGCGCGCAGCGCCTCGGGCACCAGCCCCACGTGGCTCCAGTCCGCGTGCTTCACCTTGTTGATCTCGGCCTGGTCGACGTCCAGGTGTGCGATGCGCCGCGCATTGCGGGCGAATTTCGCGGGCACGCCGGCAACGCGGTCGTCAAAACGGGCGCCGACCGCGATGAGAAAGTCGCAGTCCTCCACCGCGTAATTGGCGAAGGCCGCGCCGTGCATGCCGAGCATGCGCATCGCGAGGGGGTGGGTGGTATCCAGCGCGCCAATGCCCATGAGGGTCGTCACGACGGGCACGCCGAAGACGGTCGCAAATTCCGTCAGTGCGGCCGCGGCGTTGCCGTTGATCACCCCGCCGCCCGCATAGATCAGGGGGCGGTCGGACCCTGAGAGCATGGTGAAGAATTGCGCGGCGGTATCGGCATCGAGGGTCGCGTCGTTGAGCTCCCGCATGCGGCGCCGGTAACCCGGCATCGGCAGGAGCCCCTCGCCCTGGAACACCCCCTCCCAGGTCTGCACGTCCTTGGGGACATCCACCACTACCGGTCCCGGGCGTCCGGTGCGGGCAATTTCGAAGGCGGTCCGGATGGTGCTTTCCAGACGCGACGGGTCGGTCACGAGGAAAATATGCTTGGCGACGGCGCCCATCATGGTGGGTACCGGCGCCTCCTGGAATGCGTCGGTGCCGATCGAAGCGCGTGCGACCTGCCCACAAATCACGACAATCGGTACCGAATCAGCCATGCAATCGCGCACGGGTGTAACAGTGTTGGTGGCGCCGGGGCCCGAGGTGACCAGGCATACCCCCACCCGACCACTCGCCCGGGCGTAGCCGGCGGCCATGAAACCGGCTCCCTGCTCGTTCGCCGGCACGATGAGCGGGATCTGCGGCGCCCCGGTGCGGGTGCTCTCCTCGTTATAGAGAAACACCGCGTCATAGGTCGGCAGGATCGCCCCGCCGCTGTAGCCGAAAATGGCGCTGACGCCCTCGTCCGCGAGCACCTGCATGATCATGCGGGCGCCGCTCATGGTCTGACCGGCGAGCGGATGCCCGACCTGGCGCGGCTGGATTACCGTGTCGCTCATGGACGCGTTTCTGGCCTGTTTTTCAGCGGGAAGGCAAAGGGGCCGATCAGACTATCAGCTTAGGTAAGTGCTGCAAACTCGCGCCGATCCTTTATTCTCAGCGAAGAGCATGCGACACATCATCGCCATCCTGCTGCAGAACGAAGCCGGCGCCCTCACCCGGGTGGCGGGCCTGTTCTCCACCCGCGGCTACAACATCGAGTCACTCTCGGTCGCGCCGACCGAGGATGCGACGGTCTCGCGTCTGACGCTGGTGACGACCGGCTCGGATGCGGTGATTCAGCAGATCCTCAACCAGCTCAACAAGCTCGTGGATGTCGTGCAAGTGCTCGACATGACTCGCGGCGAGCACCTGGAGCGGGAACTGGTGCTCCTGAAACTCAAGCTTGCGGCGGGTCAGACGGACGCGGTCCGGGGCCATGTGGTCCGCAGCGGCGGCAGGGTCCTGGATCCGGCCACTGACGGCTTCGTCGTCGAGCTGACGGCGAGCGAGGCTGAGATCAATACCTTCGTCGCTGACCTTGGCGAGCGCGGGCAGCTCCTGGAAGTGGTGCGCAGCGGTGCGCTGGGGATCTCGCGCAGCGCGCGGGCGCTGCGGGTCGCGGCGGCGACCGTGTAGGACCTGTTCGGTCCGGCAGCCTGACTGGCTTGATATCAATTTGTATAATTGCTATCATTTTGTCATCGTTTCTATGGAATGCTTGCAATGGCGGCCATAACGGTCAGAAATCTGCCGGAGGAAACCGCCCGAGCGCTCAAGGCGCGCGCGGCTCACTCCGGGCGCAGTACGGAAGCGGAAGTGCGTGAGATTTTGAACGCCGCGGTGCGGCCGCCCGTAGGTATCGGCTCCGCGCTCGCGAAACTGGGCAAGCGCGTTGGCGGCGTCGACCTTTCACGCACTCGTAAGCGCAGCCTGGCGCGGGCGGCGAGCTTCGAATCATGATCATTCTGGATACCAACGTGGTATCCGAACCGTTGAAGCCCAGCCCCGATGCTGCGGTCGTGAGCTGGCTGGATCGTCAGGGGCCAACGACACTCTTTCTGACAACAATCAGCCAGGCCGAACTGTTGGCCGGAGTGCTGGCGTTGCCAGCAGGTAAACGCCGTAGCGAGCTGCAGCGGGTGCTAAACAGCGAGCTGGCGTCGTTGTTTGCCGGTCGTATTCTCGCCTTTGGCGAGCGCTCAGCCGAGGCTTACGCGCGCGTGGTCACTGCTGCGAATTCGGTGGGGAATTCGATAGATTTCGCGGATGCCGCGATCGGCGCAATTGCGATCGAGCACAACTTCATTCTGGCGACTCGCAACGCGCGTGACTTCAAGGGAACATCGGTCAAATTACTGAACCCCTGGTCCTGAACGCTACTTTACGGCACCAGCACCGTCGAGCCGGTGGTGCGTCGACCCTCAAGATCCCGATGCGCATCGGCGGCGCGGGCCAGCGCGTATCTCTGGCCGATCACGATGCGTACCTTGCGGGCGCGCACCGCGGCGAACAGCTCCCGTGCGCCCTTGGTCAGTTCCTCGCGCGAAGCGATGTAATCAAACAGCGTGGGGCGCGTCAGGAACAGCGAGCCGCGCTTGGTGAGTTCGAGCGGGCTGATGGCGGGCGCCGGACCCGACGCATTGCCGAACGTCACCATCAT
>JANWKL010000077.1 GCA_025451375.1 Steroidobacteraceae bacterium
AGGCGCTGGCCGCCGCCGCGGCCGCCGATCGTGCGCTGAGCGCCGGCAGTGGCGGTGCACTGACCGGCGTCCCCATCGCCCACAAGGACATTTTCTGCACCCAGGGCGTGCGCACCACCTGCGGCTCGCGGATGCTCGAGAACTTCATCTCGCCCTATGACGCGACGGTAGTCGCGAAGCTCAAGGGTGCAGGCGCGGTGATGCTCGGCAAGACCAATATGGACGAGTTCGCCATGGGCTCGTCCAACGAAACCAGCTACTTCGGCCCGGTGCGCAACCCCTGGGACCCGAAGCTCGTGCCGGGCGGCTCCTCGGGAGGCTCGGCGGCGGCAGTAGCGGCGCGCCTGGTCCCCGGCGCCACGGCGACCGACACCGGCGGCTCGATCCGCCAGCCCGCGGCCTTGTGCGGCATCACGGGACTCAAGCCCACCTACGGACGCGTGTCGCGCTACGGCATGATCGCGTTCGCCTCGAGCCTCGACCAGGCGGGGACGCTTACGGCGAGTGCGGCGGATGCGGCGCTGATGCTGCGCGAGATGGCGGGCTTCGACGCCAACGACTCCACCAGTGTGGACACGGAAGTTCCGGACTACGTCGCCGCGCTCGAGCAGCCGCTCGCGGGTCTGAAGATCGGCCTGCTGCAGGAGTTTTTCGACCAGGGGCTCGATCCGGAAAACGAGCAGCGGGTGCGCGAGGCGCTCAAGGTATACGAGCAGCTGGGCGCCACGCTGCGCGTGGTGAGCCTGCCGAACCTGCCGCTGTCGGTGCCGGTGTACTACGTGGTCGCCCCCGCGGAGTGCTCCTCGAATCTCGCGCGCTTCGACGGCGTGCGCTTCGGCCACCGCTGCGAGAACCCGCGCGATCTCACCGACCTGTACCGGCGTTCACGCGGCGAGGGCTTCGGCGCGGAAGTGAAGCGGCGCATCATGACCGGCACCTACGTGCTCTCGGCCGGCTATTTCGACGCCTACTACCTGAAGGCGCAGCGCGTGCGGCAGCTCATCAGCGCTGATTTCACCCGCGCGTTCCAGGACGTGGACGTACTCATGGGGCCCACCACTCCGACGCCGGCCTTCGCGATCGGCGCCAAGACCTCCGATCCCATCACCATGTATCTCAACGACATCTACACCATCGGTGCGAATCTTGCGGGGCTGCCGGCGGTCTCGATCCCCTGCGGTTTCGTGCGCGAGCTGCCCGTGGGCCTGCAGATCGTCGGTCCACATTTCAGTGAAGCGCGCATTCTGCGCGCCGCGCATGCCCTGCAGCGCGCCACCGACTGGCACACACGCGTGCCGCCGGGGTACGCATGAGCGCCTGGGAAACCGTCATCGGGCTTGAGATCCACGCGCAGCTCAGCACCAGGTCCAAGATCTTCTCCGGTTCCGCCACCGCCTATGGGGCGCCGCCCAACGCGCAGGCGAACCTCGTGGACTTAGGTTACCCGGGGGTATTGCCGGTGCTGAACGCGGCGAGCGTGCGCATGGCGGTGAAGCTCGGACTTGCGATCGGCGCGCGCATCGCGCCGCAGTCGATATTCGCGCGCAAGAACTACTTCTATCCCGACCTGCCGAAGGGCTACCAGATCAGCCAGTACGAGCTGCCGATCGTCGCCAACGGCAAGCTCGACATCGAGCTCGAGGACGGAACCAGGAAGACCATCGGCATCACGCGCGCGCACCTGGAGGAAGACGCGGGCAAGTCCCTGCACGAGGGACTGCCGGGAGTCACCGGCATTGACCTCAACCGCGCCGGCACGCCGCTGGTGGAGATCGTGTCGGAGCCGGACATGCGTTCGGCGAAGGAAGCGGTCGCCTATATGAAAAAGGTGCACACGCTGGTGCGCTACCTGGAAATCTGCGACGGCAACATGCAGGAAGGCTCGTTCCGCTGCGATGCCAACGTATCGGTGCGCAAGACGGGGACCGCCAAGTTCGGCACACGCGCGGAAATCAAGAATCTCAACTCCTTCCGTTACATCGAACGCGCCATCAATTTCGAGGTCGAGCGGCAGATCGAGCTCATCGAATCCGGTGGCAAGGTCGTTCAGGAAACTCGCCTCTACGATCCGGACAAGGGCGAGACGCGTTCCATGCGCTCCAAGGAAGAGGCCAACGACTATCGCTACTTCCCCGACCCGGACTTGCTGCCGGTGGTGCTGGAGGACGCGTTCATTGAGTCGGTGCGCAAGAGCCTGCCGGAGCTGCCGGATCCCAAGGCGGCGCGCTTTGTCTCGCAGTACGGCCTGTCGGCCTACGATGCCTCGGTGCTGACCGTGAGCCGGGAGCTGGCGGACTTTTACGAAGCGGTCGTGCGCGAAGTACCGCAGGAGCCGAAGCTCGCCGCGAACTGGGTCATGGGAGATCTCGCCGCGGCGCTCAATCGGGAAAACCTCGACGTCCCTGCGGGCAAAATGCCCGCCACGCGGCTGGCCGGGTTGCTCAAGCGCATCCACGACCAGACCATCTCCGGCAAGATCGCCAAGGATGTCTTCGAGGCCATGTGGTCGGACGGGACAGAAGCGGATGCCGTGATCGAAGCGAAGGGTCTGCGGCAGATTACCGACACGGGCGCCATCGAGCGTGTGATCGATGAGGTGATGGCGAAAAACCCTGGCCAGCTCGCCGACTACCGGGCAGGCAAGGACAAGCTGTTCGGCTTCTTCGTCGGCCAGGTCATGAAGGCGACCGGCGGCAAGGCAAACCCAGCGCAGCTGAACGAGCTTCTGCTGCGGAAGCTGAAGTGACCGACCTCGTCCGCCGCTTCATATTCGAAAAGCGGCCGGTGCGCGGCCACTGGGTGAATCTCGAAGGCGCGTGGCGCGATCTGCGCGCCCACGCTGACTACCCGCCCGCGGTGCGCGAGCTTCTCGGTCAGGCGGTGGCCGCCTCGGTGCTGCTCGCCGCAACCTTGAAGTTCCGCGGCACGCTGACTTTCCAGCTGCAGGGTGACGGCGCGGCAAACCTGCTGGTGGCGCAGTGCACGCATGATTTCCGGCTGCGCGCGGTGGCTCACTTTGACGCCGAAGCGGTTCGGGGGATCGAGGCCGATACGCGCCGCGGCGCCGTGTTTCGCCAGCTCGTCGGCGCGGACGGCAAGATCACCGTCACCATCGAAGCCGACGAAAAGAGCATGCGCTACCAGGGCGTCGTGCCCCTGACCGGTACTTCGCTTAGCGAATCGCTGGAGAGCTACTTCGCGACCTCTGAGCAGCTGCCGACGCGGGTGCTGCTCGCCGCAGACGACACCCGGGCCGCCGGGCTTCTGGTCCAGCGGCTTCCGGACGCGGCCGCCGACACAGACACGTCCGAGGATGTGGTCTCGGTCTGGGAGGTAGCGGGGCGCGGAATCGAATCCGTGGGCGGCGCGGCGCTGTTGCACACGCCGGTGGAGGAGCTGCTCGCGCAGGGCTTTCCGGGTACCGACCTGCGCCTCTTCCGCGGCGCACCAGTGTTGTTCGAGTGCCGCTGCAGCTGCGGGAGGGTGGCGGGTCTTCTGCGGGCACTCGGCGAAGACGAGGTCCGCGACGTCCTAAAAGAGCAGGGCGCCGTAACCGTAACCTGCGAGTTCTGCAGCCGTCCGTACCGATTCAGCGCGTCGGACGTCGAGACCCTGTTTACCGAGGGTCAGGCCGACGGATCGGCTGCGATCCACTAAGGCTTTCTGGCGACTCACTGTCGCACTGGCGGATCAATAGCGGTCTGCGCTCCTTAATAGTTAAAGAAATGTACAATTGCTTGAATGCAGGCTTCCTCGCCGACTCTATTGAAATGGCTGCGCGCAGCCGGCGAACCCAGCCGCCTGCGCCTCCTGGGGCTGTGCGCCGACGCGGCCTTAAGCGTTTCCGATCTCGCGCAGGTGCTGGGTCAAAGCGAACCGCGTGTGTCCCGGCACCTGAAGATTCTTTGCGAGGCGGGGCTCACTGAGCGCTCACGGCAGGGGCAATGGGTCCACTACCACCTCGCAGCCAACCCCGAGGCGACGAGCTTCGTGCGAGGACTCCTCGCGCAGGTCGAAGGTCGCGATCCCGTAATGCTCGGTGACCGCACCCGCGCCCGGGCCGTCGCTATCCCTGAGCGCGGCGAGTCCGCGGCAGGTGCGCAGACCCGCCTCGGGCGTGCGCTTGCCGGCTTCGCGGTCGATAGCGGACTTACACCTGTGTTGGGTTCCGTGCTGGTCGCAGGCGTGCATCACCCGCAGTTGCTCGAGGCGGCCGCCGCCGCGGCCCGGCAGTGCACGGCGCTCGCGCCGTCGCGGCGCGCGGCACAAGCGACGTCCGCGTTTGCGCAGCAACGAGGCTTTGCCTGCCGCGTCCTGAAAGCGGCGAGCGCTGACGGTTTTGCCGTCCAGGACATCGCGCGCGCCGGATCTTCTTTTGACGGCGTCATCCTGGATCACCCGGCTACGGGGGGTGAAGCGCTGGCGCGCCTGCTGGCGGAAGTTCGCTTAGCTGTGACGCCCGCGGGACGCGTGTGGATTTTCCAGCGCTACGATTCGCTCGAGAATGCGCACGAACGGGTGGTGGAGCATCCGCTGGCGCGGCTGCGGCGCTTGCTCGGCACAGCGGGACTTGAGTGCGAGCGGCTGAGTCCCATCGAAGCTGACGGTGAGCACGTACTGGCTGCGGTTGCCCGCGCCACCGCCGTACTCCCGGGACAGCTGCGCGGCGGCGCGCGCAGCGCAGGGCCGCACACGTGAGCACGCAACCGGCTCCGATCCGCGTTTCTTTCGAGTTCTTTCCACCGGCGGATGCGGTGATGGAGACCACCTTGTGGAGTTCGGTCGAGCGGCTCGCGCCCCTCGCGCCGTGCTTCGTGTCGGTGACTTACGGCGCTGACGGCTCCACGCGCGAGCGCACGCACAACGTCGTCACGCGCATCCAGAACGAGACCTCGCTGACCGGTGCGCCGCACTTGACCTGCGTTGGCGCCACGCGCGGGGAGATCCTGGACATTGCGCGCGCCTACTGGGACCAGGGCATCCGGCATCTGGTGGCGCTGCGCGGCGATCCGCCGCGCGGTCAAAGTGGCTACGCCCCCCACCCGCGCGGCTTCGCCTATGCCGCGGATCTGGTCGCAGGATTGAAGACCGTTGCGCCCTTCGAGGTGTCGGTAGCGGCGTATCCGGAAGTGCATCCGCAAGCGCGTTCGGCGCAGATGGATCTTGCGAATCTGAAACGCA
>JANWKL010000078.1 GCA_025451375.1 Steroidobacteraceae bacterium
CGAGTTTCTTCAAGCCTTACGCTGAAACGCACATTCGCCGCATAACTGATGCGAGTCATGGCATGCGCCGCGTCGAGGAAGTCTGCGCCCGCTGCGGCAGTCATCTTGGCCACGTGTTTCCCGACGGACCGCCGCCCACCGGCGAGCGTCATTGCCTGAACTCCGTGTCGCTGTCTTTCACCGAGCAGGGCAAAGCGCTGCCTGACGTCCTCGGCAAAGGAGCGCCTGAGGGGCAGGCGGCGTAGCGCAGATCGAACGCTAACGCGGCTGCGTGATCGCCATCGAGTTGATGACCTGCCTGACGCCCGGAACGCTGCGGGCGATGGACTGCGCATCGCTGATCTCCAGGCCTGAGCTCACCACGCCGTACAGGTACACGACGTGATCCAGTGTCTGCACCGTGATCGCAGTCGGCTCCATGCCATCCCGCTGATTGATCTGTGAGCGGATTTCCGCGGTGATCTGCGCATCCCCGGGACAGCCGTGGAAGCCACATTTCTCATAGGTGTCGTACACCGTGCACCCGCCAAGGGTGCAGGTTACGGCGAGCGCGAGTGCCAACGCGCGCCGGGTCGGTGTCGCGGTCCCGGTCATAGGTTTCATTAGACGCGGGTGGGAACATTGGTGCCAGCCTGGAACATTAAAGTGCTACGCCGGCGCCCGGAAGGCGGTGTTACCCTTCGGCACCTGAAGAGCGCTGTGGCGTTTGCCAGCTTGAGGGAGATGACGTATGAGGATGGTTCTTGCCGCGATCCTGGCGATCGCGCCCGTCGTGTCCGTCCAGGGAGCTCCGGCCGCGACGTCTGAAAATCCGCTGCTGCGCCTAAGCACGCTGCCATATCACATCCCGCCATTTGACCGTATCCGCGTGACCGACTACGCCCCGGCATTCGATGCCGCCATGCGCGGGCAGCTGCGCGAGGTCGCAGCCATCGCCCACGATCCGCGGCCGCCCGACTTCCAGAACACCATTGTCGCGCTGGACCGATCCGGGCAGCTGTTGCTGCGCGTCGGGTTTCTCTTCGATGAGCTGAATTCCAACAACACCAGCCCTGAAATGCAGGCGATTGACACGGAGTACGCGGTCAAGCGCAGTGCGCACAAGGATGCGGTCTACCTGGATCGTGCACTGTGGCGACGGCTTGACGCGGTGTACGCGAAGCGCGCGACGCTGAAGCTCAATCCGGAATCCCGACAGCTCCTGTCGCGCTGGCATGCGCGGTTTGTGCGCGCGGGAGCGCGGCTGGGAGCGGCCGATCAGGCGCGGCTGCGCGACCTGAACGCGAAGATCGCAGCGTTGACCACCCGGTTTGGTCAGAACCTCCTGAAGGCAACCGCGGCAGGGGCCGTTGCGGTCGATAAGGTCGCGGATCTGGATGGCCTGTCGGCCGCACAGGTGAGTGCGGCGGCCGAGGCGGCGCAGGCTCGCGGACTCAAGGGCCAGTGGCTCATACCGCTCGAGAACACCACCCAGCAGGCGGTGCTGTCCCAGCTCACCAATCGCGCGCTGCGCGAGCGGATCTACCGCGCCTCGGTGCAGCGCTGCCTCGGCGGCGACGCTGATAACACCGGTGTGCTCACCGACATCGTCAGGGTGCGCGCCGAACGCGCCGCGCTCCTGGGCTATCCGAGCCATGCGGCCTACATGATCGAGGACGAGTCCGCGGGCACTCCCGCTGCCGCGCGTGACCTGCTGACCCAGGCCGTTCCGGCGGCGGTGGGCCGCGCCCACGCGGAAGCCGCGGAGCTGCAGAAAGCGATCGACGCGCAGGCTGCGGCCCACGGCACGCCGGGCTTTGCCCTGCAGCCATGGGACTGGGCTTTTTACTCGGAAGCGGTGCGCAAGGCGCGCTACGACTTCGATGCCGGGGAGGTCGCGCCGTACTTCGAGCTCAACCACGTGGTGCAGGATGGTGTGTTCTACGCCGCGCATGAGCTCTATGGACTCACGTTCAAGGAGCGCAAGGATCTGCCGGTCTACCGGCCCGAAGTGCGGGTCTTCGAAGTGTTCGACGCGGACGGCAAGGGACTCGCACTATTCATCGCCGATTACTTTGCCCGCGACAACAAGCAGGGTGGGGCGTGGATGAGTGCCTACATGGAGCAGTCGAGGCTCCTGGGGCTGAAGGCCGTGGTCTCGAACAATCTCAATATCCCGAAGCCCGAGCCCGGGCAGCCGGTGTTCCTGAGTTTCGATGAGGTGACGTCGCTCTTCCACGAGTTCGGACACGCCCTGCACGGCATGCTCTCCGACGTGGAGTATCCGTCGCTCTCCGGGGCCGAGACCCCGCCGGACTTTGTCGAGTACCCGTCGCAATACAACGAGATGTGGGCGCGCGAGCCACAGGTGGTCGCGCACTTCGCGCATCACTATGAGACCGGTGCGCCCATGCCTCCGCAGCTCATGGCCAAGGTGCTCGCTGCGCAGCAGTTCAACGCGGGCTATGCCACGACCGAGTACCTCGCCGCGGCACTCCTGGATCTGTCGTGGTATTCGCTGACGGCTGCGCAGGTGCCGGCGCCGGCCGATGTGTCCGCATTCGAGAACGCGGCGCTCAAGACGGCGGGCGTGGACTACGCGCTCGTGCCGCCGCGCTACCACTCGGCTTACTTCCATCATATTTTCGATGACGACTATTCCGCGGGGTACTACGCGTACTTCTGGAGTGAAGTTTTCGCACGCGACACCGGCGCGTGGCTGCATGCGCATGGCGGACTCACCCGCGCGAACGGCGACTACCTGCGCAAAACGGTGCTCTCGCGGGGCAGAACCGCCGAGCCCATGGAGCTGTTCAAGAACTTCTATGGCCGGGGGCCCGAGATCGGCCCGCTGCTGGAGTATCGCGGACTTGCCGGCGGTGGCTGAGCGCGTTGTATTCAATACTGCTACGAACAAGGAGAAGCGAAATGGCGAAAATGAAGCGTCGGCGGCCCGTCAAGACTGCTGCCAGGAAATCCGCCAGGAAACCTGCCAGGAAAACCGCCCCGACACGCGCCAAGCGTACGCGCGCTTCGAGAGTCACTTCGGCTGCCGAGCGCGTGCTCGCCCGCGCCCGTACGGCCAGGGCATTGGCAACCGCTGGAGCTGAACGAGCTACCCGCGCGGGACGCAAGGTGGTCGCGCGCGGTGCACGTTCTGCTGCCAAGGGAGTGAAACAGGTCGCTCAGGAAGCCGGTCGGGTGACGGCTTCGGCCCTGGAGTCCATCGCCGATCGGGTCGAGCCTGAGAGCACTACTTAAGAGCGCGAAGCGCTTGCGAATCGTGAACCGCCTGTTGCAGGTGCTTCCAGGTCTCATAGTGGCCGCAGTGCTGGTGCCGGCCGCGTACGCGGTACCGTCGGCCACTTCGCAGGCGGAGATCGTTCACCTGCTCCAGTTTGTGGGAGCATCCGGCTGCGAGTTCTACCGCAACGGCAGCTGGTACGACGCGCCAAAAGCCCAGGCGCATCTGCAAGAGAAGTACGAGCTGCTGGCGAAGGGCGATCGAATCAATACGGCGGAAGACTTTATCGAGCAAGCCGCCACCAAGAGCAGCCTGAGCGGGCAACCCTACCAAGTCAGATGCGGAGGCGGTGCGCCGGTAACCACCAACCAATGGCTACATGCCGCCCTGGCAGCTCTCAGGCGGAATTCGTCTGCGCCCATCCAAAAGGCGGAGCCCTAGCGCCGGGCGTCCCTTCGCGCGGACCTTAGGCTGCGCTGGCTTCCCACAGGTGCATCACCGCGTAGCCGCGAAAAGGACGCCAGGCTTGCGCCCGGGTGTTGAGTTCGCGCGGCGTGAGGGCGCTACCGTTGGTCGAGGCCTGCTGCCGAAGAATCAGGTCCCCTGCCGGGAACCCATCGGGGTCGCTCAAGCCCCGCAGCGCCACATACCCTGCGGTCCACGGACCGACGCCGGGCAAGTCGACCAGCGCACGCATCACGCGCTCGCCCGGATCATTGAAGTCGACCGCACCATCGCGCACGGCACGCGCGAAGCTCTGCAGTGCCGCGGCACGTGCACGTGGTATTCCGAAATCTTCGAGGCTGCATTGCGCGAGTGCCTCGGGGGTTGGAAAGACGCGCTCGCCGATGCGTTCCACCAGGCGCGTGAGCAGGGTGACGCCTGCGGCAACGCTGACCTGCTGGCCCATGATGGCGCGCACCCCGCTCTCAAAGGGATCCCAGGTCCCCGGAATCCTTAAGCCCGGGCGCCGCGCGACCAGCCGATGCAACCGGGGATCACGTTGGAATGTGTTGGCTATTTGCCCAGGGTCTGCCGACAGGTCGAACATCCGCCGGACCGTCGACGTCAGCGCCGGGATGTCCGCTGAATCAGCGCCGCGAATGTCGAGTGCCAGCTCGTGAGCGGCAGCGACCGGTTCGACCCGCACCAGCGCGTGTCGGCGGCCTGCGCGTACAGTGCGGACGTACGCCCCGCTGGTAACCGATTCGATGCCCGCAATCGCGCGCCTGGCCAGAAACCGATGCACCTGCGTCCAGTCATACGGAGGCAGGTAGGGCAGTCGCAGCGTGACGGCATCCGGCATCGCGCAAACGGTACGCTTCGCGCGCGCACTGGGCCAGCCGCTTCAACGAGGGGCGGCAGTCCGATTCTGTGATGTGATTCCACTTTGGCGTCACCGGGTGCGACGCCCGTGCGTTCCTTTGCGTAGGCTCGCTTGAATGCGGGCAGTTTGTGTTTTCTTCAGGAGCGCAGCATGAATCGCCGGTCTGGAAGACTTGAGTGCGCACTCGCGCTGGCGTGCCTTTCGCTCGGCGTGACTGCGGCTACCCATGCCGATGCGTTATCCGCCGTGCAGGTGTTGCGCGCAGGCGGGTGCGGCGGAGTGATGCCGGCCGCCCGAGCGCTCAAGCGCAGCGCACTGCTAGATCGTGTCGCGCAGGAGTGGGCCTCCGGGAGTTCCCTGTCCGCGGCCGCGCAACGCAGCGTCTTTCGCTCAGTATCCACGACGGGTGTGCGGGTCAGCGGACCGGATTCATCGCTGCTCGAAACGCTCAGGCGCTCCGAGTGCCACTCAGTGGCAAGCCAGGGTCTGCGCGAAGTAGGATTTTTTCGCCGCGGCCAGGACAACTGGGTGGTGCTGAGCCCCGGCGTGGAAGCGCCGGTCCACCCGCAGCTGCAGGCCAGCGCACCGGTGCTTGCCTCGCGTGCGCTGCAACTGGTGAACGAGGCGCGCGCCCGTGGTGCGCGATGCGGCACGAAGGTGTTTGGCCCGGCGCCCGCCATGTCGCTGTCCGGAACGCTCGCCGGTGTCGCGTCCGGGCACGCCATCGATATGGCTGAGCACAACTATTTTGAGCACGTGGATCTGGGTGGTAAGTCTCCCGCCGACCGCGTCCGCGCGGTCGGGTACAAGGAGAAGCTCGTTGGCGAGAACATCGCGTACGGACCCGAATCGGTGGAAGAGGTCGTGCAGGGCTGGCTCGACAGTCCCGGACACTGTGAGAACCTCATGGATCCGCGATTCGCGCAGATGGGTATCGCGTACTCGTCAGGTCGGACAAGCCGACGCGGCCTCTACTGGGTGCAACTTCTCGCCGAACCGCGCGCGTAGTCCGTCGGCCGAAAGTCTTTGGCCGGCTGCGGCGGAAGTCCGCGCGGCGGGCTCCGCAGTGGCAATACGCCTTAGCGCAATGTCGCGAGGAACTCACGCAGCGCCGCGGCAACTTCTGCGGGGCAATCCAGCGGCGTGAAGTGAGCTCCGGGAAGCAGAACGACAGCGGCGCCAAGAAGCCTCGCAAGCGGACGCGCGACCGTGTCGATGGGCAGAAACTGATCGCGTTCACCCCACAGGACCATGGCCGGGACAGCGCTGGCACGGAGTGCCGCCCCAATGTGTTTCGTCTCGGACGGGTCAAGAGCGCAGGCGGCGCGGATCAGCTGCCGCCCACCTTGCTCGCCCTCGTAGGCTTTGAGCAGCTCGCGCATGCCAGCAGTGCTCCCCAGACGCCGCGCGAGCACCGGGGAAAGACGATGCGCCTGCGAGGGATCCCAGGTGCGAATGCTCTCGATCGCGTCCATCGCCCATTCATCGGCATACACGCCGTCGAGCACGGCAAGTCCGCGAACGCGGTGCGGTGCAGTGACTGTCATGAGCTGCCCTGCCGCTGAACCAACATCGTGAGCGATGACGGTCACGCGTTTGATGCCAAGCGCATCCATGAGCTCCCACATCCAGCGTGCCTGCGCGGCCATTCCGACGCGCACGCCTGCGGCGCTTTCCGAAGCGCCGTATCCGACGAGGTCCGGAACAATGACCCGAAAGCCGGCGTCGCAGAGCTGCGGGGCAACCTGCGCCCACAGTCGCCGCGTGGCTGGAAAGCCATGCAGCAAGAGTACCGCGCTGCCGGCGCCCGAATACTCGTCGAGCGCGATGGTGGCATCAGACACGCGGACTGAAGCGGGCATCGCGTCGATTCGAGGAGCTTCGGGCTGGGCGTTTCCTACGCCAGTGCCGACTTGAACAGCTCGAGCATCCGGCTCCAGGCCTTTTCGGCCTGCACGTCGTTGTAGACGCGCGAGTCCGGTGGGCACCAGCCGTGCATCGTACCGGCATACACCTCGATCTCCGCCGGCACATGGGAGCTGGCGAACGCCTCGTGCAGGACGGTCTTCGCTTCGGGTTGACGCTCATCGTCGTTCTGCGCAATGGCGAAGAGGTAGTGCGCCTTGATCTTTGGGATGAGCAGATGCGGGCTGTCGGGCTTGTCGGTCACGAGACCCCCACCGTGGAAGGAGGCACCTGCACCGATGCGCTCCGGCAGTGTGGCCGCCGTACGCACAGTGAGCGCGCCGCCCATGCAATACCCGGTCGTCCCGATTTTGCGCTTCCGGGAGACCGATGGCTGCGCGTCGAGCCAGCCGACAAACGCGCGTGCGTCCGTGGCCGTTGACTCGGGCGTCAATGCACCCATTAGTCCCATGAGCATGCTGCCGGTCGCCGGATCGTTGAAGTCCGGGTGCTCCGGTGCGGTCGGCGCCCGCTTGGCCCGGTAAAAGGGATTGACGACCAACACCGAGTAGCCGGACTCGGCCAGGCGCCTCCCCATCTGCCGAAACGCCGGTCGCAAACCGAAAATGTCCGGCCACACGAGCACCGCGGGCGCCGTACCGGTTGCCGGATGCACGAAATACGCATCCGCCGTGCCATCCGGCGTCTTGATATCGACTTCGGACTCCTCGACCGTGACCGCGCCAGCGACCGGCGGCAGGAGCGAGATCAGTCCCGCCCCCAAGGTCAGGGCGCCAAAACGTCGCCGCGACATGCCGGCCGTCCTGAGCTGATATTCGATCATGTCGTCGAGTGAATCCTGATCGCACATATCGCTTCTCCTGGGTCCGTACTTCGCGCGTGCGCATGGTGCACGCAAATGCGCGCAGGTCGCAAGCTTGAAGCGCCACCGCCTATACTTGAATGAATGGATGAACCTGCGGACGAGCCGTCGGCCACGGAAGCGCTTCCCCGCCGGCTGTTGCCGTGGCTCGTGGCGGTGGCGTTCTTCATGCAGGCGCTCGACACCACGATCCTGAACACGGCGGTGCCGAGCATCGCCCGCGCCCTGGGCGTGGCGCCACTGAGCATCAAGGCTTTGCTCTCGAGCTACACGCTGAGTCTCGCGGTGTTCATTCCCATCAGCGGCTGGATGGCGAATCGGTTTGGCACGCGGCGCGTGTTCAGTGGCGCGATCGCGCTCTTCACGCTCGGTTCGCTCTTGTGCGGAGTGTCCCGCAACATCCATGTGCTGGTGGCCTGCCGGGTACTGCAGGGCTGCGGCGGCGCCATGATGGTGCCGGTCGGGCGTCTCACCCTGGTGCGGGCATTCCCGAAATCCGAGCTGGTGCGCGCCATGAGTTTCGTCGCGATACCGGGACTCCTGGGTCCCATGCTCGGTCCGGTCGCAGGCGGGTTGATCACGGCGTACCTGCACTGGAGTGTCATTTTCTTCATCAATGTGCCCATCGGGCTTGCAGGTCTGTACCTGGTGTACCGGAACCTTCCCGACTTCCGTGAAACTTCCACGCCGGCACTGGATATCCTGGGGCTCGTTCTCTTCAGTTCCGGCATCGCGCTCCTGTCGTACGTGCTGGAGGTCTTCGGCGAGCATCGCTTGAGCGACGCTGCGATTCTCATGCTCCTGGGTGTGTCCGCGATTCTGCTCGCCACCTACGGGGTGCACGCGGCCCGTGCGGCGCATCCACTGCTGCGCCTCGCCCTGTTCCGCATCCGCACCTTTCGGGCCGCCGTCAGCGGCAGCTTCTTCACCCGTCTGAGTGTCGGCGGCATCCCGTTCCTGCTGCCACTCCTGTACCAGGTGGGGCTCGGCTACACGCCCGTGCAGTCGGGGTTGCTCATGGTGCCGCAGGCGCTCGCCGCCATGAGCCTGAAGATGACCATGCCGCGCATCCTCGCGCGCTTCGGCTATCGCGCCGTGCTGGTGTCCAACACGACGCTGCTGGGCATCCTGGTCCTGTCGTTCGCCACCATCGGCGCCGGCACGCCCGTGTGGCTCATCGTGTCGCAGGTGTTCATGTTTGGTTTCGTGTCATCACTGCAGTACACGAGCATGAACACGCTGGTCTACGCGGATGTCAGCGGGGAGGCGGCCAGCAGCGCGAGCACCATTGCGAGCACCGCGCAGCAGCTATCCTTGAGCTTCGGTGTTGCGAGCGCGTCCCTGGTCGCGGCGCTGTTTGTTCCCGACCGCTTTCATACGGTGGCGCCGGACATGATTCACGGTATCCACGCGGCGTTCCTGGTGCTCGGCATTGCCACCATCGTGTCCACGATCGTGTTCTGGGGTCTCAAGGCCGCGGACGGTGACTCCGTGAGCCAGCACCGCGTCGAAGTCCCCGCGGCCTAGGTCGATTGGAAGCTGGCGCAGGGGCTTTTGCCGGCTGCTCATTGCCAGGGTGTGCTCATTCGCGCTTCAATTGGCAACGCAAAAGCGCTTAGGAGTCCTTCCATGACTGGCAGAGCTGTGTCGTTGATTGCCGCACTCGGGGCCGCCACGCTGAAGTGACCGGAGCGCAATAAAGAGGAGCGTGTCATGAGCGACCACCGATCCAGCACGACGAGCATCAGCCCTGCAGTGGCGGCGCTCGCCACTCTGGTTTTGAGCGCATGGGTGCAGGCGGCGTTCGCAACCCCTGCGCAGGTGATGGCGACGGTGCACTTACGTGCCGGCCCAGCCACTGACTATCCGGCCTTTGCCGTGCTGGGACCGGGCACGCCGCTGGAGGTGTACGGCTGCGAGGAAAATTACGAATGGTGCGACGTACAGGCCGGTCCGAACCGGGGCTGGGTGGATGGTGCGTACCTGCAGATGTCCTCGGGCGGCCAGTCCATGATCGTTGCCGACAGCGGGGTGGTGCTCGCGGTTCCGATCGTCACTTTCGTGCTCGATACGTATTGGGGTAGCTACTACCGCGGCCGTCCGTGGTATGCACGCCGCGCGCACTACTATCCTTACTATCGCCGCTACCCACATGGGCGTCCGCCGCCGCGACCGCGACCGCCGGTGGTGAGACCGCCACCGCGGCCGTCGCCCGGAATCCGCCCGCCGCGGCCGCAGCCACCAGTGGGAACACGACCGCCGGGCGGTACACGGCCACCGGTTGGGACCCGACCACCTGGCGGGAGCCGACCACCTGGGGGTGGCGGCCGGCCCCCGAACACCGGCAGGCCGGACGCGGGTAACCCGCAGCCCAGCACGCGGCCCGCTCCGCAGCCGACGCAGTAGCCTCAAGGACGCGGTGCCCGAGCACTACGATTTTGTCGTTATCGGCTCGGGCTTCGGCGGCAGCGTGTCGGCGCTGCGCCTGGCCGAGAAGGGCTATCGGGTCATCGTGCTTGAGCAGGGTCGTCGCTGGACGCCCGAGTCGTTGCCGCACAGCACGTGGGACCTGCGCAGGTGGATCTGGGATCCGGCACTCGGCCTGCGCGGTTTTTTCAGTGTGCGGTTCTTCCGTCACGTGGTTGTCCTGCACGGCAATGCGGTGGGTGGCGGCTCCATTACCTACGCCAACACCTTGCTCGTGCCGCGGCCGTCCGTGTGGCGGGAGGGCAGCTGGGCGGGGCTCGCCGACTGGGAGCGCGTCATGCCGCAGCATTACGACACGGCGCGCCGCATGCTGGGAGTCACGACCAACCGCCGACTGGACGCGGCCGATGAGCGCCTGCGGGAGATGGCGCGTGCGTGTGGTGTTGAGTCGACGTTCTATCCGACCGAGGTCGGCGTCTTTTTTGGTGATGACAAGGATCCGCCGGGCACGCTGTACCCCGATCCATACTTCGGCGGCGAGGGACCTGAACGTCACTCGTGCATCGGCTGCGGCGGCTGCATGATCGGCTGCCGCTACGGCGCCAAGAACACGCTCGACCAGAATTATCTTTTTCTCGCGCAAAAGCGCGGGGCTGAGGTGCGCGCCGAGACCCGCGTGGTGGACGTGCGCCCGCTGGGCGCCGACCCGACCGGCGCGCAGGGGTACGAGGTCTCGAGCGTCTCACAAGCGTCGGGTTCCCGCGCAGCGCCGGCGCGCTTCACCTGCAGGGGTGTGGTGTTTGCGGCGTCCTCGCTCGGCACGCAGGATCTTTTGCTGCGACTCAAGGCGCGCGGTTCGCTGCCGGGGCTCTCGGATGTGTTAGGACACGGCGTGCGTACCAATGCGGAGTCGCTCATCGGGGTGCGCTTCCCTGGTTCGACGCGGGATTTATCCCGGGGAGTCGCCATCGGCTCCGGCATTTATATTGATGAGCACACGCACGTCGAGGCGGTGCGTTACCCGGCAGGGTCCGACAGTATGGGGCTTCTGACCACGGTCATGACGCTCGGGCGCCCGGGGTGGACCCGCATCTTCACCTGGCTCGGCACCTTGCTGCGGATGCTCCTGACGCGTCCGCGCGAAACGCTGCGCGTGTTGTCACCGCGCAAGTGGGCCCGCGAAGCCGTCATTCTTCTTTGCATGCAGACCCTCGATGGGGAACTCTCCATGCGCCTGAAGCGCCGTTGGTTCTGGCCGTTCTCGAGGCGTCTGGCCACCTCCGGCGCGCGCATCCCGACGTTCATCCCCGCGGCCAACGAATTTGCGCTGCGTGCCGCCCGGGTCACGGGCGGGGTTCCCATGACCTCGGTGACCGAGATCCTGCTCAATGTACCCATGACCGCGCATTGCATGGGCGGGGCAGTCATGGGGCGTGACCGCCGGCAAGGCGTCATTGACGGCAGAAACCGCGTGTTCGGTTACGCCAACATGTTCATCTGCGATGGCTCGGCCTTGAGCGCCAACCTCGGCGTCAACCCAAGCCTGACCATCACCGCGCTGACCGAACATGCCATGAGCCACATTGCGGTGGCGGGCGAGCAGCGTTGGGATGGTATGGCGGAGGAGGCCGGCACCTGATGGAACGCTCACGCCACCGCGCGATCTAACGACTCAACGAGTTACCAGGAGGAAGCGTGGTCATGTCAATTTCCCGATTCGCAGCTGCCGCCGTACTTGGCCTGGGCGCGTGCGGGGTGGCGACCGTCGTCGCAGCCGCCGACACCCACACCGCCCAGCTCGCGACCTGGACGCCGAAGGAGCAACGCTTCGTCTACCAGGGCTTCACCACGCACTATTCGTGTGACGGCCTGCGCGAGAAAGTACGTAGTGCACTCCTTTCGCTGGGCGCGCGTAAGAGCCTCACTGTGTCCGAGTCTGGCTGTTCGTCACCGCGCGGCGGCCCCGAGCCCTTTCCAGGCGTCGCCATCAAGATGCAGGTGCTGACACCGGTGACTGCCGCGACTGCACAGGTTGCGGCGGATCCGGCGAGCGTACCCGCACACTGGCAAACCATTGATCTGCGCCTCGACCAGGATACGCTCGGCGCCAGCGGCGACTGCGAACTCCTGGAGCAGATCAAGCAGAGCATCCTGCCGCTGTTTACCACTCGGAACATCCAGTACAGCTCCAACTGCGTTCCACACCAGCTCTCAACCGGGGGAACCCAGCTGCGCGTGGAGATACTGGTGCCCGATGCGCCGGACGTGAAACCGGCCGCGAAAGCTGCTCAGTAAAGAAAAAGCCCCGTGCAGTCATCCCGCACGGGGCTCAGGTAGCACCGCCAGCCGGCAGTAACGTTTTACTTCTCAGTCACCCGCATTGAAATGCGGCGGTTCTTCGCCCGGCCTTCCTCAGTGGCGTTATCTGCCACCGGGTGCTCTTCACCGTAACCCTTGGCGCTCATGCGCCCAGCGTCCGTGCCGAGCTTGACGAGCTCCGCCATCACGCCGTTGGCCCGTGCCTCGGAGAGCTTCACGTTTGCAGCGGCGTTGCCGGTGTTGTCGGTGTAACCCCCAAGCCGGATCTTCACCTTCGGGAAGGCCTTGAGGATGGCGCCGACGTTGTTGACCTGCTCCTGGGACGCCGGCTGCAGCGTGGCCTTGCCGGTATCAAACAGCAGACGGTCGAAATCGAACCACTTGTCACCGGCGATGGCTGAATTGGGATCATTCAGGTAGGCGATGAGCTTGGATTCGACGCCGTTCGCGGGAATGTTGAGTTCCGTCCCGTCCGGAAGCTTCACCCTGGTCATCTCGCCCAGCGCAGCCCAGGCGGGGTTGGCGGGAGGCGTCGCATCAGCAGCAGGCGCTGCCGGGGCAGGCGCTGCGGGCGCCGGGGCCGTAGTGTCAGCAGCCGCGGCAACAGGCGCCGGCGCTGCAGGCGTGCTCGGACCACTCAAGGAACGGAACAGGAGCCAGGCGAGAATGACCGCGCCCAGGATCGCGAGCGGTACCAGCCACCGTGAACCACTGGCGGCGGCGGAGTCGACACCCGATCCGATGGCTGAAGCGGCCCTGCCCGCGCCTGCGCCCACGGTGTCGGCCGCGCCCTTGAGCATGCCGGCTCCCGGGATCGATCCCATGCCCGGCATTTCGGCCTTCAGCATGCCACCCAGTGAGCTCGCGTTCAGCGAGCCCGCGCTTTGCATCTTGGCGAAATAACCGAGCACCAGGGGCGCTGCCATTTTCAGGATGCTGCCCGCAGAGCCGGTGCTGATGCCGGCCTGCTGCGCGATCTGATTCGTAACCTGACCCTGCTGCGAGCCGAAAACCATGGGAAGAAACTTGCTGACCAGGTCCCCGGTCGCCCCACTCGGACCGCCGGAGGCGATGGAGGAAAGGCTGCCCAGAATGTTCTGACCGCCGCCGCCGCTCACCAGGCCCATGATCTGTCCGAGGAAGCCGCTGTCTCCTGCCTTGGCAGCAAGGCCGCCGAGGGTTGCGGCAGTGGCCGCTCCCAAACCGCCGGTTACGGCCTGCGACGACTCGCCCAGGCGCGAAGCAATCGCCTGCTTCATGTCGGGGGTTACCATCCCCAGAATTGCATCCATCATCGCGCTAGCCATTTTGTGTCTCCCCTGACGTCCCTCGTGGTATTAAAAAGCTCAACGGGAAAAAAGGCCGGCGTATTCTAGCGAGATGTTTGTGGCAACTGCCATCCTTCAGGCGGGGAGGGCACGCGCCAGAGCATGACGCCAGCCGGCGACGAGGGCGATACGTCGGGCGGAGGGCATGCGGGGTGTGAAAACCGTGGCCGCGCCGAGCGCCGTCGTTATCGCCGGCAGATCGGGCCACACGCCGGCTGCGAGACCTGCCAGAAGCGCAGCCCCGGTAACCGTGGCCTCGAGCCCGGCAGGGCGCTCGACGCGCGCATCCAGAACATCAGCGAGGAACTGACAGAACCAGGCATTCGCTGCCATGCCGCCGTCGACGCGAATGGCGGTTGCCGCCTGCGCGCCATCACGCGCCATCGCCTCGGTGAGATCAAGCGTCTGGTAGGCGACCGCTTCGAGCGCCGCACGCACCAGATGCGCGCCGCCGGCATCGAGTGTGAGGCCGCAGATGAGTCCGCGCGCTTCGGGCTGCCAGTGCGGTGCCCCAAGGCCGACGAAGGCCGGTACCAGGTACACACCGTGATCATCGGGGACACTCGCTGCGAGCGCTGCGGACTCGACCGCATCACGCAGCACGTGCAAGCCGTCGCGCAGCCACTTGATCGCGGCGCCCGCGACAAAGATCGAGCCCTCCAGGGCGTAGGTCGGACGCCCGCCGAGCCGATACGCCATCGTCGTCAGCATCTGTTGGGACGCGACCGGAACCTCGCCGGTGTTGAGGAGCAGGAAACATCCCGTTCCATAAGTGGACTTCGCCATGCCGCGCCTGAAGCAGCCCTGTCCGACGAGCGCGGCCTGCTGGTCGCCGGCGACCCCGCCGATCTGAAGTTCGGCACCGAGGAGCGGCGCCGCCGTGCGGCCGAAGTCGCCGCTGCTGTCGCGCACCTGCGGCAAGAGTGCGTGCGGCACCCGCAGCAGCCGCAGCATTTCTTCATCCCATTCCTGCGTGCGCAGGTTGAAAAGGAGCGTCCGCGAGGCGTTGGTGGCATCGGTCGCGTGTACCCGGCCGTTGGTGAGGCGCCACAAAAGGAAGGTGTCGATGGTGCCAAAGGCGAGTTCGCCGCGCTCGGCGCGTGCCCGTGCACCGGGAACATGATCCAGGAGCCAGGCGATTTTGCTGCCGGAGAAATAAGGATCCAGGACGAGACCGGTCCGCTCACGCACCAGGCCTTGCGCGCCGGCGGCCTTGAGCGCCGCGCAGGCGTCGGCCGTGCGCCGGTCCTGCCAGACGATCGCGCGGTGAATGGGCTTGCCGGTCGTGCGCTCCCAGATGAGCGTGGTCTCGCGCTGGTTGGTGATGCCGAGCGCGGCGACCTCGTGTGCCGTGATGCCCGCTTGCGCGAGCGCCTCGCGCGCGGTCGCGAGGGCATCGCGCCAGATATCCTCAGCGTCATGCTCGACCCAGCCTGCCGCCGGGTAGTGCTGGGTGAGTTCCCGTCGCGCCATGGCGAGCGGGTGCGCGTGCGCATCGAACACGACGGCGCGGGTCGAGGTCGTGCCCTGGTCAATCGCCAGCAGGTACGGTGGCGGGGTCATGGACCGCCTCAGGTGGCGCCTTGCTTCAGCGCTCGAAGACGTAGGTCCCGGGTGCGGCGCCCAGTGGCGGATGCGCTTTCGAGCCGAGCGTCTGCGGCGCATCAACCTCCGCACCGGAACGCTCCTGGATCCACTGTCGCCAGTAGGGCCACCAGCTGCCTTCCTGACGCTTCGCCAGCTTCGCCCACTCGTCCGGGTCGTCAACGCTTGCAGGCGCGGTAAAGAAAAACGCCTTGGGCGAGCCGGGCGGGTTGATAAGGCTTTGCAGATGCCCGGCGTTGGCGAGCACGAACGTAGCCTTGTCACCAAAGAGACGTGCCGTGCCGTAGCAGCCCTTCCAGGGCGTGATGTGATCGGTGATGCCCCCGATCACAAAGGCACCGGCCTTCACCTGCGTGAGATCGATGGCGCGGCCGGCAATTTCCAGGGCGCCGGGATTGGCAAACGGGTTGTGCTCAATGAGATCCAGCAGATCGCTGTGGAACTGCGCCGGCAGGCGCGTGGTGTCATTGTTCCACGCGAGGATGTCGAACGCGGGAGGCTTGTTGCCGAGGAGGTAGTTGTTGACCCAGTAGTTCCAGATCAGATCGTTTGGCCGCAGCCAGGCGAACATGCTCGCCATCTCCGAGCCCTCGACCACACCTTTGGCGCGCGAACGCGACTTGGCGGCGCGCACCGCGCCCGGGGAGTTGAACAGACCGAGAGTAGTGTCCTCGAGCGCCTTCTGGACATCGAGTACGCATACCGCCCAGGCACTGTTGGCCACCTTGGTTTCACCGCCGGCGGTGAGATATCCGAGGTAGGCCGCGAGGGTCATACCGCCGGAGCACGAACCCCACATGTTCACATCGGGGCTGCCGGTGATCTCGCGGGTGACTTCGACCGCCTCGTCGAGCGCCAGCACATACTGCTCGAGACCCCAGTGCCGTTCGCGCGCACTGGGATTGCGCCAGCTGATGACGAAAAACTGCACGCCGCTTTCGACGTTGAACTTCACCAGGCTCTTTTCGGGCGACAGGTCCACGGCGTAGAACTTGTTGACCTGCGGCGGCGCCATGATGAGGGGCCGTTGTCCGACCCGCGCAGTTGCCGGGGTGTACTGGATCAGCTCGAAGAGCTCACCACGGTGCACGACCTCGCCGGCGGAGGTCGCCATGTTGACGCCGAGTTTGAAGCCGCTGGCGTCCACCTGCGAGGGCATCATGTTGTTGTGGCGTGCGTCGTGCACCAGGTTCTGCAGGCCTTTGACAAGATTCAGGCCGCCGGTGTCGAGGATCCTGCGCACCGCGGCCGGGTTGCCCAGCACCCAGTTGCTCGGCGCCAGGGCATCGGTGACGAGTGAGGCAAAAAACTGCGCGCGGCCTTTTTCCTTGGTGCTGGCGGAAGAGCTGGCGATGAAGCCGCTGAGTTCCTTCTGGGTGGCGAGGTAGCTGCGCATCAGGCGCTGGTAGATGAAGTTGGACTGCCAGGCAGGATCGGCGAAGCGGCGATCCTTCGGATCCGGCGCGAGCGTCGAATCACCCTTGACGACGCTGGTGAGTTCCCTGATGTAACTGGCGAGATGCAGCGTCGCGCGCTGCGGTGACACTGCGATGAGTCCGAGGAGTGAGCGCGCCGCGGCCACCACATCGCTGCGCTGGATACCGATGAGGGGGTTGGCGGCGAGGGTGTTCTGGCTCGCTTCCGCGATGAGTTCGGACAGCCCGGCGGCAGCCTGCATCGCCTCCTTGCCGGCGGCGGTAACCGTCGCAGCCGCCGAACGCGCGGTGGCAGTGGCGCGGCGCACGGTCTTGCGCGCCCGGTGCGTGGTGGAGGAGGTGCGGGTGCGCGCCTTCGCTTTCTTCTTCGTTGCCAAAAGATCCCCCGACGCCGGAACACTGCCGGACGCGTTTGTCAGCCCATCAGCATCGCGAGCACGCTGGCGCTCAGGGCCGGTTTGCTCTCACCCTCAATCTCGATGGTGTTGTCAGTCGTCACGAGGAAACGCCCACCGCCCTTGTCCTCGACCGCCGCGATCTTGATGTGATTGCGGACGCGCTTGCCGGAACGCACCGGCGCGATGAAGCGCACTTTGTCGAGGCCGTAGTTGACCGCCGACTTAGGCGCGATGCGGGTCAGCAGGACCTCAAAGGCGGTCGGTGCCAACAGCGACAGGGTGAGAAAGCCATGCGCGACGGTGCCGCCAAAGGGGCCTTCGCGCGTGGCACGCTCGGCATCGACATGGATCCACTGATGATCCCCGGTGCAATGCGCAAACTCATTGATGCGCGTCTGGTCGAGGAGAATCCAGGAGGACACGCCGATCTCTTCGCCGACGTGTCGGGCGAGATCCGCCACGGGCATCTGGTTGCCGCTCATCACTGCCGTCCGTTCATGTCGGGTCGATCCAGGAATTCATTCATGACCCGCACCGTTTCGTCGGCGCGGGTGAGGAGGAACAGGTGGCCGCAATTGAACACCTTCAGCTCGCTGTGCGGGATCAGGGACTTCAGAATATGCGCGTTCAGGATCGGCACCAAGGGATCATCGAAGCCGGCCATGATCAGCGTCGGCTGTTTAACGCGATACAGCCAGTGGACACTGGTCCAGCCCATGACTGCCGCGATCTGCAGGTAGTACCCGAGGCGCGACTGCCAGCGCACATGCCGGAAGAGTTCGAGTGCCAGGTCCGGGTTCTTGCGGAAATCGCCGCCGTAGATGTCGCCAGCCACCTGGCGAGCGTAGTCGCGGCGCATATAGCGCAGTGGCGTCGCCATCTTCCACAGCACCTGCGGACTCGCCGGCATCATGACCGCGCCCGCCGAAGTGGAACACAGGATGAGGCGGTGGCAGCGTTCTTTGCAGGTGAGCGCAAATTCCTGCGCGGCGGTGCCTCCCCAGGAAACCCCGAAGATGTCCGCCTGCTTGTGACCGAAGTGATCGAGAATGCTGGCCGCCATGCGTGCGAGCCCCGGCAGCCGATAGGGAACGCCGGGAAGCTCCGAGTGACCGACGCCGGGGACATCGAAAGTGATCAGTTCCCGCCTGGGCATGCGCTGCGCCAGAGGCCCAAGCAGTTCGATGTTCCCGCCGATGCCGTTGAAGAGGAACAGCGGCATTCCGGTGCCGGATCCGGCCTGGCGTCCAACGCGAATGGACTGACCATTAATAAGGAGCATCTGCGTCGTGAACGGGCCGGAACTCGCGCCATGCGGAGGCGCCGGGCGTTTCGTCGCGTGCGACCGGACGGTCACACGCGTACGGGAATAGCTGGTCATAACGCCATTGAGCGGATCCCCCTGTCAGGCGGGATCTTACCAACCGCAGACCAATCAGGCTTGGGTGCTTGATCGGAGCTGTGAGCGCGGTCCGGCTTGAACATGAAATGACGGATGCGCTGCAATATAGGTGCAATATATATCGTATGTTAATCTGATAAATAACGCGATAAAACAAATAGATAGAGATGAAAAGATTAAATCAGTCTTTGTTTCTTGCACTGCATACAAATTAGTGTACAATTCGGCCCATCGATTCCCACTGATGTTCCGCAGGAGCTTGACATGAACGACCGTACTTTCGACATGAACACCTGGATGGAGACCTACAAAGAGGCGTTCAGCTCTTTCGGCAAGGCCCAGCAGGAGAGTTTCAAGGCCCTGGAGCGCTTTGCGCGCTTCCATTACTCGGTTGCGGGCGATGTGCTCGAAGCCGGTATCGCGCAGGCGAAGGCCACCCTGGCCCCCAAGGTTGCCGTAGGCACCAACGTCGTTGCCGACCTGCTCCAGAAGCAGGCTGATCTCGGCACCGAGCTCAGCGACAAGCTGAAGGCCCGTGCGGAAGAGTTCTCCGCCATGGCCGCCGACGTGCAGCAGACCGTGGGCTCGTTCGCGACCCAGGCTGCGAACCGTGCGACGCGCGCCACGCGTGCGACCCGCACCACGCGCACGAAGAAGAAGGCCGCCTAAAGCGTCCTCTCTTCGCTTCGAAGAAGTCACAAGGGCGGCCATCGGCCGCCCTTGTGCTTTTGGGGTCGGGTAGCATCGCGGGCACATGTCGTTCACGCACTGCCCGAACCGCCATCCAGCGTTCCGCCTGGGCGCCGCGTTCCTGTGTATCGCAGGTATTTTTGTCCCCGTCGCCTTTGGGCAAGCAGCACCAGATGACAGGGCGCGCGACGCCATGGACATGGCCG
>JANWKL010000079.1 GCA_025451375.1 Steroidobacteraceae bacterium
CAATCAGGACCGCGAGGCCCAAGGACAGGGACAGCCCGGTCACCGCGAAAGTGAAGTACAGCACCCCGGTGGCGAGCGTCAGCAGCATGAAGAAGAGCGACAGGTACGCGCGCGGATCGAGAAACACACCGAAGAACCGCGCCCACGCGCCGGTGCGCGCGCTCGGACGCTGCGGTGTTTTCAGCGCCTTGCTCACCTGCGCATCCGTCGTGCGATAGGCCGCGGCAACTTCCTCCGGCGCCCCGTAGGTGCTGGCGATGAGTTCGAGCATGTCGGCTTCGGATTTCTGCGGATGGGCGGCAGCTTCCGCCCGCAGGTACTCCTCGGAGTCGTACAGCGCGTCCTGGATGAGCGCCGGATCTGCGCCATCGAGCGCGCTGCGCAGCTGTTTGAGGTAGTCATCAATCGAGCGGGGAGCGTGGGCGCTCATACATCGGTTCCTTCAATAAAACGATCCACAAAGCCGCGGGTCTGCCGCCAGATGTCACTCCATTGGCGAAGTACGGCCCGGCCATCATCGGTAATGCGGTAATAGCGCCGCGGCGGTCCGGAGTAGGAGGGCACGACGCGACTGGTGAGGAGTCCGCCGCCCGCCAGAGCCCGCAGCACCGGGTAAACGGTCCCCTCTTTAAATAGAGCCTCGCCCTCGTTCGCCCGCTGCAAGCGCTTGGCGATTTCGTATCCGTAGAGATCTTCGGTCGTGCGGTCGAGGACGGCCAGCAGGACCAGGGCGACGAGCCCCGAATTCAGATCCTTCTGGAATTTGCGGGCTTGGATATCATCCATAGGCTAGTATTGTTTAATTACTAATATTAACTGTCAACTATTATTAGTAAATTGCCGCACAAAATACCGTGGCCGATGAATCCGCCGAGAGCCGACCATGGTCCGTGGACAGCGGGTTGCACGCGAGGTTAGAGTATTCAAAGGTATTGAAAAGTGATATTTGAGGTCTGCCGTGGCAACATCGATCAAGATTGACGAAGAGCTGAAAACTCGTATCCAGCACCTGGCTCGCTTGCGACAGCGCTCAGCGCACTGGGTCATGCACGAGGCGATCCAACAGTACGTTGAGCGCGAGGAGGCCCGCGAGAGTTTCAAACAAGAAGCAGTGGCGTCCTGGACTGCGTATCAGGAAACCGGCCGGCACCTGACCGGACAGGAAGTGCGGGCCTGGTTGAGCACATGGGGGACTGATGCAGAAGCCGAGCTGCCCGAGTGCCACGAATAGTTGTCACCGAGGGAGCAGGGCAGGGCTTAGAGCATTGTCGCCGGTTTCTGGCAGCCAAGAATCCGCAGGCGGCGCGACGGGCCGGCCAAACTATCGAACGCCATTTCGCGCTATTGGAAGCCAGTCCTGACATCGGGCGGCCGTTCCCCGAGTTGCCGCAGCTGCGCGAGTTGATCATCGCGTTCGGTGATTCCGGTTATGTGGCGCTGTACCGTCATGATTTAGCCGACGATGCCGTGTATGTGCTGGCCTTCCGGCACCAGAAGGAAGCGGGGTATTAGGGCAGGAAACTGCGCCGCTGAACCTGTGACACACGGCTCCGCTGACATAGGCACCGTACTTCTCGTACATTCATCCAGGACAGCAATGAGAAATTCGCTCCTCGAAATCACCCCCGTAATCCCCGCGAACCTGTCGCGCCTGCCTGAGTTGGCCGGCAACCTCTTCTTCAGCTGGCATCGTCCGACCCGGGCCCTGTTCGAGGACCTGGATCCGGAGCTGTGGAAGCAATCCGGCGGCAACCCGCGCCTCATGCTGCGCAGCGTTGATCAGAAGAACCTCGATCGTTGTGCGGGTGATGAGGCGTACCTCGGCCGCTACCACCAGGAACTGCATACCCTGGATGCGTACGTCGGCGTGGGGGCGCCGCCCGCGCAGGAGCCGCTGGTCGCGTATTTCTGCGCCGAGTACGGCTTTCACGAGAGCTTCCCGATCTACTCCGGCGGCCTGGGCGTGCTCGCTGGCGACTACTGCAAGGCCGCGAGCGATGAGCGCGCCAATTTCGTCGCCGTGGGCCTGCTCTACGAGCAGGGTTATTTCACCCAGACCGTCGACAACGACGGCAGCCAGCAAGCCGAGTATCGCGAACGCGATCCGCGTGACCTGCCGGTGGAATCGGCGCGTAACGTCCGCGGCGAATGGCTGAAGGTGTCGGTGCGCATCGCCGCGCGTGACGTAGTCGCGCGGGTGTGGAAGGCACAGGTAGGCCGCGTGGCGGTGTACCTGCTGGACACCAACTGCGAGGAAAACGCGCCGGCCGATCGCGACATCACGCACCGGCTGTACGGCGGCGATGAATCGACCCGCGTGCGCCAGGAAATGATCCTCGGCATCGGCGGCGTGCGGGCGCTGCGCGCACTCGGGGTCGCCCCTGCCGTGTGGCACCTGAACGAAGGTCACGCGGCGTTCCTCATTCTCGAGTTGTTGCGCGAGCATCTCGCCCAGGGCCTTAACTTTGACGCGGCGCTCGAGGCGGTGGCGGCGGGCTGTGTGTTTACCACCCACACCCCGGTCGCGGCCGGACACGACGCCTTCAGTCCCGACCTGATGGTGGGGCATTTCGCGGACTTCATCCGTGAGCTGGGATTGAGCGTCGAGCGCTTCCTCGACCTCGGCCGCTCACCCTCCGCCCCGGGCATGTTCAACATGACGCGCCTGGCACTGCGGGGCACGCGGCACGTGAATGGTGTGAGCCGTCTGCACGGCGCGCTGTCGGCGCGCCTGTGCGCCGATCAATGGCCGGAACTACGCCCCGAGGACAACCCGGTCGGCTTCGTCACCAACGGCGTGCACGTGCCGACCTTCCTGCATCAGCGCTGGACGGATTTTTTTGATCGCGAGCTCGGGCGCGAGTGGCGCGACCGTTTACGCGATCCGCAGTTCTGGCACGCGCTCGAGCACGTACCCCACGAGCGTTACTGGAGCACTTCCCAGGACGTCAAGGCACGCATGCTCGCGAGCGTGCGCGAGCGGCTGCAGCGCGAGTACGCCCGCAAGGGCTTAAGTCCGGCGCAGCTGCGCCATGTCACGCGCTACCTGGATCCGCAGCGCCCCGGCGTGCTCACCATCGGTTTTGCGCGGCGCTTCGCCACTTACAAGCGCGCGACCCTCCTGCTACGCGACCGCGAGCGCTTCGCGCGCCTCGTCAACAACCCCGAGCGTCCCGCGGTGCTCTTGTTCGCGGGCAAGGCGCACCCGGCAGACGAGCCGGGCAAGGGCGGCTTGCGTGAAATCCGCCAGCTGATGATGGATCAGCAGTTCCAGGGGCGGGTCATTTTCCTCGAGGACTACGACCTGCAGCTGGCGAGGACTCTGGTGTCCGGTGTCGATGTGTGGCTCAACACGCCCATCGCGCCGCTCGAGGCGAGCGGCACTTCGGGTATCAAGGCGGCGATCAACGGCCGGCTGAACCTGTCGATCCTCGATGGCTGGTGGGCAGAAGGCTGGACGCAGGACAACGGCTGGGGCATCCCGCCGTCGAACGTCCAGGATCCGGAGCGGCGTGACGCCCTCGAGGCGGAACTGATTCTCGGGGCGCTCGAGGAAGAAGTGCTGCCGCTGTACTACGGGCGCGATGCAAGCGGCTGCCCGCTTGAATGGGTGGAACGCAGCAAGCGCGCCATGATGAGCGTCATTCCCGCTTTCAACATGCGCCGCGTGCTCTTTGACTATACGCAGGGTCTGTACCAGCCGGCGGCCGCGCAGTACCGGCGGCTGTCCGCGGCAGGCTTCACCGGCGCGCGCACCCTCGCCGACTGGAAGCAGCGCGTGCGCGACGCCTGGCCGCGCGTGAACCTGCGCGTGCTCACTGATGCGGCGCGTGAGCTGCCCCGCGGCGAGCGCCTGCGCCTGCGCGTCGCCGCCCACCTGAACGGCCTGTCGCCAGCGGACGTACGCCTGGAGTTCAGTGCGCAGCGGCTGCTGCCCACTGCGGACCTCACCCCGCCGGCGCTGTCTTCCTTCGGCCATGGCCCGCGTGACGGGCTGTGGCAGGAGACGCTTACGCCGACCGGCGAACACGACGGCGACGGGGCGGCGATATTCGCCCTCGACGTCGAGCCGGGGGAGTGCGGGCAGTTCCGCACCGAGGTGCGGATCTGCCCGTGGCACGAACTTCTGTCGCACCCTTACGAACTCGGCCTGATGAAATGGCTTTGAGGTAACGTAGGCAGACCATGCCGCGCCAGCCCGCCCGAGCTTCTTCCGGCCGCTATGTCAGCCGTCTCACCGGCGGTGCGCTCGCGATCATCATGGCCGGCGGCCGCGGCGAACGGCTGCGCGATCTCACCGCGCACCGCTGCAAGCCGGCGACGCCATTCGGTGGCAAGTTCCGCATCATCGACTTCGTGCTGTCCAACTGCGTGAACTCCGGCATCCGCCAGATATCGATCCTCACGCAGTACAAGGCGCAGTCGCTGATCCAGCACGTGCAGCACGGCTGGAGCTATCTGCGCGGTGAGTTCGGGGAATTCATCGAAGTGGTGCCGGCGCAGCAGCAGCTGGGTCCGTCGTGGTACCGCGGCACGGCCGATGCCGTGCACCAGAACATCGAATTGATCGTCGCGCACCGGCCCAAGCATGTGCTGGTGCTGGCCGGGGACCACATCTACAAGATGGACTACGGTCCGATGATCGCCTACCACGTGGAAAAGGGTGCCGACATCACCGTCGGGGTGGTGGAAGTGCCGGCCACGGAGTCGAAGAACTACGGCGTGCTGACCGCGACTGAATGGAACCGCGTCACCCGCTTCACCGAGAAACCGGCGACCCCCGACACGCTGCCGGCGCGTCCCGGATCGATCCTGGCGTCGATGGGCATTTACGTATTCAACATGCGCCTGCTGGAAGACATGCTGGCCGAGGATGCGGCGCGCGAGGCTTCCGAGCATGATTTCGGCAAGAACATTCTTCCCGACGCCATCGCCGCCGGCCGCCAGGTATTTGCCTATCCGTTCCAGGACGTGCAGACGCGGGCGCAAAACTACTGGCGTGACGTCGGCACGGTGGATGCCTACTACGAAGCCAACATTGAACTGGTGCACGTCAAGCCGGAACTCAACATCTACGACGAGGACTGGCCGATCTGGACCTACCAGGTGCAGCAGCCGCCAGCGAAGTTCATCCTCGATGAGGATGGCCGCCGCGGCACCGCCATCAACTCCATGGTCTCGGGCGGTTGCATCATTTCCGGCGCGGTGGTGCGCGAGTCGCTGTTGTTTTCGAATGTCAGGGTCGAAGAGGGCACCAGCATCCAGCGCTCCATGATCCTGCCCAACGCGGCCATCGGCCGCGGCTGCACCATTACGCGCGCCATCATCGACGAGGGCTGTGAGGTGCCGGAAGGCACTACCATCGGCGTCGACCGTGAGGCCGACGCGCGGCGCTTCCACGTCACCGCCAACGGCGTGGTGCTCGTCACCCCGGACATGTTGCGCCGCCCGCGCGGGGCCTAGGACCAGGAGTGGCGGTCCCGGCGCGCCTGCCCGTAGTCCTCCTGTGGCACATGCACCAGCCGCAGTACCGCGATGCCTTGAGCGGTGAGTTCGTGCTGCCGTGGACCTACCTGCACGCCATCAAGGACTACACCGACATGGCGGCGCACCTCGAGGACAACCCCGCGGCGCGCGCGGTGGTCAATTTCACGCCACTGCTCATCGAGCAGCTCGAGCAGATCGGCGCCAGCGTCGATGCGCACCTCACGCACGGCACGCCGGTGCCGGATCCGGTACTGGCGCTCTTGAGTTCCGCCCCGGTGCCGGCGCAAGCCGCGCCGCGCCTCGCGCTGCTGAATGCCTGTCTGCGCGCCCAGCGCACCAACCTGATCGAACGCTTCGCGCCGTACGTGGAGCTCGCCGAGCTTGCGAAAGTTCTCGGTACGCCCGAGCGCATCGCCTACGCGTCCGATGAATACCTGCACGATCTCGCCGTGTGGTACCACCTCGCCTGGCTCGGGGAAACGGTGCGCCGCCGCTCACCGCTCGCGGATACGCTGGCGCGGCGGGGCCGGGGCTTCAGCGCTGATGAGCGCCGCGAGCTTCTGAGCCTCATCGGCACCCTGGTACGGGACGTGATTCCGCGTTATCGGCGGCTGGCGGTGCGTGGGCAGTGCGAGCTGTCGGTGACTCCCTACGGGCACCCGATCATTCCCCTGCTGCTGGATTTCAACAGCGCTCGTGAGGCGCTTCCCGCAACACCATTGCCCGCGCATCCGGGCTATCCGGGCGGCATGGAACGCGCCGCCTGGCACGTGGCGGAGGCGGTCCGCGTCTTCACGCGCGCGTTTGGCGAGCGCCCGGTGGGGGCCTGGCCCGCCGAAGGCGCGATCAGCGACGCGACCCTGACACTACTCGCCAGCCACGGCTTCGAGTGGGCCGCGAGCGGGGAGGGGGTGTTGCGCGGCACTCTGGAAAATGCAGGCCGCGGTGCCGCGGGAGCTCTCCCCGAGGATCGTGCCTACCGCCTCGCCGGCACTGCGCTCGAGTGCTTTTTCCGTAACGACGAACTCTCCGACCGTATCGGCTTCACTTATGCGACCTGGCGCGGGGATGACGCCGCCCACAACCTGGTCAACGAGCTGGCGCGCCTGGCCGAGGTCTACGCGGACGGCGAGCACGCAGTACTCATCGCGCTCGATGGCGAGAATGCCTGGGAACACTACCCGTTCAACGGCTATTACTTCCTGAGCGCGCTCTACCAGCTGCTCGCGAGCCACCCGCGGCTCGAGCTCACCACGCTCAAGGACTACCGCGCGCGCGGTTTGAATGTACGCACCCTGCCGAAGGTGCGGGCGGGAAGCTGGGTGCACGGGACACTCGCGACCTGGATGGGCGATGCGGACAAGAATCGCGCCTGGGATCTCTTGTGTGACGCCAAGCAGGCGTTCGATCGCGTAATGAGTGGCACCACCCTGGATGAGGGACAGCGCGCGGCGGCCGGCCGGCAGCTGGCGCTGTGCGAGAGCTCCGACTGGTTCTGGTGGTTCGGCGACTACAATCCGGCGGCGGCCGTGAGCCAGTTCGACGAGCTCTACCGGCGGCAGCTCGCAGCGCTCTACGCGCTACTGAACCTGCCCGCGCCGGCAGCGCTCGCGCGAGCACTTTCCCACGGCGGGGGAAGCGCCGAGCACGGCGGCGCGATGCGTCGCGCCTCGGCTTAACCGGCGCCCAGCCAACGTGACCGGATCGCGACTGCCCGTTTTCGACCGGCGCCGTGCCGGCGTGCTCTTACCCTTGTCGGCGCTCGAGGCACCGCTGGGGATTGGGGGGCGCGCCTTCATTGACTGGCTCGCCGCCGCGGGCTTCAGCGTCTGGCAGATCCTTCCCGTGGGACCTGCGGGCAGTGATGGCTCGCCGTACTGGTTGTCGTCCGATCACGCCGGCGACCCCGCGTTCCTTGATCCAGGGCAGCCGACCGCGACGCTCGCACCGCCGCCGGAGTTTCTCGCGGAATCCTCCCCGTGGCTGCCGGATTTCGCGCTGTTTACCGCCCTCACCGCAGCTCATGCCGGGGCGCCGTTCTGGCAGTGGCCAGTGCCGCTGCGCGACCGTGAACCGCGCGCGCTCGCCCGTGCCCGCATCGATCTCGCCGGGGAATGCGCGCGCATCGAGCGTGAGCAGTACGCCTTCAAGATCCAGTGGCAGGCGTTGCGTGAGTACGCGCAGCTACGTGGCGTGCGCCTCTTCGGGGATCTGCCTTTCTACGTAGCGCCTTCCTCGGTTGAGGTGTGGGCACACCGGCGCCTCTTTCAGCTCACGGCGAGCGGCGAACCTGCCGCGGTGGCGGGTGTGCCGCCAGATTATTTCGCGGCGCTGGGGCAGCTGTGGGGCAATCCGCTGTACGACTGGCAGGCGATGCAGCGTGAGGATTTCCGCTGGTGGCTGGCGCGCGTCGGCGCGCAGCTTGAACGCCTGGACCTCCTGCGCCTGGATCATTTTCGCGCGCTCAGTGCTCACTGGGCCGTGCCCGCCACCGCGCCCGATGCGCGCGCGGGGTCGTGGCACAGCACGCCGGGGGAGGCGCTGCTCAGGCGCGTTGCACGCGATCTGGGTGAGTTGCCGCTGGTGGCCGAAGACCTGGGGGTCATCACCCCGGACGTCGTGGCCCTGCAGCGCGAATTCGCGCTCCCCGGCATGCGGGTGCTGCAGTTCGCGTTCGATGGCGATCCGAGCAACCCGCACTTGCCGCACCTGCACGAGCGCGAGTGCGTGGTCTACACGGGTACGCACGACAATGACACGACGCTCGGCTGGTACCTGGGGCTTGATCGCGACACGGCGGCACGCGTGAACTTGCTCCTGGGCGTCGGCGAACCTCCGGCAGACGTACCTGGGGCAATGCTGCGCGCCGCACTCGGCTCGCGCGCGCTGCTTGCCGTCCTGCCGGTCCAGGACCTGCTTGGCCTCGGCTCGGCGGCGCGTCTCAATACCCCCGGCACCAGCTGCGGCAACTGGCGCTGGCGGCTGCCGCACGGCGCATTGACTGCGGAACTCGCACGCAACTACGCGCGTCTCAACAGTAGCTTCGGCCGCGGCTAACTAAGCCCGGAAATACCGGCAAAGCGCACTGACGCGTGCGATATTCAAATCGCGACCATATGCATCATTGAGCTATTTGATGCATATGGTCGGCCGACGAACATGAGAACCACGCTCCTATGGAAGCAGCCACGTGAAAATCGCGACCGCCCTGCTGCCCGCCCTGATTCTCGCCGGCTGCGCGCTGGCGCCGCACTTTGAAACGCCGCGGCTGTCGGTCGTTGACGTGCAGCTCTTGAGCAGTGAGCTATGGGAGCAGCGTCTGAAGGTGCGCCTGCGGGTGCAGAATCCCAACGACAGGGAACTCGCGGTGAAGGGCGTCGAGTACACCCTCGACATCGCCGGCCAGCAGGTGGCCAGTGGCGTCGCGGACGCCAGCTTCGTGGTGCCGGCATTCGGTGAGGCGCAGTTCGACACCAACCTCACGACCAACATGGCCGGAGCACTGCTGCGGCTCATCGGCCGCGGTCCCGATACGCTCAGTAACGGGGTCGACTATCACCTCGCCGGCCGGGTCTCACTCGCGAACGGCTGGATGCGGTCGGTGCCGTTCGACGAGCGCGGCAACTTCAAGCTGCAATGAGCCTGGCGTAAAGCGCTTCGTAGAGCGCGCCCTGGCGGGCCCACGAGAAATCGCGCTGCATGCCGTTGGCGCGCAGGCGCGCGCGGTGCACCGGATCCGCATACAGATCGAGCGCCGTGTTGAGCGCCCATTCCAGCGCCGGGGCGTCGAAGTCGTTGAACACAACGCCGGTCCCCGTGCCGGTGTCGCGGTTGTAGTGCTCGACCGAATCCGCCAGGCCGCCGGTGCGGCGTACGACCGGGATGGTGCCGTAGCGCAGGCTGTACATTTGATTAAGGCCGCACGGCTCATAGCGCGAGGGCATGAGGAACAGATCACAGGTCGCCTCGATCCAGTGCGCGAACTCATCATCGTAACCGCGCCGGAAAAATACCCGGCCCGGGAAGCGCTGCGCGAGCGTCGTGAAGAACTCCTCGTACTGCGCTTCCCCTGAACCTAAGGCGACGAAGGCAAAGTCACGCGTTTCCAGCACTTTCGGCAGCGCCTCATACATGAGTTCGATGCCCTTCTGCGCCGCCAGGCGGCTGACGATGCCGGCCAGCGGCGGGTCGCCGCGCACACCAAGTTCCAGGCGCTTCATGAATACCCGCTTGAGCGCGGCTTTTACCTTGAGGTGATTCGGATCGAAGTGTTGCAGCAGGTAGCGGTCATGGCGCGGATCCCATTCATCGTAGTCGACGCCGTTGAGGATCCCGCTCAACACTTCGCGGCGCGCGCGCAGGCTGTCCTGCATGCCCATACCGTATTCATCGGTCATGATTTCGAGCGCGTGCGTCGGGCTCACCGTCGTGATTGCGTCTGCGTACAGGATGCCGTGCCGCAGGGCGTTGATCTGGCCGGCGGCCAGATCGTCCTGCTGCAGCATCGAGACGTCCTTGCCGAGACCAAGATCGGCCACGTGCGCCGCGGAGAAGATGCCCTGGTAGCCGATGTTGTGAATGGTGAGGAGGGTGCGGGTGCCGGCAAACAGCGGCTCCTTGCCGTAGGAACTCTTGAGGAACAGGGGCGCGAAGGCGGCGTGCCAGTCGTGGCAGTGCAGGATCTGCGGTGCCCACGCCAGGTGCTGGCAGACCGCAAACGCCGCACGCGTAAAGCCAAGGAAGCGCAGATGCTCGTCAGGGTCGCTCGTGTACAGGCTCGCGCGCGCATACAACTGCGGACAGTCGATGAGGTACAGCGGCGCTGAGCTTGCGGGCAGCCGTCCCTGCAGCAGCGAAAAAACGTAGGTGTGCGGCCCAACCACCAGGGGCAGCGCCGTCAGGCCCGCGACCGGCTGGGCGTTTGCCAGGGCGCGATCGACCGAGCTGTAGCACGGCGTGAAGAGGCGCACGTCATGCCCCACGGCGTGCAGGTGTTTGGTCAGCGCCGCGGCGACATCCGCGAGCCCGCCGGTCTTGGACAGCGGGGCGACCTCGGAGGCGAGCAGACAGATCGAGAGTTTGTCGGTCACTGATGGCATCCCGGACGGCGCGTTATGATGCGCAGCATGCGCAACGTTCTGATCGGTCTCATGCTCACCTTGCTGCTGGTGCTATCAGTGAGCATTGGCGTCGTGGTGGCGCGCTGGCCAATGTATCCGCATCTGTGGCCGTGAAAGGCTCGCCCGGAACGGCAGTGTAACCGATGCCGGCGAAGCGCAAGAACCGGGTCGTGTCCGCGCCCGCCAGGCGTCAACATCCGCCCATGAACACATACCCTGACGCTTTTGTGGACAGCCGTGATTTCGCGCGCATCGCGCGCGCCATCCGTTTCATCGACGACAACTACCGCGCCCAGCCGCGTCTCGCCACCATCGCGCAATCCGCGCGCCTGTCGGAATTTCATTTCAACCGCCTGTTCCGGCGCTGGGCCGGGGTCACGCCGCGACAGTACCTCGCATACGTTACGGCTCGGGCCGCCCGGCGCGAGCTCACGGGGTCCGCCTCGGTGCTGGACGCGGCGTACAGCGTCGGCCTCTCGGGCGCCGGACGGCTGCATGACCTGGCGGTGACACTCGAGGCGGTCACGCCGGGTGAGTTGAAGGCGCGCGGCGCAGGCGTCGCCATCCGTTACGGCTGCAGCGACACGCCTTTCGGGCGGGCGCTCCTTGCGAGCACGCCGCGCGGGGTGTGCGCGCTGAGTTTCGTGGAACCGGGCGCGGACGCCGCGGCCGTGCGGGCGCTGATTGAAGAGTGGCCGCGCGCGCAGTTGCGACGCGACGATGACGGCGCGGCTGCGCTCAGCGCGAGGATCTGGAGTGCGGCGAATGAGGAGCCCCTGCGCCTCGCAGTGCAGGGGACGAACTTTCAGCTCAAGGTCTGGCAGGCGCTCCTGGCACTGGGTGCGCAATGCCCGACTACCTACTCAGGACTTGCCAAGGCACTTCGGCGCGGCGGCAGCGAACGCGCCGTAGGCAACGCGGTCGGCGCAAACCCGGTGGCCTGGCTCATTCCCTGTCACAACGTCCTGCGCAAGGACGGCGGGCTCGGCGGGTATCACTGGGGCGAGGACCGCAAACGCGCGATGCTCGCCTGGACTCGCCTGCGTGTGGGACGAGCCCCTGTTTCCGGGGGTCTGGCCCAGGCGACATAATTCAGACATACATTTTAAGTGATTGATTTTAAGACAAAATCGTACCAACACCTGGGGCGGATGACGCCCCGGGGTGGTAAACTGATGCCCGTCCACCCGCCCGAAAGAACCCGTGTCCGCCCCGCCGTACAAACAACTGGAACAGGAGTTCAAGCGCCTGCATGCCTTCCGTGGCGCGCTGGCGCTGCTGCGCTGGGATGCCGCCGTGATGATGCCGCGAGGCAGCGCCGATGTGCGCGGCGAACAGGTCGCCGCGCTCGAGACTGAGCACCACGCGCTCCTGACCGCGCCGCGCATTACGCGCCTGCTCGATCGCGCCCAGGCCAACACCCAGGGACTGGCTGACTGGCAGATCGCGAACCTGCGCGAGATGCGCCGCCAGCGCGATCACGCCATCGCCACCCCGGCGACGCTGGTGTCGCGGCTCGCCAAGGCCACCTCGCGTGCCGAATCGAAATGGCTCGAAGCGCGGGCCCAGGGCAAGTTCGAATTGTTCGCGCCGCACCTGGAGGAGGTCGTGCACCTGGTGCGCGACAAGGCGGCGCTGCTCGGCCAGGCGCGCAATCTCGCCCCCTACGATGCGCTGGTGGATGAGTACAGCCCGGGGCTTACCACCGTAGATATCGACGCGATCTTCCGCCCCCTGTCCAAGCGCCTGCCGTCGCTCATCCGCGAGACCATCGCGCTGCAGGAGACCCGTCCGCTCATGCCGTTGACGGGCAAGTTCCCCGCCGGCAAGCAGCGGGCGCTGGTCACCGAGGTCATGAAAGCGGTCGGTTTCCCGTTCGATCGGGGACGGCTGGATGAGAGTGAGCATCCGTTCACCGAAGGGGTGCCGGGCGATATCCGCGTGACCACCCGCTTTGATGCCGACGATGTTTTCCCGGGCCTGCTCGGTGCGCTGCATGAGACCGGGCATGCGATGTACGATCTCGGACTCCCGCAGGAGTGGCGCGACCAGCCAGTCGGCCGCGATCGCGGTATGGCGCTGGAGGAAAGCCAGTCGCTGCTGATCGAAATGATGGTGTGCCGTAGCCGGCCGTTTGTGCGCTATGTGCGGCCCCTGATCGCGAAGCACTTCGGCGCCGGCGGCCCGGAGTGGGAAGTGGAGAATGTCTACGGCCACCTGACGCGTGTGCAGCGCGGCCTGATCCGCGTCGATGCCGACGAGCTCACTTATCCGCTGCACATCATGCTGCGCTATGAGCTCGAGCGGCAGCTGCTGTCGGGCGAGCTTGCGGTGCGCAACCTCGCGGAAGGCTGGAACGCCGGCATGGAGCAGCGTCTGGGGATTCGCCCGACCAACGACGTTGACGGCTGCCTGCAGGATATCCACTGGGCGGTGGGGTCCTTCGGCTACTTCCCTTCCTATGCCCTGGGGACTGCGATCGCGGCGCAATTGTATGAGAGCCTGCGCGAGGGCCTCGAGGGTCTCGACGAGCAGCTGGCGCGTGGGGAATTCGGCGGCCTGTTCGAATGGCTGCGCACCAACGTGCATGGACTCGGCGCCAAGGTGCCGGTGCAGGAGCTGCTGAAGGCCGCCACGGGCAAGCCCCTGAGCGCAGCTTCCTTCGTGCGTTACGTCGAGGCCAAGTACCTCGAGAGTGCCGCCAGCAGCGTCGCCGCTTAGTTGATTGGCCGAAATCGCCTGCGGCGATTTTGGCGGACAACGGCTCCGTTTCCGCCGGCCAAAAACGTCGTTTTGGCCGGCTGCTAGAATCCTCAGTGTGATACCCGCCACCGCGAAGCCGTCCCGCACGCTGCAGCGCCTGGCGGCGCAGCTGCGTGGCTCTGTCGGCAAAGCCATCGCCGACTACAACATGATCAGCGCCGGCGATCGGGTGATGGTCTGCCTCTCCGGCGGCAAGGATTCCTACACGCTGCTCGACATGCTGCTGTCGTTACAGCGCAGCGCGCCGCTGGACTTCGAACTTCTCGCCGTCAATCTCGATCAGAAGCAACCGGGCTTCCCGGCGCACGTGTTGCCGGACTACCTCAAGGCTGCCGGCGTCCCGTACCACATCATCGAGCAGGACACCTACAGCGTCGTGAAGCGCGTGGTGCCGCAGGGCCGCACCATGTGCGGGCTGTGTTCACGACTGCGGCGTGGCGCCCTGTACCGCTTCGCGCGCGAAGCCGGCGTCACCAAGATCGCCCTCGGTCATCATCGCGATGACATCGTCGAGACGCTGTTCCTCAACCTGTTCTTTGGCGGGCGCCTGAAGGCGATGGCGCCGAAGCTGCTGTCGGATGACGGCCGGCACATCGTCATCCGCCCGCTGAGCTATGTCGCCGAAACCGACATCGCCCGCTATGCGCGGGGCCGCGCCTTCCCGCTCATCCCGTGCAAGCTGTGTGGCTCGCAGGACAACATGCAGCGGCGCGCGGTGAAGAAAATGCTCGCCGACTGGGAGGCGAACTTCCCGGGTCGCACCGCGTCGATTTTCTCGGCGCTGCGCCACGTTGAAACCGCGCACCTTGCGGACCCGCGTCATTTCGACTTCGCCGGGCTGGATCTGCAGCGCGTTGTCAGCATGTCCGAATTCGACGAGGAGCGGCTGACCGACGAGCTCGAGCAGCGCCCGGCGTTTGCCTGACGGCACGCGCATGCTGACGCCGCTGCCCAACACCTACTGGGTGATTCCCGGGCAGGTGCTCGCCGGGGAATACCCGGCGGCGGCGGATCGCGCCGAGAGCCGGGTGCGCCTGGCGCGCCTCATCGACGCCGGCGTGGGTTGTTTTGTGGATCTCACGCAGCCGGATGAGCTGCCGCCCTATCACGCTGATCTGCCGCTCACCGTCGAGTACCTGCGCAAGCCAATCGCCGACCACGGCATTCCGCAAGAGCCCGGGCACATGGCGGAGATCCTCGAGTGTCTGCGCGAGGCGTTGAATGCGCGCCGGGTCGTGTATCTGCACTGCCGGGCGGGCATCGGACGCACCGGCACGGTCGCCGGCTGCCTGCTGGCGGAGCGCGGTCTTGTCGGCGAGGCGGCCCTCGCCGAGCTCAACCGCCTGTGGCAGGGGAGCGCCAGATCCCTGCAGTGGCCGGTGGTGCCCGAGACCGACGAACAAAGCGACTTCGTCCGCAGTTGGACGCCGCGCGTGTTCGCGCCCGAACTGGACGGCGATCCGCTGCTCGACCCTGCGACGCTGGCCGCGGCGCGCGGCTTGCGGGAGCGCTTTCTTGGCGCCGTGCTAGGGCTGGCGGTCGGCGATGCGGCCGCGGCCGCCACCCAGTACAAGCGGCCCGGCCGATTCGCTCCCGTGGGCGATCTTTTGGGCGGTGGCCCGTTTGATCTGCCGCGGGGCGCCTGGAGTGATGACACCGCCATGGCGCTGTGCCTCGCGGAGAGCCTGCTCGAGCGTGAAGGCTTCGACGCCCGCGACCAGGTCGCGCGCTACCGGCGCTGGCAGCAGCATGGGCATCTGTCGGCGACTGGCCAGTGCGTTGGCATCACCGCAGCGACCGCCCGCGCGCTGGCACATTCGCAGTGGCGCCGGCAGCCGTTCTCCGGATCGCACGACCCGGATGCACTTGGCCCGGAGAGCCTGTCGCGGGTCGCGCCCGTGGTGTTGTACTTCTTCGGCAACCGGGCAGCCGGCATCGAGTATGCCGCCGAAGCCGCCCGCGCGACCTCCCAGGCCCCGGTCGTGCTGACGGCGTGCCGCGCGCTGGCGGCGGCGCTGCACGCGGCGCTGTCGGGGGAGACCAAGGAGGCCATCCTGGCGCGCGCCATCGCGGTGCTCGAGGCGCCCGAGGCGGGCGGGGCAGGAACGGCGCAGGGCCCGGCGCGGCGCGGCGGGACGACCGCCCTCACAGCCCTGGCCGCCGCGCTCGATGCCTTCGCCCGCACCGACAATCTGCGCGACGCGGTGCTGAGCGCTGCCAACCTCGGCGGCAACTCGGACGTCGTCGCCTCAGCCTGCGGGACGCTGGCCGGGGCGCACTACACTGCAAGCGCCGTCCCCACTTTGTGGCGCAACAGCCTGATGAAAAACGACTTGCTCGAGAGCTTCGCCGACCGGCTGCTCGCCCACGCGCTCTTGCACCTGTA
>JANWKL010000080.1 GCA_025451375.1 Steroidobacteraceae bacterium
GCGGCGCGTTGCCGGAAGCGCGACGTGGGGGGCAGCGCCAGGAGGCCGCGTTTCACGCCGCGACGCGCGAAGTGCGGCAGGTAGCGCTGGTACAGCGCGCCGAGGCGCGCGTTGTAGGCCGTGACGCGGTAGCGGTTATAGCCGGCGAGGGTCTCATCACTGCCCTCACCGGTGAGCACCACTTTCACGTGCTGCGCGGCGAGCCTGGAGACGAAGTAGAGCGCAACGCTTGAAGGGTGCGCGATGGGCTCGTCCTCGTGCCACAAGAGACGCGGCAGCTCGGCAAAGAACTCCGCCGGCGATACCACGACCTCGCGATGCTCGGTGCGATAGGCGCGGGCGACGAGGCGCGCGTATTCCAGCTCATTGGCTTCCCGCTCGGCAAATGCAACCGAGAACGTCCGGATGGGGTCCTTGACGAGTGTCGCCATGGTCGCGGTGATCGCCGCCGAATCGATCCCTCCCGAGAGGAACATTCCCAGTGGCACGTCGCTCATCAGGCGGATGCGGACCGCCTCGGTAAAGCGCTCGCCGTATTCCTCAACCATTGCCGTTTCCGCGGCGGAGCCTGGTGCTGGCGCTGCGAGCTCATCGGCAAACTGGATGTCCCAGTACTGGCGCAGGGTGATCCGACCGGCGTGCCACGTGAGGGTGTGTCCGGGGGGAAGGCGCTTGATGCCGGCGAACAGCGTGGCATCTCCTGAGGGCGCGTGATTGGCCAGGAAATCCGGCAGCACTTCGAGGTTGAGGGTTGGTTGGCCGCGGAGCGCCGGCAGCAGCGCCTTGATCTCGGATCCAAAGATGAGCGTGCCGTCCGGCTGCTGAGCGTAGTAGAGCGGTTTGACGCCATAACGATCGACGGCAAGGAAGAGGCGCCGCTCGCGGCAGTCCCAGATGGCAAATGCGAACATGCCCCGCATGTGCTCGACCGCACGCTCACCCAGGCGCTCGTACAGGTGCAGCACCGTCTCGGTGTCCGAGCGGGTGCGGTAGTGAACTCCCTGCGCTTCCAGCTCCGGCTTCAGCGTTGGGTGATTGAATACCTCGCCGTTGTAGACGATGACGAAGCGCTGATCTTCGCTGTACATGGGCTGCTGCCCATGGGCCACGTCGACGATGCTGAGCCTGCGGTGGCCCATGCCCACCCCGGGTGCCACATAGAGACCGGCGCCATCCGGCCCGCGGTGCGCGATGGAATCGCGCATGCGCTCGAGGAGGCCCCGATCCGGGACGCCGCTCGAACTCGCTGTGACGATGCCGCAAATACCGCACATAAAACGACGATCCCTGGCCCGGCTGCTACCCGCGCCGGGGTTCCTGGATACTGACGGCGCTCCAGCCTCCGTCGGCACCCTCCAAAACCACCATTTTGCCTGACTGTTCGCTTAGGTCTGTGACCAGTTGCGCAACGCCCGGCAGCGGGGCTGCCTTCATGGCTGCCACGAGATCGCAGCGCATGCCCGCGCCAGCGCTCTGCGCCAAGTGATCGACGCACCACAGGAGGTCCGCGTCGCCAAGCAGGTGCGCAGGCAGTCCCGCCAGGCCAACCGGCGGCGCGCCGCATATCAGCCGCTGACGGCCACCGTCGTCGGCCCACGTGACGCATGTTGCCGCCCGCTCACCGTCGAGCGCAATCGCCACCAGGCGGCCTTCCGCTGCTGCCGGAACGATGATGGTGAGTGCCTCGAGCGAGGCGTCGACGCCGAGTTCCAGGCATTGTGCCGGGGTGCGATGTCCGAGCCTTGAGGACACGTCCCGTGTCACAACGGCGGGCGTGGATGATCCAAGCATGAACACCGTCGCAACTCCGATGCCAGCGCGGTCGCGGATTCCAACGCAGAGCGGAGTCAGCGACTCGGCCACGTGTCCGGCGGCGAGTTGCCACCGCAGCGTGCCACCGCGCGCCCCATGGCGCGCGCCCTGGTCATGAATCACCCACGCGCCGCCGCGCCGGTGCAATACCCGCCGGCGGTGGACGGAGGGACGCGCGCTGCCGACGTGACCGACGGCCTGCGCTGCGAAGCCGCTGAAATGCGAGCTGGAATACACCACGCCTTGTGGTCGCGGCGGAACCTCATCCAGCCATTTGAACGGCCCCCCCGCAGTTATGGACGAGGCGGCGTCGATTTCCAGCGTGTTGTGTGAGGCGGTGGAGCGAAACTCGTTGCGCTCCGCGCCCATGTAAGTGAGCGTTCCGCGATCGATGAACAGCTGCGTCGGTCCGAGGGACAAGGTTATGGCGAGAGCATCCGCGTGACTGTGGCCGCAGCTGAGCGCACCGTGCGGGCCCGCATCGATCACGCCGACGGCGGCTGTCGGGTCCCAGCCGTCGCGCAATACCGCGAGTCCGCCGTGCGGGAAATACGTATCCAGCCAGAGCGGCTCGACGGCGTTGGCGGCCAGCATGCGATCGGTGCGCTGAGTGCCGCAGAGCCAGTACGCGTACGCAGGCGACGCCTTGCCAGGCGCGATCAGGTCCGGCCGGTCGAGCGCCACCGCACCGGCGAGCAGCAGCGCGCGCAGGTCATCCGGCGGCCGGTGATCCAACGGCAACAACAGCCCGCCGTCGTCGTCACCGAGGAGCGGCATGCAGCCGTCGCCGCCGATGACACTGCGCAGAACGGTGAGCAGGTTCGCAAGCCCGTCCTGTGTCGTACTCGGGACGCTCCAGCCCGTAGCCCTGGCCAGCAGCACGTAGTGCAGGTAAATCTCCGCCGTGTAGCGCTGGTACTGAGTGGCCTGCTCGAAGTAGACGCCGTCGGGGTAGACCTGGCGCGCCAGCGCAGACTCGAGGATCGCCGCGCCCTGCGCGCGCCAGCGGCCGGCATGGCGCGAATCCTTCAGCACCGTGCCCAGGTAGAACAATCCGAGCGCTTCGCCGGTCAAGTGGGTGTTAGGACTGAAATAGGTCGACAGGTAGCGTTCTATCTGCCGGCCGTGCGCTTCCAGGGAGGCGGCGAGTCGCGCGCGCAGCTGCGGCTTCCACGGTGCGTCGCGCAACATCCACAGGAGCCAGCACCAGGTAATCGCGCGCAAGCTCACTTCGAGGCTGCTCACCCAGTTGACCCCGCGGCGAGCCGGATTGTCCGCCAGCCACGAGGCGAGGTGCGACTGGATGAGATCAAAGCGCCGGGACTCGCCCTCGAGGAGCCAGCAGAATGCCGGTGCCAGCAGGTATTGGTGCCGGTTGAGCTCCCACAGGATCTTGTGGTCACCCACCGCGGCAACATCCAGATGATCGATGCGGCTCCAGTGGCGCCGCGGTGCTTGTCTGCCGCTGAGTGCCTCGACATGCCAGTGCGGTGGGTTGCCGACTGACATGGGGCCATGGCCGAGGAGGGTGACGACACCGCCCTCGGCTGCATTGCTCTGCTCGGTGAGTCTGGCGCTGATTTGCTCATCGAGTCCTGTGATGGCGCGGGCGACAACCTCCGGGCTCACCCGGTCCCCGGCAAGAGCCTCGGCCCCACGATCGAATAGCGGCTTCGCGTGGCGCTCCAGGTCGGGCGGGTGCCGCGAACCCCTCAGCGCGTCGCTCGTCCACTCCAGGCGAGCGTAGAGCGCCTGCGAGGCTCTGACCCGCAGCTCATCGAGCGAGCGCCCTCGTGCGCGTGCCAGCTTCGAGCTCAGGGCTGCCAGTGTTGTGCGCAATGTCAAGTTACCGCCATCTCACGGTCGCAGACATTATGTAGCAGCGCGAGCGCATCATGGAGTCACGTTGCCAAGCTGCGACAGCTTGGAAACAACTGCGTGCTCACGCAAGATCCCCTACCAGCACCGGTCATGGTGCCACCGGCGCTCGTTGCGCAAAATCCGCCGTATATCCCGGAGACTGTATAAATGCCTCGTTCGAACTTCCTGGCCGTCATCGCAGCAGCAACCCTCGCGCACGGAGTGAGTTTTGCCGCTGCCCTCCCGATCGCTCCGCTGACGTTCGACACGACCTATACGGCTCCGGCGGGCGCGACCATCAAGATATCAGAGGGTGGTGATCTGCAGGCTGCGTTGAACAACGCGCAACTCGGGGACACCATCGTACTTCAGGCCGGCGCCACCTTCACCGGCCCACTCACGCTGCCGAACAAGACCAGCGGCAGCGGCTGGATTTACGTTGTATCGAGTGATCTTGCGAGCCTGCCGGCGCCGGGTCATCGTGTCGGGCCCAGCGACGCCGCCCACATGGCGAAGATTGCTTCGCTCGCCTACAACAACGCCATCACGTCGACCAAAGGCAGCCATCACTTCCGGTTCGCCGGCATTGAATTTACTCCGGTATCCGGCGCCTATGTGTACCAGGTGATCGCGATCGGCAACGCCGATACCTCGCCGGCAACGCTGGCGCATCACATCGTGTTCGATCGCTGCTACGTGCACGCCGCTGCGAACGAGAACGCCCGCCGTGGCATCGAGATGGACGGCGCCTACGTGGCGGTGATCGACTCCTACATCTCCGGTTTCAAGGACTCGAACGATGCCCAGGGACTATGGGCCTATAACACCACCGGGCCGCTGAAGATCGTCGACAACTACATCGAGGCGGCGGCCGAGAATGTGCTGTTCGGCGGCGCCGATGCCAAAGCCGCGTCGCTGGTGCCGGCGGACATCGAGATCCGCAACAACACCTTGTTCAAGCCCCTGTCGCTCCTCAGCGAGATACCCGCAATCACGGTGAAGAACCTGCTCGAGTTCAAGGCCGCCAAGCGCGTCCTCGTCAGTGGCAACACCCTGCAGAACAATCCCTCCGCGGCGCAGACCGGCTTCGCGCTGCTGATTACACCGCGTAATCAGGATGGCGGTGCCCCCTGGTCCACGACCACCGACATCGCGATCACTGGCAACACGTTCATCAATGTCGGCAGCGGGATCAACATTGCCGGCACGGATAGTTACCACCCGACGATTCCGAAGACCGTCCGGGTTCTGATCCGGAATAACATCCTCGGCGTAACCGGGTTTGGAGGCGCCGACGGCCGCGCCTTCCAGGTGCTGGAAGGCGGCTCCGACTACACCATTGATCACAACACCATCGTCAACACCGCGGCGCCGCCGCGCTCGCCGAATTCGGACCTGATGATGGCCGATACAGCCGCGACCAAGGTCAGCAACTTCACCTTCACGAACAATCTGTCGTCACAGACACAGTACGGCTTTTTTGGTGCCGGCGCGGGTAATGGCACCGCGGCGCTCAAAGCAGACTTCACCAACTGGATCTTTGCCAAGAACGTCATCGTTAATGGCACTGCCGCCAAGTATCCGGCCGGGAATTTCTTTCCGACGAGTCAGGCCACGGTATTTGCAAACTCTGCCGCTGGCGACTACACACTGGCCGCCAGCAGCCCGTACAAGGCGGCCGGCACGGACGGAGCGGACATCGGGGCCAGTCTGTCGGGTGCCGGACTCCCGGCGTTGAGCGAGCCTACGCCGCCGCCGAACTTCAGTGTGAAATGACCGGCTGCGGCTTTACCACGCGAAGCCGCCGTCGATTGCTTCCCATTCTCCGACCCGAGAGTAGGAGTGCACGCCTGCCAGCCGCGGCATCCAGCCCGGCTCGACGCGGCCAATCGTTCGCTCCCGGTACCGGGGCTCGTGCAGGGAGAGGATCTCGTTCAGTACCAGCGCGTGTCCGTATGAAACACTGCAGTCCTGACTGGGCCGGATGAAACGGCCCGAGCTCTCGAAGACCGCGCCGGCCGCCCTGGCAACTCGCGCGTCGCTGGCCACGAGCCCACCGGGCTGAAACTCCCACGGCCCCGTCAGCCGATCGGCGCGCAGCAGCCAGGTGATCGGTGCGTGGCCAGCCACCACCTTTGGCGAGGTTGTCATCCACCACGATCCCGACGCCCGAAAGACTGAGGAGTCCACGCAACGGAAGTCGAGCAGGCGCTTCTCCAGCGCCCACTCATCCGGAAAGCGCCGCGCCCGGTAAAGATCGAGTCCTCCGCCCTGGGCGCCTTCGGGCAGCATGAAGATCTCACCGTCGGCCGCGATGATCTGGGGGAATGAAAGGTGGTGCGGCTGCTGCAGAACCGCCCTGACGTCCACCAGTTCCCCGTCAGGGGTGATGCGGCCGCAGCAGATGTGGCCTACGCGGCTCGGATCGACCGTCTCTTCGAAGAACAGCCAGGTCTGCCCCTCGTGCTCGAAAATGACCGGATCCGCCCAGTGGCACGCGGGCGGCGAATCGAGCCAGCGAAACGACTGCAATGCCGCGCGTGTTGAGTCTTCGTATAGCGGCACGCGAGTCCGGCGCAGGGCGATCCGCCAATGCAGCGGACGATCGACCTGCCTGAAGAGCGGAAACGCCCTGCTGCCCGCTTCGGCAAGCATCCAGCGGGCAAACTGCGTGATCGTCGGCACGCGTCCGCCTGAATTGCCCGCGACTGGCCCGGCCCCGTGGGCGGGATCGTTCCCTGATCCGTGTCTGAGCGACCACAGACTCTGCGCCACGAAATGGCGTGTTCCCCAGACCGGGCCAAACCGATTTGCCTGACGCGATGGGAAAGGCACGGTGCGGAACAGGGCCCGCAGCAGCGTGACGTCGTCCTCAGGGCTGCTCCCCAGGCGAATCAACTCGATGCCGGTCAGCGGCATGCCGTCGATGATCTCCCGCAGAAAGCCGGATCCTGCCGGGTAGAGCCTGCGGTCCCCAAAGTGATAGCGCCACACTCCATGGCGGGTCGCTGGCAGCAACTTTTGCCGAACCGGGCGGGCGGCAAAATCAATGATTACGTCCAGCTGCGCGGTGGCGATTGCCGCGAGTCCTGCGGACGATAGCTCCCAACTGTCCCCGCGGCGCGCGATTGGCAACGACACGCGCGGAACGTCGCTCAGCAGATCCTCGCAGGACACGGGCGCGAGCGGATCAGGATGCATCTGGTACCGCGACTCTATAAACGTCGCGTAAGCGCGCAACGCCAGGCCGGATTCCGGTACCGCCGCAGCGCTGTTGGGCGCCCGGGTCGTCACCCCGACCAGCGCCACCTCGGTGTAATTCGCGCGGCGCAGATCCTCGATAACGCCGCGCGCGTAACCGGGTATGCCGCGCTCATCGATGAGGAGGCCCACCCGCAGTCGCGCAGCCGCGCCGTCCGCAGACAGGAACAGATCCGACACCGGGGGAGGGGCATTCATTCTGCCTCCCGCCACCCGTCCCCGACCGGGCAGCGCGTGTGTCCGGGTGGCGTGGGGTACCGGCACCAGTGGTGGCCGGCCGAGCCGCCCGTCGGCAAAGGCCGCGAGCCAGTAGTCGAGAACAATCAGGCGCCACAAGAGCACGCTGTGGTCGCGGCGTCCGATCAGGTGCTCGCCTACCAGCCGCTCGACCGCCCGCACGTCAAGGTACTGCTCGATCGCCGCGGTCGGCGTCCGCAGCGCCTGGATACGGTGGCGCAACGAGCCCCGGAACCACTGTGCGAGCGGCATGGCGAAGCCGCGTTTAGGACGCGTCAGAACGAAGTCCGGAACGATGCCGCGAATCGCCTGCCGGAAAAGGCGCTTGCTCTCCGTTGCCGTTACCCGCAGGTCACCCGGGATGCGCAGTGCGAAGTCGACCAGGTCGAAATCGAGCAGCGGCACGCGTGCCTCGAGCGACACCGCCATGCTGGTGCGATCGACCTTGGTGAGAATGTCGCCGTTGAGATAGGTTTCCAGATCGAGCCGCATCATCGCCGCGGCGAAATCCTCCGACTCCTCAGCCGACGTGAAGCGAGCGAGCTGCTCGTCGATAGTGCGGCGGCCGGCCGGGTGCCATGCGGCCGCGACGCCGCCTTCATCGACCCGCACGGGCTGGACTACGTTCGTGGCGTAACGTCCCAGCCGCGACCGGCCAAGATCGATCAGGCGATTACGCCCCGGGAAGGCGTGCGGCAGCATCAGGCCGAGCGCCGAGACCAGGCGCGGTCCGGTGCCGCCGCCGCCGCCGCCGCGCTTGAGCGTGTCGCCGTAGCGCGTGTAGCCACCGAACAGTTCATCGCCGCCATCGCCGGACAGCGCGACCGTCACGGATTCGCGCGCGAGCTGGGCCACGAGGAATGTCGGGATCGCAGAGGAGTCGGCGAAGGGCTCGTCGAACATGGCGGCCACGCTCTCGAAAATCTGCTCCACGTCCGGGCGCACCACGAGCTCGGTGTGCTCAGTCCCCAACTGGGTGGCGACCGCCCGCGCGGCCTCCGATTCGTCGTACTCGGCTTCTGCAAATCCAATGGAAAACGTCTTGACGCGCCCGGCGGCATGGCGGCACATCAGCGCCACCACCGTCGAGGAATCGGTCCCTCCGGAAAGGAACGCTCCGAGTGGCACCTCGGATTCGAGGTGCGACGTGACCGCCGTATCGAGCTTGGTGCGCAGTTCCGCGATCAGCTCGGGCTCATTCCGGAGTTTGTTGTCCGGCAGCGGCGGACTCCAGTAGCGCTGCACCTCCACGGGACGACCGGGACTCCATACGAGAAAGTGGCCGGGCGGCAGCTTGCTCACGCCCTCGAAGATGCTGCCCGGATCGGGTACGTAGCCGAACGCCAGATATTCCAGCACGGCACTGGGCGCGACCCGCAGGGCCGAGCGGTCGAACGCGTACAGCGCGCGCAGCTCCGAGCAGAACACGATGCCGCCGCCGCGCACGGCATAGCTGAGCGGTTTCATGCCAGTGCGGTCGCGTGCAATGAACAGGCGCTGGCGGCGCGCGTCCCAGATCGAGAACGCGAACATGCCGTGCAGCTGCCGGACCATATCGGTGCCATGCTCCTCGTACAGATGCACGAGCACTTCAGTATCGCTGCGGGTGCTGAAGCGATGCCCCGCCGCTTCCAGCTGCCGGCGCAGCGGATGGTGGTTGTAGATCTCACCGTTGAAGACGACGGTGACGGTGCCATCCTCGTTCGAGATCGGCTGGCGTCCGCCGGCGACGTCGATGATGCTCAGGCGCCGCATCCCCATGGCAACGCCCGGAGCATGGAAGTAACCATCTGAATCCGGGCCGCGATGCAGGATGGCATCACACATGGCCGACAGGCGGCTCGTCGCCTCCTGCGGCTTAAGCTCAGTCCCGGCGAAACCTGCAATACCGCACATCCTCAGCGCACCATCGGCGATGGCGGCGCAACACGCGCAGGCGAGGCCGGCGACGCCGGCAAAAATTGCGCGCCGGCCCACAGGGTGCCGAGGATCAGGTAGAGCATGGTGATGCCTGAATAGGTGCCAAAGACGCCTGCGACGAGAAAGCC